>JAZNAE010000032.1:0-19684 GCA_045586385.1 Lachnospiraceae bacterium
TAATGTAAAGCTGGTACTTCCCTGAGAGGTGGTATGTGTAATGTCTTCCATCCATATCTGCGTATAATCAAGAACCTGCGCGGATTTAGTAATTAGTTCCCGGGACATAATCGCCACATCTTTCGCTGATGAATAATGCTCATCAGAATCGCTCAGTCCACAGCAATCTATAAAATGGGTATCCTGCATCCCAAGTTCCTGCGCCTTTTCATTCATCATCTTTACAAATTCCTCTTCGCTTCCGGCAATAAACTCTGCAGCCGCTACACTGGCGTCGTTCCCTGAGGCAACAGCAATACACTTAATGATGGTTTCCAGACTTTGAATTTCTCCCTCTTCCAAAAACACCTGTGAACCACCCATGGACTTGGCATATGCACTGGTCATCACATCACTGTCAAGGCGGATTCTGCCTGTATTTAAATGCTCAAAAATTAACAGCAATGTCATTATTTTCGTAATACTTGCCGGGCTTCTTCTCTGCGTGGCATTCTCCTCACAAATCACTTTTCCTGTAGATGCCTCAATTAATATGTAAGAAGGTGCTTGCACCTCCGGTGCTGCCTTTACGTTGATAAAGGCCGACATAAACATTGTAATACTTATCACATAGCATAAGGTTATTTTTAAAATTCTGCTCACTGGCAAACACTCCCCATCACTTATCTATTACCATGAATATGTTGCAATTTTCTTTATAATGTCTGTCCCACTCCTTTTTTAGACGCAAAAAGTCCTTGGCGGCTCCGCCAAGGACTTTGCATACATATAATTAGTTGTATTTACGTTTTCTTGCAGCTTCAGATTTCTTTTTACGTCTTACGCTGGGTTTCTCGTAATGTTCTCTCTTACGAATTTCCTGCTGAATACCAGCCTTTGCGCAACTTCTCTTAAAACGACGTAAAGCGCTATCTAAAGTCTCGTTCTCTTTTACGATTACGTTTGACATTCTTACACCTGACCTCCCTTCAGTCCCTTCCTAGTAACACGACTGATTGGGTTATTATATTTGTGCAAACACATGCACAATAACGATTATATCACATTTTTAGCGTAAGTCAACTATATTTTTTATAATTGACTTTCCAATACTTTTACTGCTTCTGTAAGTGCCGCATCGATTCCTGCAGGATTCTTTCCGCCGGCCTGTGCCATATTAGGACGTCCGCCGCCGCCACCGCCGACAAGGGCTGCAATTCCCTTAATCAGGTTACCTGCATGGGCACCCTTTGCCATTGCACCGTCCGTAGCCATTGCAACCATATTTACCTTGCCGTCTGCATCGGAAATCAGTACAATAACCCCTTCGCCAAGCTTTGCTTTGAGCTGGTCACCTAAGTCCCTAAGACCATTCATATCTACACCGGGAACTTTTGTTGCAAGGAGTTTTATGCCTTTTACTTCCACAACCTGATCCATAACATCGCCAAGCGCATCCTTTGCCGCTTTGCTCTTTAAGGATTCGATTTCAGACGCCATTGCTTTTAATTCCGCCTGCATATGCTGGATTTTATCTACTAAAGTATTGGGAGCTGCCTTTGCTGCATTTACTGCGTTAAGGAAATTCTCTTCCATTGCTTTGTAGTATGCCATCACGTTAGCACCGGTTAACGCCTCAATTCTTCTTACACCGGCAGCAACACCGCTTTCGGATAATATCTTAAAGAATGCAATGTCACCGGTATTCTGTACGTGGGTACCACCGCAAAGTTCCATAGAGAAATCTCCCATAGTTACTACTCTTACGGTTTCCCCGTACTTTTCACCAAACAGAGCCATTGCTCCCTTTTCTTTAGCCTTATCAATGCTCATTTCTTCTGTCATAACAGCAAGATTTTCAGCAATCTTTTCATTTACAATCTGCTCTACCTTAGCAATTTCATCTGCCGTAAGCGCCTGAGAATGGCTAAAGTCAAAACGGGTTCTTGCACTGTCCTGATAAGATCCCTGCTGTTCTACGTGATCTCCAAGCACCAACTTAAGTGCTTTCTGCAATAAGTGAGTTGCGGAATGATTCTTACATGTATTACCACGGTTCGTAGCATCTACTTTCAGTTTCGCTGTTTCCCCTACGGATATCGTACCGGAAACAACACATCCCACATGTCCGATTTTGTCACCGGCTATTTTCACGGTATCCTGCACTTCAAAGGTTCCGTTTTCGGTAGTAATGACACCGATATCCCCTTTTTGTCCGCCCATAGTTGCATAGAAAGTGGTTACAGGTACAACCACAGTACCTTTTTCGCCTTCTTTCAATGTATTACATATTTCTGTTTCAGATACAAGTGCCGCAACATTACTTTCGCAAGCAAGCTTGTCATAGCCTACAAATTCACTGACAATATCCGCTGACAGTTCATCAAACAGACCTGCCCCTACGTTCAGTTTTGCAGAAAAGTTCTGATTGTCTCTTGCCTTTTGCTTCTGCTCTTCCATTGCCGCTACAAAGCCTTCTTCATCTACCTTAAGGCCTTCTTCCTCTGCGAGCTCTACCGTCAGTTCAATCGGGAAGCCAAAGGTATCATACAAATAAAATGCAGACTTACCGTCAATTTCTGTTTTTCCTTCTGTTCTCTTTTGTTCCAGAATCTTATGGAATTCCTTCATGCCGTTTTCAAGAGTGCTTTCAAAACGGGCAATTTCCTTCTTAAGTTCAGAAAGAATATATTCTCTGTTCTTAACCAAAAGAGGATAGCTTTCATTATATATTTCATCAATATAAAGGCTTGCAATCTTAATCAAATCTTCTGTTGTAAGCTTTAACATACGTCCATGTCTTACCGCACGACGAATCAGACGGCGAAGTACATAGCCTGCTCCTGCGTTGGAAGGAAGAAGCTTTGCTTCATCACCGATCAGCATTACGCTTGTACGGATATGATCTGCCAAAATACGCATAGAACGGGTCAATTTTTCATCCTGCTCATACTTCACGCCGGATACCTTTTCAATATAAGCAATAACCGGTGCAAAAAGGTCAATCTGGTAAACATCCCTGCTACCGTTTAAAAACGCCAAAATACGCTCTAAGCCCCAACCGGTATCTACATTCTTCTTTGCAAGAGGTGTCAGATGACCGTCATGATGCTTCTCATATTGCATAAATACATCGTTACCAAGCTCTGTATACTTACCGCAATGACAACCGGGACCACAATCCGGTCCACAATCCGGTCTGTCTGCAATATAAAACATTTCACTGTCGGGACCACAGGGACCGTATTCCAATCCCCACCAGTTATCCTCAGCAGGCAAATAATATATGTTTTCTTTCTTAAATCCGGATGCAATACGATACTGTGCGCCCTCTTCATCTCTGGGTGCATTTTCATCTCCTGCAAATACGGTTGCTGCCAGATGGTCTGCATCAAATCCAAACACCTCTGTCAAAAGTTCATAACTCCATTTGCAACGTTCTTCTTTAAAGTAATCGCCAAGACTCCAACTTCCCATCATTTCAAAGAAGGTTACATGGCTCTTATCACCTACGGAATCAATATCATTGGTACGCACACATCCCTGTACATTGCAAAGTCTGGTGCCCAAAGGATGCTTCTGTCCAAGCAGATAGGGCATCAAAGGCTGCATACCTGCCACATTAAAGAGCACGCCGGTAGAACCGTCAGATACTAAAGAAACTGCACCTACATCCACATGTCCGCGTTCAATATAAAATTGTTTCCATGTTTTTCTTAACTCATCTGAAGTGAATTGTCTCATTTCTAACTGTTCTCCTTACTTAAAATGTGAACTTATCTGCAAAATAAGCATCGAGATCGGCGATTGCCACTCTCTCCTGTTCCATAGAGTCTCTGAATCTTACGGTTACCTGGCCGTCTGTCTCGGAATCAAAATCATATGTAATACAGAAAGGAGTACCGATTTCGTCCTGACGGCGATATCTCTTACCGATATTACCTCTGTCATCAAATTCACAATTATATTTCTTAGAAAACTGTGTGAAAATCTTTTCCGCACCTTCATTTAATTTCTTTGATAAAGGAAGTACACCAATCTTAACCGGTGCAAGTGCAGGATGGAAATGAAGCACGGTACGCACATCTCCTTCACCGATTTCTTCCTCATCATATGCAGCACAAAGGAATGCCAAAACCACACGGTCTGCACCGAGTGACGGCTCGACAACATAAGGAACATATTTTACATTCTTCTGGTCGTCAAAATAACTCATATCCTGTCCGGATACATTCTGGTGCTGAGTCAAGTCATAGTCTGTTCTGTCAGCAATACCCCAAAGTTCGCCCCAACCGAAGGGGAATAAGAACTCGATATCGGTAGTTGCCTTTGAGTAGAAAGAAAGTTCTTCCTGATCATGGTCACGGACACGCATTTCATCAGGCTTAATACCAAGTGTCTGTAACCAGTCTATACAAAATTGTTTCCAATATGCAAACCATTCAAGGTCTGTATCAGGCTCACAGAAAAATTCAAGTTCCATCTGTTCAAATTCTCTTGTACGGAAAGTAAAGTTTCCGGGTGTAATTTCATTACGGAAAGATTTACCGATCTGTCCGATACCGAAGGGGATTTTCTTACGGGATGTTCTCTGTACGTTCTTAAAGTTTACAAAGATACCCTGTGCAGTTTCCGGTCTTAAGTAAACGGTGTTCTTTGCATCTTCCGTAACACCCTGGAAGGTTTTAAACATCAGGTTAAACTGACGGATATCTGTAAAGTTATGCTTACCACAGGTAGGGCAGGGAACATTATTATCTTCGATAAACGCTTTCATCTGTTCCTGGGACCAACCGTCAATAGAACCTTCTAAGGTCATACCTTTTTCGGCTGCGTAATCTTCGATAATTTTATCTGCTCTGAAACGTTCATGACATTCCTTACAATCCATCAAAGGATCGGAGAACCCGCCAAGATGACCGGATGCAACCCATGTCTGGGGGTTCATTAAAATCGCACAGTCAACACCAACGTTGTAGGGATTTTCCATGACAAACTTCTGCCACCAAGCCTTCTTTACATTATTTTTCAATTCCACACCGAGATTACCGTAATCCCATGTATTTGCAAGACCTCCATAAATTTCGGAACCGGGATAAACAAATCCTCTTGCTTTTGCTAAGGCTACGATTTTTTCCATTGTTTTTTCCATGATACACATACCTTTCGTTTTATATTAAGTGATAGTTCGCACTCTTTGCGCTAATTAACTTTTATCGAAACATTACATATATAAGTTCCGCAGATTCACCATGTCTTATTATGGTCTTTCCGTTTTTACTGACAGTGACATTGTCACTGATATATTCTGCTTTGTTATAAAGATTTACAGGATATTCACTGTCTGTGATTAATATTGTATAATCTTCCATTGCCAGCATATCTGAGATACCGATTGTTTCCTGCGCATTTGACACTGCACTGAAAACCTTGTCTATATCATATCCTTCTTCCTGTGCCTGTTTGGTACTGCCAAGAAAAAAAACACCGTCATTAAATGCTGCGTAATCAGAAGCATTTACATAATTCATAATTACGGTAGCCACTTTATTTGCCACTTCTATTTTTTCAACGGATACATTTCCGCTCCCGACCGCACGGTTATAACTTGCAGCCTCCATCAAAATACTCTGCTTAAGTTCTTCCCCGTCATAGTATGACTCTTCAAAGGATTCTGTGATATATATACTGACAGAGCCATCCTTCAAAACCGTAATTTCCGTCTGTGGCATCTCCCCCTGCCCATTGCATCCGATAAACAAGGCACATGTTACGGCTATCCATAATCCGGCAATTATCTTCGGTAACATCCTGCTTGGAGAAAATTTTTCTTTCATATTCCTCAAAACTCCCACTTTTAAACTGTAGGCCTTTACACCCAATCCATTATATATGACTTATTCCCGTTTTTCAACATGGAATTTCAATTCACTCAGTATTTCCAAACTTTTGAACTTCTTATCTATAAATCTGTCCCTTAAGGCTTTTGCAATTTCCGAAAGTTCCTTAAGTACGTCCTCTGTCACCTTAAAGGTATACAATTTTTCCACTGTTGTATTTACAATATAGGAAACTGCATACACCGTTGACTCCTGATAAGTATTATATTCCGGAAGACCCGGATATTCCCCGTTTAATGCAATTGCTTTGATTTCAAATATGTAGCGCACCAATCTGTTATCCAGTCCCTCATGGCATAATGCCCGAAGGGACTGGTAAAGAAGCTTTAACATATCTTTTTCATCATTGTTCTCCCGTGTAAAATAATCCATAACTTCAAGGAAATACATCCCATAACATGCGCCGTCGAAATCTTCTCTTAATGCTTCAAAATAGTTACTGATTACGGCTTCGGAAACGCTGTAGGAGCTTCTTCCTTCAAACACTTTGAACTCTCCGAAGCAAAAGGGATTTGTGGCTGCAAGCAATCTGCTCCCCTGCTTTCTTGCCCCCTTGGCAAAAGCCGCTATTTTCCCTTTTTCTTTCGTAAGTATTACGATTCTTCTGTCATATTCCCCGAAAGGTTCCGCTTTCAGTATGATTCCTGTTACGTTGCATAATTCCTGCATGAGGATGTTCTCCCGTACTTTCCTGTTTCTCCTTATTATCTGCTTCTTTATAAGAAAGATAATCTTCTATTTTTCCTGTACTCATAAATTGTTGCCAGTAATTTATTTCCTTCATCTTGCGCCCCCTGATTTATCTATGTTATTAGGGTTTGCTTTTTTTATTTTTCTATTCGTATTCTTTTTGATTATAACCGAAATTTTTCAGAAGAAAATCACTGTCTCTCCAATCCTTCTTTACCTTTACCCAAATCTGAAGAT
Source organism: Lachnospiraceae bacterium (assembly GCA_045586385.1). Taxonomy (GTDB): domain Bacteria; phylum Bacillota; class Clostridia; order Lachnospirales; family Lachnospiraceae; genus Suilimivivens. Next base: position 6,807 of record JAZNAE010000032.1, read on the forward strand.
TGACCTGACATTCGAGCATATTCTCAATGTCTTTTCTGGCATTTGTGCCGATACGCTTTAGCATATTTCCCTGTTTGCCGATAATAATCCCTTTATGGGAATCCCGTTCACAGATGATGGTTGCCTCAATATCAACAATGCGGCCCCGCCACTTCATTTTTTCAATAGTAACTGCAATGCCGTGAGGAATTTCTTCTTCCAAAATCCGGAGAGCCTTTTCACGGATCATTTCAGCCACAATCTGTCTCTGAGGCTGGTCTGTAATGGTATCTTCGTCATAAAATGCAGGTCCGTACGGAAGATACTTCATAATACATTTAATCAGTTCCTCCATATTGTCCCTTTTCAGTGCCGACACCGGAACAATTTCATCAAAATCCATTTCTTTCCGATAGGTGTCTATAAACCCAAACAATTCTTCCTTTTTTACGGTATCAATCTTGTTTATAACCAAAATAACCGGCGTGTTTGCTTTTCTCAACTGTTCCATTATATGCTGTTCACCTGCACCGATATAATTGGTAGGCTCTACCAGCCAGAGAATCACATCCACTTCCTTTATGGTACGCTCTGCAATATTTACCATATAATCGCCAAGCTTATTCTTCGCTTTATGAATGCCCGGCGTGTCCACAAATACAATCTGACCTTCCTCTGAAGTATACACTGTCTGGATTTTGTTTCTGGTGGTCTGTGGTTTGTGGGATGTAATGGCTATTTTTTGCCCGATCAAGCTGTTCATCAATGTGGATTTTCCCACATTCGGTCTGCCAATCAATGTCGCAAAACCGGATTTGTACTGTTCGTTCATTTATTTATCCTCTTTTTCCTGGCTTTCACTCATTGCGTTTGTCTGTTGCTGTTCTGTTTGTTGTAAAATCTTACGCATTTTCTTTTCTGCATTCTTTTTTCTGATTTTTCTTACAATAATCAGCACAACAAAAATTACAACCGCCCATACAACAATATACGGAATATGAATGATAAAACTGATAAAGAAATCAGCAATTCCCTCTCCTACATCGTAAAGGCTTGCTACAAATCCTGTGGTGATTTTCTCAAATACTGTTTGTTCTTTTACCGGCGTGTAGCGTTTTACCTCTTCTATGTAAAGATGTACCGTACTGTAAGAAACCTGATTATCCAAAGTGCGGAGCTGCGATTCCATACTTTCTATCTGGTATCGCACTTCAGAGAGTCTGCTTTCAATGGTAATAATATCTTCTACTGTTTCTGCCTGCTCTAAAAGTTCGAGAAGCCTTGCCTGCTCTGTCTCAAGTGCCTCCTTATGGCTTTTCATATCCACATACTGAAGCGTCACATCTTCCACATTTTCGTTTTTGCTGGTCACATTGGAATTTTCATCCATAGCAGACAAAAAATCATTTAATTTTTCCGCCGGAATACGGAGTGTCAAGTTTGCATGTCTGTTATGCTCGTAATACTGACTTCCGTTATATACGTAGCTGGATTCCACATAACCGCCCAAATTTTCCGTTTTCTCATTCACGGTTTTGAGTAATGCATCAAAATTCTCTGTTTCCGCTTCAAGGTCAACAGTTTTGATTAACTTCCTCTCTGTTTCCTTTACCTCAATTTCTCCGCTTTCAGTTGCCTCCTGCTCCATAGGTTCTTCAACAGCCGCACTTTCTGTTACATAAATATCATTTGCATATGAATAGGCAACTGCCTCTTCTGCAGCAGGTGCTGCATAACCGGCGGCACTTTCTTTGGAAGCTCCTCCACAGCCTGTAAGGAGCAATAATGCTAATATTATAGTTTCCAAAAAACACAAACAAATTCTCTTTTTCATATCCATATCCTCCCCTGAATACTAATGAAATAATTGTTCTATGGTTTCAAACATTTCTTTCTGTTCTTTAATTTTATCACCGTTTCCGACTACACAGAAACTGTCATAACTCATAAATGCATCCACATAACGCCAAAGTCCGTTTAACGTCTCTGCGGTTGTTGCAAGAAGCTCATCTCTCTCCTGCTGAATTCTCTCCATGGAAAGGCCTGTCAAATATCCTCCCAGGGAATATGCTCCTTTTGTCATGGGTGTCATAGGTACATCCAGTTCACTGATAGCACCTATAATAAACTGTGTGATGGTACGTTCATCTGCATCATAGTTTTTGATATAATCAGCAGCCTGCTTATATACTTCCACCGTCTTCTCCAAATTAGGGTCCCTGTAAGATACAAAATATCCGTCCCCGTTCTTGGCAAAGTTACACATACATCCGTATGCACCGCCCTTAACTCTCACCTGATTCCATAGATATTCATATCCCATCATTACTTTGAGCACCTTAAGTGCCCCGGTATAAGGCAGACCTTTCTTTACATAATTTCCTGCCCGGCATACATATTGCACCTGTCCTGCAGTCATGTAGCCTTCTTTTCTGATTTTCATATCCGGATCAAAACTGTTTCCCTCTATCTCTTGTGTAAACAATTCCTTTTTAAACTGCTCTATTTGTTTATCAATATCTACGAGGCCATCCTTTGTTCCGGTATAATCTACCAGCAGATTTTCTTCCCTGAAGATACAAGCTGCCAAATTTTGCAGTTTGCAAATCAAGTCATCTTTTTTATTTTCAAAATCTGCATCCAATTCTTCTAACAAACGGTATTGTGGAATACCGCTAAGCTGCTCTGAGACGGCTGCTGTCGGAGAAAATCCGGAAAGTGCACGGATTACCGCTAGGGAATGCCCTGCACTTGTCATGGTCGCCTGCATTCTTGATTTTGCCTCGGAAATAATTTCATGAAGCCTTTTTCCGTCCGTAAAATCAGATGTCATAAGAATTTCCTTTATCAGTTCTATGGCTTTATCCCTGTTCTCATAGAGCGACTTCGCCTTTACTTCAAACTTCACCGTATACTCATCCATATTATGTGCGTTGGTGTAAGTATTGATAATAAAACGAATGCCACCGGTGTGCATATTTACTTCATTAAACAATTCACCGTAACTGTACTTTTCCGTATTCACCATCATCAAGACATTCTTTAAGATACCTACATAAGGGAATAACTGTGCAGGCACTTTTCCCAAATCAAATACAAAATTCAGATATGCTATCTGATTAGTGAAAATATCATGTACAAGAAGTGTCGTATCTCCCACTTTCTGTTCTTCATTGACGTAAGATGCAGCTTCCTTCTTTATATCCTCCCTTGCAAGGAGCGGAATGGTCTTTAGGGCTTCCTTCGGACTGGGTTCTTCCTGATATTCCTTCAGCTCCCTCGTCTCTTTCACAATTCTTGCCACTTCTTCACTGCTTAAAGAATTTTTATATTCCTGTAATTTTTCAAACAGTGCTGCATCCTTTCTTGTAGTAAGACCCGGTCTGGGATTTGCAATCAATACCGTTTTATGTGTATTATCAAGCATATATTTTTGAATCAATTGTTCATAATAACCGGTATCAATCCTATCACGAAGCACTTTAAAAGTGTCGTTTGCCTCAATATGCATAAAAGGTGCACCCACATCATAAAGCCAACTGTCCAGTGCATTTAATCCAAGCATAAGTCCCCTCGGATAAGAGCCAAAATCCGCTTCCCTGTACTTGAATTCAAAATAACTTACGGCTGCGCGCAGACCCTTTTTATCAATACCGTTTGCAATCAGATTCCGAAGCGTGTCTTCAATAATTCTTATGAATTCTTCCTTCTGCTCCTCTTTTGCATTCTTTGCAATAATGCTGAAATAAGGTTGCAAAATCCCCGCTTCTACGCTACTGTATACATCCTTTCCGATACCGGCATCCAAAAGTGCCTGTTTGATTGGTGCACCGGGTGCCGAGCACAGCACGTAGTCAAGGATATCCATTGCTACATATAATTCTTTATCCAAGCAACTTCCCATAACCATGTTATAGGTAAGATACGTATTTTCCTCCGTAGACTCCTCTTCCATAACGGAAAATTCTTTTGTCACCTCTTTGCAGGCATCAAAGGCCTCCTGCATCTTCACTTCCGAGTCAATAGCAAGCATATCAAAGTCACTCAAATATTTTTCATCCAAGAAAGTAAGATACTCCACTGCATCCATATTTCCGTACAAGTAAATATAACTGTTTGACGGATGATAATATTTTCCGTGAAATGCCAGAAAATCTTCATAGGTAAGCTGCGGTATTACATCCGGATCTCCTCCTGACTCAAGTCCGTATGTGATGTCCGGATACAAAGAATTCATAATCTCCCTTTCCACCACATCATCCGGAGATGAAAATGCCCCTTTCATTTCATTATAAACCACACCATTGATGGAAAGCGTATCATTCTCATCTTCCATTTCATAGTGCCAGCCTTCCTGTTTAAAAATCTTATCCTCCTTGTATATATTGGGATAAAAAACAGCATCCAGATAAACGTTAACCAAATTCTTAAAATCCTTATCATTACAACTTGCAACCGGATAAACCGTCTTATCCGGATAAGTCATTGCATTTAAGAAAGTATTTAAGGATCCCTTGGCAAGCTCAATAAAGGGATCTTTTACCGGATAATTTTTAGAACCGCAAAGCACGGAATGTTCTAAAATATGGGCTACCCCCGTACTGTCCTTGGGAGGTGTGCGAAAGCCGATATAAAACACCTTATTTTCATCATCATTTAACAGGAGGGTAATATTTGCTCCTGTCTTTTTATGTTTTAAAATATACCCTTCCGAATTCAAATCGGCTATCATTCTTTTCTCTATTATTTCATACATATTTAACTTTTCAACTTGACTCTTCATATCCGTTACCTTTCCAAATTGTTCTATCTTAAAAGTATAACCTATTTTAATTAAATTTAAAAGAGCGAGCAGAAAACATGTTTCTTACTCGCTCAGTGTAAAAGGGGAATTTTACCGATTTTCAAGGAAGTTTAGGATTTCATCTTCCATCCTGCCCTTCTGTACATGTATTGTAGCAAACAAATTTTTATTTTTCAAGTTAAGATACAAAATCTTAACACCCAAATTTTTATCAAAAAATATTTAAACACTAAAAGTCATCATTCCCAGCTTAGAAATTATTATTTCCGATACAATAACACCGGATGCTTTTTTTCTTGCCAAATTCATGTCCGCAAATTCCTTCAAAGAATATATCTTTTCTGTATACTGCATTTTGGTTTTCCCGAACAAATTCTTTTTTTCTGCAAGAATATTTACCTTCAATTTTGTTCTTAACTGAACAAAGGTATCATACAGGAAAGTACCCGGTTCCATATAATAAAACTGACTCTCTAATGAAGTATCCGCATCCGCTTCTTTAAAAACATAATGAGTCATAATAGCCTTTAGCTTAAAAGGCACCATTTCATGCTCCATTAATTCTCCAAATGTACATTTGGCTCCCAAATAAATACTTCCCGTATCCATCATCACATATTTAAAATCATCATCATGCGTATTTTGCATATTTTGTCCTGTCATGACATCTCCCATATTCTAATTAGGTTTTTCAATCTCTTCAATGGAATTTCCGCAAAGGCGCATAGCCTCCAAAATGGACTTCACACTCATTCCCGTTTCCTGTGCAAGTTCTTCAACGGTCACTTTTCTTTTCAAATCTTCCGATAATTCTTTTGCTTTTTCCGCGACCTTGTTTACCTTTCTTAGTGCTTTTAATCCTTCCTGCTCTCCTGCCGCCGTTTCGGATATATAATCCTCCATGGCGTCCATTACCATTTTTACAAGCATTCCCTCTGCTTCTTTTGCAGTTTCCAGACATCCCAGCATAGTAACCCCTACTGTAAGTGCCACATTACCTTCTCCGATTAAATCCTCCAAATATGCCCCCTGTCCTGCATATAATTTCGATATTTCCACCACTTGGGGTAAATAAACGGAAATCAATTTTTGCTGTGCATCCCGCTCTCCTGCCATGGCAGATATGGTAATCGCTTCTTTCTGCCCATCGCTGACCGGTTCAAGGGCTGACAATTCCTTTTTATACTCTTCCAGATAATCCATTTCCTCTTCCGAAAGAGTTTCCTCAAGATCCACAGGCTCACCGATTCCGATTTTATGCTTTTCCAGATACTCATATACCAGTTCTAACTGTTCTGCCGATAACGCAAGTTCTTCAAATGCTTCTTCCACCTGCTTTTTTTCAATACAGTTTCCCTGCTCTTTTGCCAGCTTCCTTACTTTTTCTAATGTTTTTGCAAATAAAAGTTCCTGATTTTCTTCCATGAAATATTCCTCTTATCAACCCGGTTATTGATGTTTTACATGGGTATGTGTAAACAAATGATCCTGACAATATTCGTAATTTCCGTCACACTTGGAGCAAAATCTGAATTCCAATTCCGGATTGCTCTCTTCCGTTCTGCCGCAAATGGCACATTTGTGTCTGGTAATCACTGTTGCTTTCTTCACTTCCCGCTTAAATTCCTGTCTGCGTTTTACCTGCCCCGGTGACATATGAATCATACTTCTGCTCGTAAAGAAAAACACTATAAAATTCAGGAAGGATGCTGCAATGACAAATCGGTTTGCCACTGTCAGGAAATTATTTCCATATCCCACAATAAACTGATATACCAGAAGTGCTCCGTATATGATACCTAATACCTTTACCCTTATCGGAATTAAGAAAAACAATAATACCTGCATGTTTGGGTAGGTAGATGCAAAGGCCAGAAAAATGGACATATTTACATAATAAGTGCTGAACATAGTCGCCAATATGGCAAAATAATATTCTGCTCCGTATACGGCGATAACATCTGCCTGGAACAAATACCCGTACCCCAGCATGGCAAATGCCCCCACTGCGGTAAAAACCACACCTAAAAACAAATACAAATTGTACCTGTAGGTCCCCCATGCACGTTCAAGCGTTGTTCCGATGGAATAATAAAAATAGAGCATAATCAAAGTAAAAAAGTCAAAGCTTTCCGGCGGAACAATAATCCACGTCACTACTCTCCATATCTGTCCGTGGAGGATTGCATAAGGATTTAAGGTTAAATAGTTTAAAAACATGGGATTAATCCAATTAATCAGATATCCGCAAGCATAACATAATATTAACACCAGCGATATATTCTTTATGGCATATTTACCGAACTTTTTCTCAAATTTACTCATAGGTTTCACGAACTGTTCTCCTTTTACTAATATTTTCAAAACAGTAACATATATTTTATCATTCCCATTATTAAATGTAAACCAAGCTATCAAATTTTTATTTTATATATATTTCTTTATATTTTCTTTATACTTATGACATTGCATTTTAAAAATGTGTGTCGTATAATATCATGTTGTGTCATTATGTGTCGTGACATAATAAATAAGTAGAAACAGCATTTTAGAAAGGCGGCAGTTTATGGACAATAAGCATTATACTCTGGGAATTGATATCGGTTCCACCACAGTAAAAATTGCCATATTAGATGACGTACATAACATCCTTTTTTCCGACTATAAAAGACATTTTGCAAATATAAAAGAAACCTTATCCGACTTACTAAAAGATGCTTTTGATAAACTGGGAAATATTACCCTGCATCCCATGATTACGGGTTCCGGTGGTCTGACCTTAGCGAATCATTTAAAAGTTCCTTTCGTACAGGAAGTAATTTCCGTAGCCACTGCTCTAAAAGAGTTAGCTCCTAAAACCGATGTTGCCATTGAACTCGGCGGCGAGGATGCCAAAATTATTTATTTTGAAGGCGGTAATGTGGAACAGCGTATGAATGGAATTTGTGCCGGCGGTACCGGCTCTTTCATTGACCAGATGGCCTCTTTGCTTCAGACAGATGCAACCGGCTTAAACGAGTATGCGAAAAGCTACAACTCCTTATATACGATTGCGGCAAGGTGCGGTGTGTTTGCAAAAACCGACATCCAACCGCTTATTAATGAAGGTGCCACTAAGGAGGACTTGTCTGCTTCCATTTTTCAGGCAGTAGTAAATCAAACCATCAGCGGCCTTGCCTGTGGTAAACCAATCCGTGGTCATGTTGCTTTTTTAGGCGGCCCTCTTCATTTTTTATCCGAATTAAAAACAGCTTTTATCCGCACATTGAAATTAGATGATGAACATATTATCGAAACCAAGCACTCCCATTTATTTGCAGCAATCGGGTCTGCCTTAAATGCAAAAGAAGATATCTTCTACTCAATGGAAGAAATGGTTTTAAAGCTTTCTTCTGATATCAAAATGGAATTTGAAGTAGAACGTATGGAGCCTCTCTTCGCATCAGAGGCGGATTATGATGCCTTCAAACTAAGACATTCTTTGCATCATATTGATACAGCTGATTTAGCTTCCTACAAAGGAAACTGTTATCTCGGTATTGACGCGGGAAGTACCACCACCAAAGTGGCTTTAGTATCCGAAGAAGGGAAACTCCTTTACTCTTTTTACAGCAATAATGACGGCAGTCCTCTAAAAACTGCCATTCGTTCCATTAAAGAAATCTATGAAAAGCTTCCTGCAGAGGCAAAAATTGTCCGTTCCTGCTCCACCGGTTATGGGGAAGCCTTAATGAAAGCTGCCTTTTTACTGGATGACGGCGAAGTAGAAACCGTTGCCCACTATTATGCCGCTGCTTTCTTTAATCCTGAAGTTGATTGTATTCTTGATATCGGCGGACAGGATATGAAATGTATCAAAATCAAAAACCAGACCGTTGACAGTGTGCAGCTGAATGAGGCCTGCTCCTCCGGTTGCGGTTCCTTTATCGAAACCTTTGCCAAATCCTTAAACTACAGTGTTGAGGATTTCGCTTATACTGCTCTTTTTGCAGAGCATCCCATTGATTTGGGAACCAGATGTACGGTATTTATGAACTCCAAGGTAAAGCAGGCCCAGAAAGAAGGTGCTTCTGTTTCTGATATTTCAGCAGGACTTGCTTACTCTGTTATTAAAAATGCACTCTTTAAGGTTATCAAAGTATCCAGTGCATCCGAACTTGGTAAAAACATTGTAGTTCAAGGCGGTACTTTCTATAATGATGCCGTACTTCGAAGTTTTGAAAAAATTGCAGACTGCGAAGCCATCCGTCCTGACATTGCAGGCATCATGGGCGCTTTCGGTGCTGCACTGATTGCAAGGGAACATTACAGCGAAGGCTATGAAACTACCATGCTCCCTATCGAAAAAATTAACAGTTTGCAATTCGAAACCAGCATGGCCAAATGTAAGGGTTGTACCAACAACTGCCGTCTCACCATCAATAAATTTACCGGCGGCCGCCAGTACATATCCGGAAACCGTTGTGAACGTGGTCTCGGCAAACAAAAAAGTGAAAACAAAGTACCTAACCTGTTTGATTATAAATTAAAAAGGATATTCGGCTATGAGCCTCTTCCTTTGGACGAAGCAATCAGAGGGCGTGTCGGTATTCCCCGCGTTCTTAACATGTATGAGAATTATCCCTTTTGGTTTACATTCTTCACACATTTAAAATATCAGGTGGTATTATCACCTGTCTCCAATCGTAAAATTTATGAACTGGGTATAGAATCCATTCCCAGCGAATCAGAATGTTATCCTGCCAAATTGGCACACGGTCATGTTAATTGGTTAATTAACCAAAAGGTAGATTTCATTTTCTACCCTGCTGTTTTTTATGAGCGTAACGAATTTGAAGATGCCAATAACCACTATAACTGTCCCATTGTCACTTCTTATTGTGAAAATATAAAAAACAACGTAGAGGAAATCGGCCGCGGGGAAGCCATTCTCCGTAATCCTTTTATGTCTTTCAGGGATTTAAAGACAATTACCGACGCTCTTGTAAAAGAATTTAAAGAACTGCCCGTAGAAGAAGTTATGGAGGCTGCCCATCTTGCTTTTGATGAACTTGCAAAAGCACGTAAGGATATGCAGGATAAGGGAGAAGAAGTCCTTGCTTACCTTGCCGAAAACAATAAACGGGGTATTGTACTTGCAGGCCGTCCTTACCATATCGACCCGGAAATCAATCACGGCATCCCGGAATTGATTAATTCCTATGATATTGCCGTACTTACCGAGGATTCCATTTCACACTTGGCAAAACCCGAACGTCCGCTGATTGTGTCTGACCAGTGGATGTATCATTCCAGGCTTTATGCGGCGGCAAGTTATGTAAAAACCGTGGAAAACTTAGACTTAATCCAGCTCAATTCCTTCGGCTGCGGTCTGGATGCTGTTACCACAGATCAGGTAAATGACATTTTGTCAGGCTCTGATAAAATATACACCTGCCTAAAAATCGATGAAGTTAACAACTTAGGTGCGGCAAGAATCCGAATCCGTTCTCTTCTCTCTGCCATCAAGGTGCGCGAGCAGAAGCAAAAAAAACGTACCATCCGTTCGTCTGCTATTTATAAAGTACCTTTTACGGAGGAAATGAGAAAGGATTACACCATTCTCTGTCCTCAGATGTCGCCCATACATTTTGACCTCATCGGACCGGCTTTTGCTGCCTGTGGATATCATTTTGAAGTATTATCCAACGACAACAAACAGTCCATAGATATGGGTCTTAAATATGTAAACAATGATGCCTGCTACCCTTCCTTAATAGTAGTCGGCCAAATTATGGATGCACTTTTATCCGGCAAATATGATTTAAACAAAACCGCTGTCATCATAACCCAGACAGGTGGCGGATGTCGTGCAACCAATTATATAGGATTTATCCGGCGTGCCCTTGAAAAAGCCGGCATGTCTCAAATACCTGTTATTTCCTTAAATTTAGGCGGAATTGAAAAAAATCCCGGATTCCATATGAACCTTGAACTTCTTATGCGAGCAGCATACAGTGCCGTATTCGGTGATATTTTCATGCGCTGTGTTTATCGCATGCGTCCTTATGAAAAGGAAAAAGGTTCTGTAAACGCCCTTCATCAAAAGTGGCTTACAAAATGTCAAAAATTTGTCACTGCCAAGCATATGAACTTCTTTAAGTTCCAAAAAATGTGCAAGCAAATGATCAAAGATTTTGATGCCATTCCCATTACGGATAAAAAGAAACCTAAAGTCGGTATTGTAGGTGAAATCCTTGTTAAATTTGCTCCTACTGCCAACAATCATCTGGTAGAATTGTTAGAATCTGAGGGTGCTGAAGCTGTTGTTCCTGATTTACTTGACTTCATGCTTTACTGCTTCTACAATCAGATTTATAAAGCTGAGCACTTAGGCACAAGCAAAAAAGCTGCTGCTTTTTGCCGTATCGGTATCTCTGCTTTGGAATTTTTGCGTGGCGGTGCTACCAAAGCCTTTCAAAAGAGCGTACACTTCCACCCTCCCATCAGTATTTATCAGACAGTGGAATACGCCAAGGACATTGTCTCCATCGGCAACCAGACCGGTGAAGGTTGGTTCCTTACCGGAGAAATGGTAGAACTCATACATAGTGGTGTCAATAATATTGTTTGTACACAGCCCTTTGGCTGTCTACCTAACCATGTGGTAGGTAAGGGCGTTATCAAAGAACTGCGAAAACAATATCCCCTCAGCAATATTGTTGCCATTGATTATGACCCCGGTGCCAGCGAAGTAAATCAGTTAAATCGTATTAAACTGATGTTATCTACAGCACAGAAAAATTTAAAATAAGCGAAAGGTACCATTTATGATTAAAGCGGAAATTAATGAAATCAAGCGTCTATTTACACCAAGCAATTGTTCCATTACAAGGATTTGCGGTTGCTATGTAGATGGTGAAAAGAATAAAAAAACAGAATTTAAGGAAGCATTTCTTTCCTTGCCTGAAGAAGAAATATTCAAGTACTTCGAAATTTTAAGGAAAAATTTATCAGGTAGTATCGGTAAAAATCTGTTAAATTTGGAATTTCCAATGTCCAGTGAAGAAGAAGGCGGTTCTCAGGAATTTCTACTCAGACTTCGTAACAGTAAGCTAAAAGACGAGGCTTTGCTTGAAGAATTTTATGACCGTATTATTGCTTCCTATGAATTTGTAGGTAATTATCTGATTTTACTTATTCATGATGCTTATGATGTTCCCGGCAAAACCACTGACGGACTTACCATGGACGATGCATCCGATACCGTATTTGAATATATCATGTGCTGCATTTGTCCGGTTGCGCTCTCTAAACCGGGACTTAGTTATGACGCGGAAATGAATGAATTCCATAACAGAATCCGTGACTGGGTAGTAAATATGCCTGAAAGCGGCTTCCTATTTCCGTCTTTTGATGACAGATGTACAAATATTCATAACACCTTATATTTTGCAAAAAACAGTGAAGAACCCCATGAAGAGTTTGTTGAAGGTATCTTAGGCTGCTCTCTTCCTCTTTCAGCCGGTGGTCAAAAAGAAACCTTCCATTTTATCATCGAAGAAACCCTTGGCGATGACTGCGAATATGAAATCGTAAAAAATATTCATGAAAATCTTGCAGAAATGATTGAAGAACACAAAGAACTTCCCGAACCGCTTATGCTGGATAAAAAAGAAGTGAAAAACCTTTTGGAAATGAGCGGTGTTGAAGAAGAAAAACTTGCGGACTTTGACAAATTATATGATGCTGCAGCAGGTGAAAATACTGCTCTTATGGTAAATAATGTTGCCAACATACGTACCTTTGAAGTAAAAACACCCGATGTTGTTGTTAAGGTAAATCCGGAACGTGCGGATTTGGTAAATACCATGACAGTTGACGGCAAGCGTTGCCTTGTAATTGAAATTAATGACAATGTAGAAGTAAACGGCATTAATGTAAGAACCTATAAACGGGAAGAATAAAAAAGAAAATGCGCTTTTGCGCATTTTCTTTTTTATTGGTTTATTAATTTCATATAACAATCCGTACCATCTCCGGAAAGCCGGATATAACTATTTTTTTCAAAGCATCGTTTGCTGGCCTCATTCCCTGATTTTACCAGACCAACCAA
>JAZNAE010000033.1:0-110427 GCA_045586385.1 Lachnospiraceae bacterium
CAGAAAAAAGGACGTGTGATTTTTACAAGCTCAGGTGTAGGCGTGACAGGATTTATGAATATTTCGCCTTATAGTTCCACAAAGGGTGCATTAGAAGCACTAGCAAAATGTTTGAGAATTGAGTATGCAAAGGATAATATTACATTTCATATTATGCATCCACCTCTTACCAGAACAGAATCTGCATCACCACTTCCTGTTCCCGAAGAGTTCAAGGCATTACCTGAAAAAGTTGGTTACGGACTTGCAAAGCATATAAATTCCAAGAGGTTTATTATATGTCACAACTTTAACCAGAAGATGCAAACTCTGGGCTGTTATTTGTTACCGACAAAAATGGGAGATTTGCTTTCAAAGCTAACAGCAAATTTTAGTGAAACAAATTGATATTCCAAAGCACTTTAAATGCGGGATAAGATGTAATCGGCATTTAGGGTGCTTTTTCTATTGACATTAAAAAGGTAATATGTTACCATTCTAAATAGATAATATATTACCTATTGGAGACGCGTATGAATATAAAAGAAGTAATAAACCATGAAAATGTAGACTTTACGGGAATAGAATCCTCTTATTTTTTAATTGGCTTACTCAGTGCTTTTGAAAACCGCTTTCAGGCGGTGGCAGATAAGACAATGGAAGAAATCAGTTGGAAGCAGTTCTTTGCCATTATTTGTACCAATATGTGTAAGGAACCGCCGACGATTAAAGAACTGGCAGAGATCATGGGTAGTTCCCATCAGAATGTGAAACAAATTCTCCTAAAGCTGGAGAAGAAGGGATTTGTGGACATTGTAATTGATGAAAAGGATAAAAGAAAACAGCGGGTGATGCTTACGCAGTATTGTAGGGAGTTTTGTGAAAAAAATGATGAAGTAAGCCTTATGGCTGTGAAGAAAATGTTTGATGGCGTATCCGAAGAGCAGTTGCAGGTGACAATTCAAACGATTATTCAGATAGAAGATAATTTGAAAGCTATATAGAGGAGAATGTGATGACAAAAAGAAGAGACTATTTGACACTTATTACGATTGCGTTAATGATTATGACAAGCATGTCAGGGATTCTGTCCATTGATTTTACAAGGTCTTACGAAATTGTAAATCAGTACGGACATGTAGTGGAAATGTATGGATATGGTATTTATGCATTTGATACATATTTTCAGGCACCGATTTCCATAGGAACGGATATATGCATTTTGTTTGTAGGAATCCCTATGTTTATTTACGCTTATATAAAAGAGAGAAAAAAGGGTGATACGGTAGCTAAGTTAAGGCTTATATCCATATATGCATGTACTTTTTATTATGCGGCGAGTATTTCCTTTGGACTTACTTATAACAGATTGTTCCTGGTTTATGTGGCATTATTTGCATGTAGCCTTTTTGGAATGTTTAAACAGATATGCAATTTAAAACTGACTGGTGCAGTCAGCGCGACAAAAGGACTAACTGTATTTCTAATATTATCAGGAATCGCACTTATTGTGGCATGGCTACCGGATGTGATTCCGACATTCATAAATGGCGGCACATTATCGTTGATAGGTGTATATACCACCAATATCACTTACATTTTGGATATGGGAATTATCAGTCCTATTTGTTTTGTCACCCTGTATCTTTTAAAAAAGAAGAATGCTCTGGGAACTTTGTTACTGGCTATATTGCTTAAGGCATGTATGGTTGTGGGAATTATGATGTTTCCTCAGACCATCTGTCAGGTGTTATCAGGATGTGAGATACCCATTCCGGCACTTGTGACGAAAAGCCTTTCCTTTGTAGTGCTTGGAGGCTTTGCATTCTATTTTAATAAGAAAATGAACACAGAAATCAAATTGAAAGAGAAGGAGCAAAAATGAAAAAAATAATTATTTACGGCAGTCACTATGGAACCACAAAACGTTATGCAGAAAAATTTTCTGAACTGACGCAGATTCCGGTTATTAGTTATGAAGATATCAAGGGATTAGAAGACTATGATGAAGTAATTCATTTCGGAGGCTTGTACGCCGGTGGAGTAAAAGGATTAAAGAACACCATAAAGGCGTTGCCGGAAAATGCAAGACTGATCATCGTAACTGTAGGGCTTGCGGATGTCACTAACATAGAGAATACAGATCATATTAAGAAGTCGGTTGGTCAGCAGGTGCCGGAAACAATTTTAGAAAGAACTACGGTTTTGCATTTAAGAGGCGGAATAGACTACAGCAAACTAAGCTTCATGCACAAAACCATGATGTCTTTTGTATATAAGAAAGCCAAGAGTACACCGGATAAGGAAAAGACGGCAGAGGTTCAAGATTTAATTGAAACCTATGGGCAGAAAGTAGATTTTATGGATTTTGATTCATTACGGAAAGTGATGGAAGTGATTTAGGAGATTTTCATGAAGAAATGGAAAACTGACATATTGCTGAAATGTATTTTAACCGGTGTTATATATGCGGTGACTACTTGCATTGTTCAGGTGCCTGTTGCCAATCTACTGTTTTCTGTACTAAAGATTCAGCCCAAGGCATCAATCGCTGATGAAATGTTGCCAATCCTATTGCTGTCTATTTTTGTTGTCGGTATAGCAATGGCTCTGTTTTATTACCTGGACGGACATTTATTTGCAGCAAAGAGTAAGTGGGTACAAGGAATGAAATTTACCATATTTGTATATGTATCTAATTATATTCCGCAGGTGTTTTTCTTGGATGCAAATAAGGGATTAGAAGCGTTGCTTTCCGGAGGATTTCCTGTTGTACAGGTAGAATTATTTGATTTTATTATTCTGATGATAACTGATATGGTGATGGTTGCTTATATGCCCTGTCGTCATGAAAAAACAGCTGAAAGTAACAACAGAGCAAGGTGGAAATGCTTTTGCTGTGGAGTAGTTTTCGCTGTAATTTTGGTGGCGTTACAAGAAGGGATTTTACCCATGCTCGGAATGCAAAGTATGGCAACCGGCTTAAATGTTTTGGATAAAAATTTACCTTTCTTTTATGGAGTTATGTTGATAGGGTTTATTCTGGCAGGGGCTTTGGTTTCCCATTATGCAATGAAAGCCAAAAGTGAATCGGGATGCATAAAGCAAAAGTTCTGTTTGGAATATGGAATATTGATATGGTGTGCATTTGATTTGACTATGATACCGTTAGGATTTGGTGTTGTAGCTACTGCCATGTTTATCATAATAAGCATGTTGTCTTTTTTAGCTGTGGAAGTTTTGTGTATATATTCTATTAATAAAAAGTGGTAAGCATATTACGGATGTAATACACTTTGAGCGTAGGAAGTAGAAAAAACTGAGTGTTTAGTGATATGATTGATTTGGTTGATGAGAGTGAAAATTTGAAGTTGATGGAGTGTTGACATTTGAAAATAGTAATAATTCGCCATGGAAAAGTGGCTATGAAATGGCCAAAGAAATGTTCTTCGTATGATTTTGATAAGGCCTGTGTTGAATATGATAAAAGTGATTTAGAAAAGACTAATATTATTCCATTAGCTGAACAGGTTGATAGAATCTATGTAAGTAAGTTATTACGTAGCAAAAATACTGCAAAAAGCTTATTTCCGAATAAGGAATTTTATGAAATGCCAGAGATTAATGAAGTTCCATTGAAATCATTTATGGATACAAAAAAAAGATTACCTCTATGGATATGGAATGTTCTAGGCAGAGTACAATGGTATATAGGCAGTGCTCGTCAATTAGAAAACAGAAATGATACAATAGAACGAGCGAATAAAGTTATAGATTTATGTGAAAGCGAAAAAAGGGATTGTGTTTTGGTAACGCACGGTTTTTTTATGAAGACATTTATTGCTGTTTTGAAAGAAAGAGGATATATGTTATTAGGTAATAATCGGCTTGAAATCAAAAATCTGCAGATAATTAGCGCGGAAAAAGAGTAGTGTGAAAAGAAGTCGATAAATACAATTAATTGGTAGAGACTGGAAGCTTTGAAGTTGGAGGATAACTGAATGGGAACAAAATTAGTCAGGATAGGCATTCAAAATGCAGAAAAATTATGGAAGATGCAGGTTAACGCATTTCAAGATTTGTATAAAAAGTATCAAGATACAGAAACTAGTCCTGCAACAGAAGGAATAGATAAAATACAGATGCGATTGAATCAGCCGTTTACATATTATTATTTTATTGAAGTAGATGACATAACAGTAGGTGCAATACGTGTTGTTGACAAGAAAGAAGTAGAAAAAGCAAAAAGAATCTCTCCCATCTTCATAATGAATGAGTATAGGAATAAAGGATATGCACAAAAGGCAATACAGTTAGTTGAAGAAATTCATGGTAATTCAGATTGGGAACTGGATACCATATTGCAAGAAAAAGGTAATTGTTATCTATATGAAAAATTGGGATATCGGCAGACTGGAAAAACAGAAAAAATTAATGACAAGTTGACATTGGTATTTTACCGAAAAGAGTGAGACAAATTTCAGTTTCACGAAGAAAAATAATTAAATAATGAACCCCAAAAGGTGGCATGGAGATTAAAACCATGACCACCTTTTTTGTTACATGAAACGCAATTTTGTGGATAACGGAATGGGTACTCAGTTTTCCATCTATGACTCTGAAAAGATGCAATGTTGAACGAAAAAGATATTTTTTCAAATAAGTACTTGACAAATGTTGAGCACGTGCTTAATATACAGATGTGGGTTCATTGAGAAATAGGGAGGTAAAAATGTCAAAGAAAGAAGAACAATATGAAATGCGTAAATGGCAGATCCTGGATATTGCATTGAATCATTTTATTCGCTATGGCTTTTATGGAACATCCACCAGAAAAATCGCGGAAGAAGCCGGAATAAGTTCGGGTCTAATGTTTCACTATTTTCCAAATAAGTTGGCCCTTTACGAAGCATTAGTAGAAATTGGATGCGAAAAGTTAACCATCGATAGTGAGGAGGTAGAATCTCCGATGGTGTTCTTTGAAAAACAGGTTGAATGGTTTCTATCTGTTGTAACACAAAATAATTTTGTATCAAAGATGTTTGTTTTTATGGGACTGGTAGCGATAAATGCAAAAGATGTTTCAGAGAGAGCAGCTCAAATGATGAAAGAGCATGATGTCGAGGCAATGAGTGTTCCATATATAGAAAAAGGACAGGAATTAGGAGTAATCAGATCAGGAAATCCGTTGACACTTTCGGTATTGTTTTATAGTAGTATTCAAGGATTTGCGGAAACATTGGTTGCGAGAGATAATCTAATATTACCGGAAAAAGAATGTTTTTTAGCCATATTAAGAAATGAAAACAGAGATTAGAAAAGGATGGGATAAGAATGAATGCGAAAATGAGTAAACGAGACAAAATTACACTGGCAGTATTTGTATTTGTGACGATTACAGCTGGAATCTTCGGCTATCTTCTGGATCAAATACTTACAGAACAGCCGGAAGGCAATTCACTGGGAATGGGTTTGTGGTTAGTACTTCCGTTTATGACAGGTATAGTGCTGCGAATCATCAATAAAGACTTGAGGCAAATTGGTATTTGGCCCAATTTTAAAAATCATTTAAAATGGTATGCTGTTGCATTTCTGGTTTTTCCTTGTACAATGCTGATTAGTATAATTGCTGCAGAAGCTGTAGGTGGTTTAACCGTACAAGAGATAGAAGCAACTGCGTTATTTGTGCTAATGCTTTCTACTTTTTTTGCAAATTGCATAAAGAATATATTTGAGGAATTTGCATGGAGAGGTTGTTTGGTTCCATATTTAGAAAAAACAGGAATGAATGATTGGTTCTTATATTTTACCAGTGGTTTAATATGGGGAATGTGGCATATTACATACTATATGTTTTTCCTGCCGGATGAATATTTTACAGAGATTAGCAGGCCAATGATGGTAATAGTAGGATGTGTTTTAATGATTTTTTGGTCACCATTATTTGTAGAATTGCGAAGATTAACTAATTCTGTTTGGCCATGTGTCATCCTGCATTCAATGGAAGATGCAGTACCTACTATGCTGTTTGTGACAGCCAATGTCTTTCAGATTAAAGAAAGTTATTCTGCTATATTAGATCCAATATCCGGGATAATACCTACAGCACTGATTTTTTCTATAGGATTGGTATTAAGGAAATGTCGACTAAAGATAGAACGTAATGCTGGTGAGAGATAGTAAAAGTTTTGAAAACGATAATAATGCGTATTGACTAATGGGTCAATATGCATTATTATTTTTATATACACTGTTGACTGATTAGTCAATACACACGCAAAAACTGTTACGGAGGAACTATGGCACTCGAAACATTTGAAAAATTACCGGACAATAAGAAAGAACTGATTTTATCAACGGGAATCAAAGAGTTTTCCCAAAAATCCTACAAAGATGTAAGCACCGACAACATTACAAAAAAGTGTGGAATCTCAAAAGGAATCCTATTTCATTACTTTGGCTCTAAGAAGGGATTTTATTTTTATTGTCTGGAAAAAGCGCTGGAGAGACTGACTGCAAAAACAGAAGGTGCAGTAGGCGATGATTTTTATGAAATTTTATTTTCAAGTATGAGTCGAAAAATATCGGTATGTATGCAGTATAAAGACGAAATGCATATGGTAAATATGGCATCCAGGGATGCGTCATTAGAAATTGCCGGAGAGAAAACAGAGATTATCCGAAGATACATGACCATTGGACAGCTTGAGTCAGCGCAAACTTTACGAAAAGCACTTGCTACATTAGAATTTAAGGATGAGGATAACAAGCAGGTGACGGTAGAGGGATTACATATTTATATTAATGCGATACTGAATAAATATCTGCTTCAGTATCAGCAGATGCCGGATAAGTTTTTCGAAAACAGTGACAGAATCAAAGAGGAAATGAAAACCTATTTAGATATGATGCTATATGGAATCTGTAAATAGAGAGGGGAAGAAGTAACTATGAAGAAGACGGGAATATTAAAAGCCATGAAGCTTTGCAAGGAATATGAAAAGATGGATACACAGGAGAAACAAAAAGTCCGCACGCAGAGATTGAAAGAGATTGTAGACTATGCGAGAGAAAACAGTCCTTATTACCGGAAACTTTATCAGAATGTACCGGAGGATTTTGAACTGTCTGATTTGCCGTCTGTTGATAAAAGGACTTTAATGGAAAATTGGAATGATTGGGTTTGCGATAGAAACATGACACTTGCCGATGTAGAAAAGTTTATGGAAAATACCGATAATATTGGCAGAAAGTTAAAAGATAAATATTTGGTGTTCACTACGTCGGGATCTACAGGGAATCCGCTTGTTTCTGTATATGACAAGACTGCTAACAATATTATGGGCGGGATTGGTGCGTGCCGCAGCTATGCCAGGTCAGAAGATTTAAAGGCCTTTATAAAAAGAGGAAAAAGGAGCATGGCAGTATTTGCAGATGAAGGTTTTTATCTGGGAAACAGCAGTATCCGTTCGAGACTACTTAGTATGCCATGGAAGAAAAAACAGATGGCAATATCCAGTGCCCTTTATCCTATATCAAAAATCGTGCAGCAGTTAAATGATTTCCAGCCTGCTATGCTTGGTGGATATCCTTCTAATCTGGAACTATTGATTGATGAGGCAAAGGCGGGAAGACTACAGATTTCTCCGGTGATTATTATGACGGGTGGGGAGTATTTGTCTGATGACCTACGGGCGAGACTGGCAGATACATTCCACTGTTATGTACAGACATCCTATTCCTGTACAGAAGGTGGAACCGTGGCTTGTGAATGTAGGCAGCAGCATTTTCATATTAATGACGATTGGCTTATAGTAGAGCCTGTAGATGCACAGGGTAATCCGGTGCCGGATGGTGTGTTGTCGGATAAAATATATCTGACGAATCTTTATAATTACACGCAACCATATATCCGGTATGAGGTGACCGATTGTGTGATTATGCATCATGAGATGTGTGCATGCGGGAATCCTGCGCCTTGGCTTGAATTAGAAGGCAGAACAGATGATGTCACTACATTCATGGAAGAAGGAAAAGAAATAAAGGTTGCACCATTGTCTATTTATGCTGTGTTAAAGGAAGTACATGAAATACGTCGTTTTCAGGTGCTGGTATATCCCGGAAATAAGATAGAATTTCGTATAGAAGAAAAAGAAGGTGTAAGTAGAGATGAGGCATTTGATAAAGCAAAAGTGTTTTTAGAGAAGTTTATGGAGACACAGGGAGTAGAAAGTGTTATAATTACTCTGTCAGAGGATAAGCCGCGTCAGAATCAAAACAGCGGAAAGTTTAAGCATATTATCAATGTGCAGAGTGAAACAAAGGTATTGTAATATGTAAAAGATTTGATATAATACAATTATAAAGGGCAATCGCCACGAGAGTGGTTGACCGGTTAGAGAACAAAAACCTTCCCTACTCGTCAAAGTACAGGGAAGGTTTTTGTTATGTTAATGACATATCAAAAAAATGAATGTCAACAATGCCAAGAGGAAATGAATGAAAGGAGTAAGAACATGAACTTACAAGGCTTAACAGATTTTTTAAATTCACTGGAAGAAAAAGGAATACCTTCCGTGGATTGTATTGTCTATAAAGACCACGAACAGATTTACCGCCACATGAACGGAACCACAGATGCAAACCATACAAAGCCCATTAAGGGGGATGAATTGTATCTGATGTTTTCCATGACAAAGGTGCAGACCATGGTAGCGGTAATGCAGCTTGTAGAACAAGGGAAAATCAGTTTGGAAGATGAAGTGGGAAAATATCTTCCGGCATATCAAAATCTTACTGTGGCAAAAGATGGGAAAGTCGAAACACTTTCTGTACCTATGAAAATAAAGCATTTGCTTTCCATGCAGTCAGGACTTGATTATGAGTTAGACCGTCCCGGAATTGTAAGAGTACTAAAGGAAAAAGGTCAAAATGCCACCACAAGGGAGTTGGTAGATGCTTTTGTGGAATCCCCTTTAAAATTTATTCCCGGCGAGCACTACGAATACAGCTTAAGCCATGATGTGGTAGCGGCGGTAATCGAAGTGGTATCGGGAATGAGCTTTGGTGAATATCTGAAGAAAAATATCTGGGAACCATTACATATGGAGAGAACCTTCTTTGCAAAGCCCATAAATGATTTGGAAAAACTGGCAACGCAGTTTATTTGTAATGAGGAAGGAATCGTTCCCATGGAGCCTTCTTGTAATTATCAGCTTTCCGAAAAATATGAAAGCGGCGGGGCAGGGCTTATCAGCTGCACAGAGGATTATTCCGTTTTTGCAGATACTTTGGCTTGCGGCGGAATCAGCAAGGATGGTGTGCGTATTATCAAACCGGAAACCATTGAGCTGATGAAGGAAAATCTGCTGGGCGAGGCAGGTATGGAAGACATTGCCACCAAGATGGGCCGTGTTGGTTATGGATATGGTTGTGGTGTACAGGTGTTAGTAAATCCTGAACTAGTAAACGCGAAGGCACCGGCAGGTGTATTCGGTTGGGACGGAGCGGCAGGCAGTTGTATTATAATGGATACAAAATCAAAGATTTCGTTAGTTTATACCCAGCATGTGCGTAATTGCGGCATGGCGTATGACACCATACATCCCACACTACGGGATTTCCTGTTTGAATAAGCTGAAAAAGATTGATTTGAAAGAATCAATCTTTTTTTATGAAAAAGTTATTGAATAATATTTTAAATTAAACTACCCTTGAAATAGGAGGGCACGATATGAACGAGTTATTATATCAGATGATTTTTAAGAGAAAGTCTTTTCACCTATTCAGAAATATCGGAGAGGAAAAGATTGCAGAAAATGAACTGGAAGATATGATGGAGAAGTATAAATCTTTTGAGGCCTTGTATCCGGAGATTAAGACGGCTATCAGGATAGTACCGGCGAAAGAAACAACCTGTAAGAGAGGGCAGGAATACTGCATTCTTCTTTACAGTGAAAAGAAGGACAACTATTTGCAGAATATCGGATATCTGGGACAGCAGTTAGACTTATATCTGGTTTCAAGAAATATCGGAACATTATGGTTTGGTATCGGGAAAGTACAGGAAGATACTTACGAAGGTCTTGATTTTGTGATTATGATTGCAATTGCAAAGATTGACGATGAAAAGAAGTTCCGGAAAGATATGTTTAAGAGCAAACGAAAGTCCATAGATGAGATTTGGAGCGGCGAGCAGATGGACGGGGTGACGGAAATTGTAAGATTTGCACCAAGTGCATGCAACACCCAGCCTTGGTTTGTGGAACATACTAAGGGACAGCTTAAAGTATACCGTTACAAAAAGCCCGGCAAACGTGGAATTATGCCGGCAGCACTGGTGTCCTATTACAATCGGATAGATATCGGTATCTTCCTCTTGGTCATGGATGTTTGCTTAAAGCATAAAGGGATTTCTTACGAAAAGATGTTATATGATGATATGGGCAGTGATGATGAAAAGAATTTGGTTGCTGTTTATACAATGAAATAAAGATGTGAAATGGTAAGTGTGATATAATGTGGAAGGAAATGTTGGAGGTATCAGATGTTTAACGGAAAAGTGGCGGTGATAACCGGTGGAGCCCACGGAATCGGAAAGTGTATTGCAGAAGAATTTGAAAAGAACGGTGCAAAGGTGTGCATCATTGATCAGACGCCGGGAGAGCATTACGTGGGAGACATTTCAAAGAAAGATGTTCTGGAATGTTTTGTAAAAAACGTGGCTGACCAATGTGGTCATATTGATTATCTGATCAATAATGCGCCGCCTTTATCAAAAGGAATTGCAGAATGCTCCTATGAAGAATTTGAATACGCACAAAGGGTAGGTGTTACAGCCCCTTTTTATCTTTCTAAGTTATTTATGCCGTATTTTGGGGAAAATGGTGTGATTATCAATATATCCTCATCCAGAGACCGGATGAGTCAACCTCAGACAGAAAGCTATACGGCAGCCAAAGGCGGTATTGCGGCACTGACACATGCACTGGCAGTCAGCCTTTCGGGTAAGGTAAGAGTGAATTCTATCTCGCCCGGTTGGATAGATGTGGACTATACGGAGTATAACGGACCGGATGCAACCCAGCAGCCTGTAGGAAGAGTGGGAAATCCGTTGGATATTGCCAACATGGTGTTATTCTTATGTTCGGAAAAGGCAGGATTTATTACAGGGGAGAATATTTGCATTGATGGTGGTATGACGAAACTGATGATTTATCACGGAGACCATGGATGGAAGTTGGAATAGAAGAAAATAGTAAATGACAAGATAGAGAACCGGGAGATTAGTATGGAACGTGAAATTGATTTAAAAGAGATAACAGACGGAAAGTTTTATACTGCCAATGACATGGTGAAAATAGGATGTAATGACTGCAAGGGATGCTCGGAGTGCTGCCGGGTGGTGGAAGATACCATTATTCTTGATCCTTATGATATTTATCAGCTTCAGTGTGGGACGGGAATGGATTTTGCAAAGCTTATGGAGGGCAGTATTGCCCTTCAAGTGGTGGATGGAATCATTCAGCCTAATCTGAATGTGCGTACGGATGGTCAAGGGTGCGTATTTTTAAGTGACGAGGGAAGATGTACCATTCACGGATATCGTCCCGGCTTTTGCAGAATGTTTCCTATGGGAAGGATTTATGAGGGAGATGACTTTAAGTATATCTTACAGGTACATGAATGCGCATATCCAAACAAGACGAAAATGAAAGTAAAG
Organism: Lachnospiraceae bacterium; assembly: GCA_045586385.1. Taxonomy (GTDB): domain Bacteria; phylum Bacillota; class Clostridia; order Lachnospirales; family Lachnospiraceae; genus Suilimivivens. Next base: position 11,702 of record JAZNAE010000033.1, read on the forward strand.
AAATGGATAGGAATTCCGGAGCTTTCCAAATATGAACAGTATGTCAGAGATTGGCATGCATTGCTTCGAAAAGTCAAAGAAATTATAGGAAAAACAGAAAATGACACAATCGTCAAAAATTTAAACATGTATATATTGGGGCAGTTTTACAGTAAACCTTATAGTATAAGTGATACAAAAGAGCTACAAGATTTTTATCCACAGTTCTATGAAAGATTAAAAGAGGCTAAAGCAATCATAGAAGCCTATCGGTAGTCAATCCTATTCGTGCAAGGAGCGATGGAAGAAGTATGAAAAAGTTGTATGAAGCAAAGCTGTTCAAGGATATTACAAAGGAAGAATTGGAGCGTATGCTACATTGCTCCAAAGCACAAATAAAAGAGAAGAAAGCCGGAGAGTATTTGTTTGAGCAAGGACAAAAGCCAAGTAAATTATTTCTTTTGATTCAGGGGCAGATACACATCTGTAAGGACTTTTCATCGGGAAAGAGAGATGTCCTTTATTTGGTAGATGAAGGAAATGTGTTCGGAGAAATGTTTTTGTTCGGAAGTAAGGATAAATATTGGTATGATGCAGTGGCGGTAAGTGATGTGAAGGTGCTGGAATTGCCGTGGGAGTTTTTTTACCATTTTTGTTCTAATGCCTGCGATCATCACAAGCAACTGACACAGAATATGTTGGAAATTCTTTCGGAAAACAACTTTACCATCACAAGAAAGCTTCATATTGTAACTACCTCATCTTTGCGGGAACGTATTGCCATTTGGCTTCTTGATGCCATAGACAGTAAGGGTGTGGTTGAAATTAAGATGAACCGCGAACAATTGGCAGATTTCTTAGGCGTGGCAAGACCTTCTCTTTCCAGAGAGTTGATGCGAATGCAAAAGGAAGGTTTGTTGGAGGTGTCGAAGAAAGTGATAGTTGTGAAAGACAAGGCGGCTATGGAGCAGTTGTGTATATAGTAAAAAAAATATTGACTATGCCCTAGGGGCATACTTTATTCTATACTTATCAGGCACCATGGATGATTAATAACCGAATAAACAATTCAAATACGAAAGGGGATAGGGATATGTTACCAAGCAGAGAAGAGGCAAAATGTCTACTTGCAGAAGCGGAAACACACAATCCGGGAGCATGGGCAAGACACAGTGAAGTGGTAGCGTTTTGCGCAGGGAGAATTGCCGCACAGTGTCCTGACTTAGACCCGGAAAAGGCATATATATTAGGATTACTACATGATATTGGCAGAAAATTCGGGGTAAAGCATTTCGGACATATTTATGATGGTTATACCTATATGATGGAATTGGGGTATGATGAGGTGGCAAGGATTTGTGTATCCCATTCTTTTTCCATTCAAAGAATTGAAGATTATATTGGAAATTTTGATGTGACACCTAAGCAACAAAAGGTGGTTGAAGACTACTTGAATCATATGGTTTTCGATGACTACGACCGACTCATCCAATTGTGTGATGCCATTGGTTCGGCAGAAGGTGTAGTTTCCATGGAAGAGCGTATGGGAGATGTGAAAAGGAGATATGGCAATTTTCCTCAAGATAAGTGGGATAAAAATTTGAGCCTGAAGGAATATTTCAGTGAAAAGGTTGGAAGAGACATATATGAGCTTTTGCAGTAAAATTTGAATTTTCACTTGAGGTATTTTAAGGGATTTAATAACTGTTATATCGTTTTAACCTTAAGCCCTACAGTTTGGTATAGCTGTAGGGCGTTTGTATAAGAATCATGAAAATAATTTGGTAATTAGTTCTGACATTTCTTCGGGGGATTTTCGTGGAGTTTCTTCGCACCAAATAATGGTTGCTTTCCAAAAGCCTGCCAATTTAATGGAAAATTCATATTTATATTTTTCGTACATTTCTTTCAACATTTCGGCAGGCATATTGTCTGGAACATGCTTTACTTTTTGGGCGACATTGAAAATATGTGATTCTAGATTCTCCTCAATAAAATAGAGCACACGGGCTTTTTTTAGAAGAAGTAAAATATCGATATACTGTTCCCAAAACTTAAAATAAGAAATAGTCACCATTTTCATGTCAGAGGCATGATTGTTCATTACTGTACTTGCAAATTGCTCCATTAAAAGTTCCGTAATATATTCCATGGCATCATCTTTGGCTTTGAAATAACGATAAAAGGTACGTCTGCCTAAAGCTACACGGTCAACAATCATGTTAATGGTGATGGAAGCATAGCTTTTGCGTTCTAAAAGTTCCAGTAGACTGTTTATGATTAATAGTCTTGTTTGATTTTCTTCAATTCCTTCAAAATACATAAGATACTCCTTCAAATATGGCACAGATTGCGAAAGATGTGTCATTTTTTATGAGGTTATTGCTTTTTGTTTGATGAAATTATAATATAAAGCCAAGAAATGCACAAGTGTGCCATCGGAGAATTAGGAATTATTTAGGGAGGATAAGTTTAATGCTGAGAATGATGGCTTTAGTTGAGAATACTTCGATTTCTTCAGAGTATGAATGTAAACATGGATTATGCATTTACATTGAGACGTCTAACCACAAAATCTTATTTGATTTGGGACCAAATAAGTTGTTCGCGGAAAATGCAATAAAAATGAATGTTGATATAGCTGATATAGATACGGTTGTTATTTCTCATGGACATAAGGATCATGGCGGAGCATTGAATTATTTTCTGGAACAGAATAAGAAAGCAAAAATCTATATCCGAAAAGAAGCATTTGAGCCACATTATATTAAGGTTTTAAATATTCCATTCAATGTGGGATTGGACAAAACATTGCTTAATCATAAGCAGATAGTTTATACAGAAGGAAGGACAGTGATAGATGAAGAGTTGACTGTATTTTCTAATGTGGATAGGTCGGATAATCCTTCGAAATCAAATAATGTGTTGTTTTCGAAGCGGCAAGGGAAAATTGTATTAGATGATTTTTGCCACGAGCAGAATCTAATTATTTCTACGGAGAAAGAAAAAGTGCTGATATCCGGTTGCTCTCATGCAGGAATTGTTAATATTCAAAATAGGGCAGAACAGATTATTACAGATGAAATAGATATGGTAGTTGGTGGATTTCATCTTTATAATCCGCCAACCAGAAAGTATGAAAGTGATGAAATAATTGACAGTGTAGTGATTTCATTAAATCATAAAGGCAGTATTTATTATACCTGTCATTGTACCGGACCCAAGGCGTATAAGCGAATGAAAGCGGTTATGGGAGATAAAATGAAATACTTATCAACGGGGACAGAAATAATAAGATAGAGTGGACGTTAGGAGAAAAATTATGAATTTATCGGAAATAAATGTGCAGGAAGAATGGGAATATTATAACAAAGTTGCACCATTTCAAGTATATAAGTTGAATGGTAATGAAATGAAGTATAGATATTACAAAAAAGAAGATGCTGCAGCAACCATTGTTGTGTTAGCAGGAGGCTCCGGTCTTGCAGATGGCTTTTTTCTGTTTTTGAGAAGTCTTATGGATAAGTATTCACTTATTACAATACCATATCCTTTATTTTGCAAAGATAACACTGAAACAGCGGATGCCATTGCAGCATTGATTAGATATTTAGAAGCGCAAAATGTTTATCTCTGGGGCCAATCCTATGGTGGATTATTGGCTCAGATTATTGCAAAAAAACATTCGGATGTTGTAAGTGGACTTTTATTAACTTCAACTGCTTCTTTTTCAACAGAACTGAAATTTGAAGGAATGAAATGTATTGTGAATATGATCAATGAGGAGAAAGAGGCCAAGAGAATCAAGAAATATAAAAAAATGCCTATGGGTATTGCTATGGCAATGTTTCCTATGATGTTTAAGAAACACCTGAATGGGGATAAGAAAGCATATAAAACGATAAAAGAACAGATTAAAATTCTAAAGCCGGAAATGAGTAAAGGACATTTTGTTCATATGACACAGTTGCTCGGAGATTTAAGAAACCATTTTGGCTTATACAAGAAAGAAGACTATGAATATCTTAAGGGAAAAGTTCTAATCATTGAACCGGTGGATGATAAAACTTTTACAGACGATATTAAGGAGGCTCTGTGTAATATGATGATTGAACCTACTGTTATACATGAAGTGGAGGGTGGACATCTGGCTATTATGTTTAATCCGGATGGATATATTAAAGTAATTGATGAATTTATCACAAATTAAAGAGAAACATGATGAATACAACACATGTAAGAAGCATACATCAAGATATTTTGGAAAAAGGTAAAAGAATATGCAGGTATTTTATAAAATAATATCTAAAGGTTATGACCTGTTAGATGTAATCTATTTCAGAAATTTCAAAAAAAGTCCGAGAAAAGCTGTTTTGGATAGAATATATGAAAATGAGAAAGTTCTTGATTTGTGTACCGGAACAGCCACAAATGCGATTACTATTGCCAAGAAAAAAACAAAGGCTAAAATTGTAGGAATCGATTTGTCTAAAGATATGCTGAAAGTGGCTCAAAGTAAAATAAGGAAAAATGGACTAAAAAATATCAGATTGTTTGAAATGGATGCGACACATCTTAAATTCAAATCCAATTGTTTTGATAAAATCCTTATTTCTCTTGTTTTACATGAACTGGACGAGGAACTTGCGGCAAAAATTATTACAGAAGCAAACAGGGTTTTAAAGGATAGCGGAGAAATGATTATAACAGAATGGGAACCAAGTAAGCAGTTATTCAAGAGATTATTATTTGCCCCGATTCATTATTTGGAACCGAAAACATATCGCAAATTTATAAAGATGGATTTATATTCATATTTTGAGAGATATGGACTAGGCGTTCAAGAGGATATACATTGTGATTACACAAGGGTAATAACTTTGAAAAAGATATAATATGTGATGGCGAATCATATTATAACAAAATGTGAATTTTTTTGCAGACAATGTAGACCAGAAAAGAAAGGTAGGTAAAAATGATATTAGTGATAGAATGTGTTATATTGTGTATAGTGTTTACACTGATAATATTACCGGTTCAATATAAAGACCCTATGGTTATGATTATGTCTTATCCGCCCAATGTGATAAAGAGGGTTGAACAATTACCACAATACGCAGGCTGTATTAAAGAAAGAGAAAAGAAACATATAAGTGAAAAAATATTTGGTGTGTTCTTTTTTGCGGTTCTACTGGCAATCGTAGCATATCTTTCCGGTTGCAGAGGGTTTGTTGATACCTTTTTCCATGTATTTATGCTTTTCTTTATAGTAAATATATACGATATGTTGGTGCTGGATTGGGGGATATTCTGCCATAGTAAAAAACTTAGAATTCCAGGAACGGAAGATATGGATGAAGATTACAAGGACTATTTATTTCATGTCAAAGGAGCTATGAAGGGGACTGGTATTGGAATAATAATAGCAATACTGTCCGGTGTAATCATATTATTAGCTATATGAATATGCACGCGCAAATTTCAGTCTGTGAAATTGTATATAATAAAAAACATAAAAAGAGCAATTTCGTAACCAAGGTTACAGAATATGCTCTTTTGTTTGGTTAAAATAGAAGTGTAAAAGAAAACAAATAAATGAAAATAGAAAATCAGAAAGGAGATTCTATTATGGTAAATAATGCACAGGTAACAAATTTAGTAAATTTATTAGATGGATATGCAACAAAGGGAGGACATCACTTAAATGTGAATGTTTTAAACAGAGAAACCCTTCTTGATGCCCAGAAACATCCGGAGAAATATCCACAGCTTACCATCCGTGTATCCGGTTATGCGGTAAACTTTATTAAACTCACGGAAGAGCAGCAAAGAGACGTTATTGCGAGAACCTTCCATGAGGGCGTATAATTCAAACAGTTTTACAAAAGTTTATAAAAAATAAAAAAAGACATTGACCATTACCTTACGTAACCCCTTATGATATAATTATCAGGTATCCGGAAACTGAATAAAGGAAATACGGAGGAAATGGTAAATGGAAGAAAAATTATATACAGCGGGACAGATTGCCGACATGGCAGGTGTCTCGCTGCGTACCATAAGATTTTATGATACAAAGGGGTTATTAAAACCGGTATCTTATTCGGATGCGGGTTACAGATATTATAATCGTGATTCTGTTTTAGTATTGCAAAAAATTATTATGCTGAAATACTTGGGATTTTCGTTACAACAGATTGCAGAGATGATAAAGGTTGATGAGGATATTGATTCTCAGATTGTTATGCAAAAGGAACTGTTGATACAGAAAAAGAAGCATATAGAGAATTTGCTCTCCACTATCGAAGTGCTGGAAAGCAGTAAAAAAGAGGATAAATGGGATATATTACTTCATCTGCTGAATCTGATGTCAGAGGATGAGAAGATACAAGAACAATATTCAACATCTGTGAATTTACAAAAAAGAATCAATATTCACGATTACAACACGAACAATGAGAAATTTATGCACTGGGTATTTCGTAACATGCGTTTAAAGCCGGGAGCAAAGATTTTGGAGTTGGGCTGTGGGACCGGTCTGTTATGGTGTGACAATGTGCAGAATTTACCGGAGGATATTCACTTGACCTTGACAGACAGGTCGGAAGGGATGCTGAAACAGACAAAGGACAATATGCAAGCTTTTGCAGATATATTGCGTGATAAGCGGATTAGAATAGAGTATCAGGTGGTGGATGCTAATCGTTTAATATTACCACAGAAGAAGTATGACTATATTATTGCAAATCATATGCTTTATCATGTAAAAGAAAGAGATGTTTGTTTGAAGGTAATAAGCTCAGCACTAAAACCGGAAGGTACTTTCTTTTGTACTACCGTAGGTGAGAAGCATATGGATGAAATGCATAATATTGTGAGAGGGTTTGATTCGCGAATAGAAGTGCCTTTTGAGAGTATTACGGCTGTTTTTCAGTTGGAGAACGGGAAAGAACAGCTTGATAAGTTCTTTCAGGCAGTAGAGAGAACAGATTATATTAGTGATTTGAAGATAGACAACGCAGAAGTGATTTATAATTATATTCATTCCTTTCCCGGCAATGCGGCGTATATTCTGGAACAAAGAGGAAGCGAATTGCGGCAGATGCTGGAAGAGAGGATAAAGAGAGAAGGGTTTATTTATATTCATAAGAGTACAGGAATGTTTATATGCAAGAAATAGAGCTGCCGTTTGGCAGCTCTTTTCAAAATTTAAAATGTCAGCGCGAATTTCGCAAAATAAAAAATCGGCAAATTGCCCACGAAGGGACATTCGTTTATTGTGTAATTCTTTCGAAAGAATAGGAAAAAGAGAGAAGATATGATAAAATTGAAACAGACTTGTAGAAAATAAAGAGGATATAACACAGTGGTTTTAGGAATATTGGCACATGTAGATGCAGGTAAGACAACTTTATCGGAAGCAATGCTTTATGCAAGCGGACATATCCGTAAGCTTGGAAGAGTGGACAACAAGGATGCCTTTTTGGACAATTATGAATTGGAGCGAAAAAGAGGTATTACTATTTTTTCCAAACAGGCGTTATTTTCATATGCCGGAAAACAGATGACCTTGCTGGACACGCCGGGGCATGTTGACTTTTCAGCAGAAATGGAGCGGACACTGCAGGTACTTGATGTGGCGGTACTTGTGGTAAGTGCCTCTGACGGGGTACAGGGACATACCCGTACCTTGTGGAGACTACTGAAAAGATACGAAGTTCCCACATTTATATTTGTTAACAAGATGGATATGCCGGATACGGACAAAGAAACACTTATGGCTGAGCTTACAGAAGAACTTGACAGTAATTGTGTGGATTTCGGGCAGGAAGATACTGCAATGTTCTATGAAAATCTTGCCATGTGCGACGAAAAGATGATGAACAGTTTTCTGGATGGCGGAGAAATAGAAAAGGCAGATGTAAAAAGGGCAATCAGGGAAAGAAAGGTTTTTCCCTGTTTCCTTGGCTCTGCCCTAAAATTGCAGGGCGTGGAAGAACTGCTGACAGGACTTTCGCAGTATATAAGCGAACAAACATATCCGAAGCAGTTCGGTGCAAGAGTATTTAAAATAACAAGAGATAGTCAAGGGAATCGTCTGACACACCTTAAGATAACAGGAGGATGTCTGAAAGCCAAGGAAGAACTTTCGGGAAAGGAAAGAGAGTCAGATGAAGTGTGGACCGAGAAGGTAAACCAGATCAGGCTTTATAATGGAGAGAAATTTGAACCTGTAAATGAAGCCGTAGCCGGAGATGTCTATGCGGTAACCGGACTTACCAAAACTTATCCGGGGCAGGGGCTTGGCGCAGAAAAGGAAACGCTTCTTCCCAGTTTAGAGCCGGTACTGAATTATCGGATTATTTTGCCGGAAGGAATGGACGTGGCAGTGATGCTTCCGAAACTTCGTCTTTTGGAAGAAGAAGATCCTATGCTTTCCATTGATTTCTTAGAAGAATTAAACGAAATCCATGCAAAGGTCATGGGGGATGTTCAGATAGAAGTATTGCAAAGTTTGATAAAAGAGCGTTTCGATGTGGAGGTTTCTTTTGGAGCAGGGAAAATTGTTTATAAAGAAACAATAGCATGCGAAGTAGAAGGAGTAGGGCATTTTGAACCGTTGCGTCACTATGCGGAGGTCCATCTTTTATTGGAACCGTTAGAGTATGGAAGCGGTCTTATATTCGGGGCAGATTGTAGTGAAGATACACTTTCACGCAATTGGCAGAGACTGATTTTGACACATTTGGAAGAACGGCAACACAAAGGTGTTCTGACCGGTTCGGTCATCACAGATGTGAAAGTGACACTTGTGTCTGGAAAGGCTCACTTAAAACACACTGAGGGCGGAGACTTCCGTCAGGCGACTTATCGGGCGGTGCGTCAGGGACTGATGGAGGCGCAGTCGGTTTTGCTTGAGCCAATCTATGAGTTCCGGTTGGAAATACCGGATGAGTCAATTGGTCGGGCTATGACAGACGTGGAAAAGATGCACGGAAAGTGTACCTTGGAGCAAAGGGGCGGTAAGATGGCACTACTTACAGGGACGGCACCTGTAGTTACCATGCGGGATTATCAAAAGGAAGTGACTGCCTATACCAAAGGAGAAGGGAAATTATCTCTTTCTTTAAAAGGATATGCACCGTGCCATAATGCAGGGGAAGTGATTGAAAGCATTGGCTATAATCCGGAGAGAGATTTGCGAAATACACCGGATTCTGTCTTTTGTGCTCATGGGGCAGGTTTTGTAGTGCCTTGGAACGAAGTGAAAGAATATATGCACTTGGAAAGCTTTTTTGCACACACAGGGAAACGGGCAGAAAATGATTCTCAGGATATTACAATCAGAAAGCATCCGGAAAGCACAGATGAGATGTTCATCGGCACGGAGGAAATTGACGCCATTTTAAATAAAATTACGCATGCAAACAGCAGAAGAGACGGCAATAAAAAGAAAGAGGGCTGGCAGCGGGAGCATAGAAAAGGTGCTTATCAAGAAAGCACAGGCTCTTCCACCGTGACAAGAGTTTACAAAGGACAGGAAAAGAAGGAAAGTTACCTCCTTGTGGACGGATACAATATTATTTTTGCATGGGATGATTTAAAAGAACTTGCACAGCACAATTTAGACAGTGCCAGAGGAAAGCTTCTTGATATTCTTTGCAACTATCAGGCTATGAAGCAATGTCATCTAATTGCGGTCTTTGATGCTTACAGGGTGCAGGGACACCCCACGGAAACTTCAGATTACCACAATATTCACGTGGTATATACCAAAGAAGCGGAAACGGCGGACCAATACATTGAAAAATTTGCCCATGAAAACAGCAAAAAATATGATGTGACCGTGGCAACTTCGGACGGACTGGAACAGATTATTATCAGAAGTCAGGGATGCCGGCTTTTGTCTGCAAGAGATTTGTTGGAAGATATGAAACTTTTGAGTGAGCAACTGAAGGAAAATTATCTGGAAAAACAAACATCGCCTAAAAGATATCTTTTAGACGATGCCTCTGGTGAAGTTAATAAATGGTTGTCGGATTTATAATTTCATTGTTTTCCACTTGGAAGCTCCAGATGGAATGTCCGGGCAGTCGATGCTCCGTCAGATACCAGGTATCTTCCACATTAGTGATATAGTATGGAGTGCCGCCGCCGATAAAATGATGATAGACATCCTCGTAGTTACCGCTTTCTAAATCTTTTAGGTTTTTTACACGAATCATAGTGGCATAATCCTGATTGCCGGTAACATCCGTAGAAACAGTGATATAGTAGTAATCCTCAATCAAGGTAATCTGCACCATTCCGGCAAGTTCACCCGGGACAGGATATTCCTTCTTTATCTTGAAGGTAGCAAGGTCCGCTTCAATAATACTTGAGTTTCCTGATACAAAGTAGATGGAATCTTCAATAATCGTAAAGGAACGGACATAAGTATTGGCCAGTGAGGGAATAGAACGTATCTCCGTTAAATACATTCTGGTATCATCCGCCGGATGCCGGAAGAGGAACATTTCTCCGCTTTGGGAACTCCAGGCATAAAAAGTGTCCGTCTGTTCATGATAAACGATGTAGTGTGGTCTGTTTCCAATTTCCGTAAATTCTTGCGTGGGAACAAAAACCGGCATACCGTTTAGGTTTACAGATTCTTCCATAATAAGGATGCGATTGCGTTCCGTATCGTCAATGACATAGACGCTTCCGTCACTTGCAAGTGTATGCGGAAGAGAGGTGTCCTGTGTCATAATCTGCCATTCATAAAGCGGGTCTGTCAGATTGTCGTGATAAATCACCTGATTGTGGTAACAATCGACAATGAAATAAGTATCCTTTATCTTCGTCAGATACGTAGGAACACTTAAGCCTCCGTAGGAATTGTCAGGAATATGATTTAATGTTTCAATCGAAAAATCAATTGTGTCAGATTGCCTTATGTAATCATTAGAAATATAAGGTTCTGCCGGTGCCGGAGTTTTAGACTGGCAGGCACAAAGATGCAGACACATAAGCCCTAATATAAATAGGATATTCTTTTTCATGTTTGATAAATGTAATATTTTTTTGCTCATAATGGTATTATAGTTATTTTATTTTTTTTATACAATCCTTTTTTATAAATAGTGAAAAGATATAGTAAGAAAAAGCAATTGACATATCTATTTTTGTTGTGCTATTATAGGAACACTTACCGCTTAATGAGAAAGTGAATAGAAATTTTGTGAACTGCCTGTGGGAATGCCATAGGCAGTTTTTGTCGTTAAGAAAGGGAGGTTAAGATGAAAAGAAGATTGGGAATAAGAGTTATGACGGTAATGTTAGGCTGTCTGTTATTATGGGGAAGCAGCGTATATAATGCTGTTGCAAAAGAGCCGCTTACTGAAAAAAAGGTATATGTATACCATCAACATGTCGGTTCAAAAGAGGAACAAGGTGGTTGCTTTACAAGGCCGGTATATCACGAACATACAGGGGATGAGGTCTCCGGTGGAGGATGTCATAGCACAGCTGTGTATCATGAACATTTTGGCAGCGAATCAGAGAGTGGGGATTGCTACAGTATTCCGGTGTTTCATGAACATAAAGGTGATGGCAGCGCAGAGAGCGGCTGTTATAAAGCAGCCTATCATCAGCATTCCGGAGGTTGTTACAGGGATGTTTCCAGCGAGGAGCGTGGATGCTATGTTGAAAACTGGTGGAATACTACAGAGGATGACTGGACTGATAAAAACGGAAATGTATATGACTATAAAGTGTATGAAATGTCATGTGGGCAGACAGTTCGCGGAACAAATCCCTCACATAAGCATTCGGAGCTAAATTGTCAAAGGGGAAGTGAAATTACGGGATATGTAATCGGCTGTGGTAAAAATGAAAGTACAATCGATGCATATCAATTAAGCTGTGAGCGGACCGCAGATATGATAGACTGTTACATACTCAGTTGCAACAAGACAAATCAGGATATTGATGAATATGCGGTAAACTGCGGGAAAGATGAAGAAACACCTTATGGTGTGATGACAGTCAGTGCATCAGATACGGGTAATCAAACAGTAGTTTTAAGTGCCGCTTTTGAAGATTTGACCGGAGGGGAATTGGTGGCAGATGAAGCCGGGTATGTATGGTATGATCATGCCGGTAATGAACTGGGTAACGGTCCTCAAATTGAAGTTTCTGAAAATGGAATTTATCGGGCAACGCTGCTACTGAGTAAAGAGGGGATAACGCCGAACAGCTTATGTGCGGAGGTGGCGGTTAACAGTATCGTAAAACCCTCAGTGAAAGAAGAAACAGGAAATAAGGATGATCAAACAGGAGATGATTCGGAGCAGGAGAATAATCAAATAAATAATCTAACACCGGCACCGACCACAACACCAACTGTTTCGCCAACTCCCACAAATACACCGGAACCGGTTATGCAGGAGCAGGATATAAATAATGGAAGTACGTTATCCACCAATAGGGCACGTTATGTGGTAGAAACAGAAGATAAAACAGAAAGTAGCCCGACACCTTCAAGGACACCGGAAATGAAGAAAAAAACAGTGGTTGTAAAGCCTAAGGAGAGGCAAAGTGAGCCGGAGGTAATCCCACAGATACAAATGCAAGAAAGCCCGCAGCCAGCTTTTTTTTCTTCGCCGGCAGTAAAAGTAATTACGCTTACAATCGGTATTATGGTAGTTATCCTGGCATGTATGATGATTCTTTATGCATTGAGGAGGAGCGTAGCAGTTTACAATGATGATGGTAATGGGAATCTGGCTTATCTGGGAAGGAGTCTTATTTTCAGTGAAGAAGAAGGATATGTAATTGTCATTACAGAAAAGATGATAGAAAAATCAGAGACGAATAAATATTGTATAAAACCGGACTTTTTCCTGATTGGAAGAAAAGAGGAAGAGGTGATTGTGGAACGCGGGCAGAAACGGGTTTCTGCAATGTTATGTAAGGAAATGAACATTATCATATAGAAGAAGTTATCTGTTCGAACGTGTAAAATTATGGTATAATGAGCCTTGCGGAGACTTTTGTGCAACAAAAGTTCTTCGCAAGGGAAAGAATCTTCAAATGATATGCAATGGGCGGAGGATGTGCATAGTGATAACCATCAGTTTGTGTATGATAGTAAAGGATGAAGAGAAGGTATTGGAAAGATGCTTGGATAGCGTAAAGGACCTTGTAGATGAGATTGTGATTGTAGATACGGGTTCTACGGATGCGACAAAGCAGATTGCCGCATCTTATACAGATAAAGTGTATGACTTTGAATGGATTCATGATTTTTCTGCAGCAAGAAATTTTGCTTTTTCCAAGGCAACTTGCGATTACATTTATTCTGCAGATGCGGATGAAGTGATTAATGCAGAGAACAGGGAAAAATTTAAAATATTGAAGGAAACATTGCTTCCGGAAGTAGAGATTGTCCAGATGTATTATGGGAATCAATTATCTTTCGGAACCATATATAATTATGATAGGGAACTTAGGCCGAAACTTTTTAAAAGAATCCGTACTTTTGAATGGATAGAACCCATTCATGAAACCGTGCGTCTTCAGCCTGTAGTTTATGACAGTGACGTTGAAATTACGCATTTGCCGCAGGAAAGCCATACGGGCAGAGACTTGCAGGCGTTTAAAAGACAGATTGCAAAAGCAGGGAAACTGTCCGAAAGACTTTCCAACTTATACGCAAAAGAACTCTTTGTTTCAGGAAGTGACAAGGACTTTTTGGAGGCAGAGGAGTATTTCACCCAAATGGCAGATAATCCGCAAACGACAATGGAACAGTTGAAGGAAGCCTTATGTGTAGTGGTAAAGGCGGCTGCCGTAAGAGAAGATTACCTGAAATTTTATCGCTATGCATTAAAGGATATCGCCAGTGAGGGAGTTAGTGAAATTTGTCACGAACTGGGAGAATATTATTTTAGGTTAGGTGAGTACGAGGAAGCAGCGGTGTGGTTTTTCAATGCAGTATATGAAGCACACAGTATTTTAAATATTCATTGCTCCGGAGATAAGCCACTCTACAGATTGGCACAGTGCTATGAAGAAATGGGACAGAAAGAGACCGCGGCAGAATATAAAGAACTTGCTAAGAACTGGACAGCAGAATAAAGGCATATGCTGAAAATACTTGCAGGAGAGCGATGCCCGTGATAGGATAAAAAAGTATTGTTTATCATAGACAGGAAGGAAAAAACATGAGCTGGGAAAACAACGTCAGAAAAGTGGAGCCTTATGTTGCGGGTGAGCAACCTAAGAAAGCCAATGTAATTAAGTTAAATACAAATGAGTGTCCCTATCCGCCGGCGCCGGGGGTAAGGAAACTGGCAGAGGAAATGGATTACGATAAACTGCGGTTATATCCGGATACAGATAGTACTATGCTGGTAAGGGAACTGGCAGAATATTATCATGTGAAGCCGGAACAGGTATTTGTGGGAGTGGGTTCCGACGATGTGCTTGCAACAGCATTTGTCACATTTTTTGACTCCGGGAAACCGATTCTTTTTCCGGATATTACCTATTCTTTTTATGATGTGTGGGCAGAATTATATCGGATTCCCTATAAGATGTGCCCCTTAAAAGAAGATTGGCATATAGATGTGGAAGACTACAAGCAGCCTAACGGGGGTGTGATCTTGGCAAATCCCAATGCACCTACCGGTTTGATGGAAGATTTAAGTACTGTGGAAGAGATATTACAGGCAAATCGTGATGTGGTAGTCATCGTAGACGAGGCATATGTGGATTTCGGCGGCGTTAGTGCACTGCCGTTACTTGAGAAGTATGATAATCTGCTGGTGGTACAGACCTTTTCAAAATCAAGAGCCATGGCAGGTCTTCGTATCGGTTTCTGTATCGGTAGCGAAAAGATGATAAAGTATTTAAATGATGTGAAGTTTTCCATCAATTCCTATACCATGAATATGACGTCGCAGATACTTGGCGTGGAGGCAGTACGTGATGAGGCATATTTTAAGGGAACCACACAGAAAATTATAAATACCCGTGAAAGAGTAAAAAAGGAATTGAGTGAGTTGGGATTTACCTTTCCGGATTCCAAGACCAATTTTGTCTTCGCATCCCATAAGAGTGTGCCGGCAAAAGATATTTTTGAAGCACTTCGCATGCAGGATATTTATGTGCGCTTTTGGAATAAAGAGAGAATCAATAATTGCTTGCGTATCACTATCGGTACGGATGAACAGATGGATACGATGCTTTGTTTCTTAAAAGAGTTTTTAAAAGATAAATAAGAAAGGGAAATAAGATGATTAAGAATATTTTAAAAGGTATGGTGATCGGTGTTGCTAATATTATACCGGGGGTCAGCGGAGGAACCATGGCTGTTTCCATGGGAATTTATGATAAATTAATTCACTGTCTGACACACTTGTTTAAAGAGTTGAAAGAAAACCTGAAATTTTTAATCCCGATTTTTATCGGTGCAGGAATTGCACTGGTGGGACTTACTTTCATTATTGAACCTGCATTTGAATACTTCCCCCTTCAGACCAGTTGCCTGTTTATCGGACTGATTGTTGGCGGACTTCCGGCTATTAGCCAAAAGGTAAAAGGCAAAGGTATGAAGATGAGTTATGTGATAGCCTTTGTTATTTTCTTTGCGATTGTCGTAGGGATGGCTCTTATGGGAGATGAGGAAGGAAAAACAGCAGACTTATCCCTTAGTTTATGGTCAGTAATTAAGTTGTTCGGTGTTGGCGTGATTGCAGCAGCCACTATGATTATTCCCGGGGTTAGCGGTTCCATGATGTTATTGGTATTGGGATATTATAATCCTATTATCTCTGCTATTAAGGATTTTATCACAGCCCTTGTCTCTTTTGATGTACAGGGAATCTTGCAGGGATGCGGTGTTCTTGTGCCTGCAGGACTTGGTATGGTGTTTGGTATTTTTGCGATTGCAAAAATCATAGAAATAATCTTTGCAAAATTTCCTGTTCAGGCATATTGGGCAATTATCGGTCTGATTGTGGCATCACCCATTGCGGTTCTCCTTTCCGTTGAGATTGTAAGCGTTGGGGTTGTAAGTGTTTTGGTAAGTATCGTTACTTTTGTAATCGGATTTATCATTGCGATGAAATTAGGTGAATAATTTGGAAGCATATACAGATTTTGCAAGTGTTTATGACACGTTTATGGATGAAACTCCCTATGAAGAATGGGCAGATTTCATAGTAGAGCAGATAGAGAAGTACGGTGTATCCAAGCCTTGCAAGGCAGATAAGGAAAAAGAAGCAGAAGCGGATACGGAAGAAATTCTTTTATCTGAGAAGAACCTGGTACTTGATTTGGGTTGCGGTACAGGAAAATTCACAGAACTTTTAAGCCAAAAGGGTTATGATATGATTGGCGTAGATATGTCACAGGAAATGCTGAACATTGCTTTTCAAAAGAGGCAGCTTTCCGGCAGTGGGATTTTGTATCTTTGTCAGGATATGAGAGAACTGGATTTGTACAGTACCGTGGGGACGGTGGTGAGCGTTTGCGACTCGGTTAACTACCTTTTGGAAGATGATGATATCGTAGAAACCTTCCGATTAGTTAATAATTATTTATATCCCGGTGGTATTTTCATTTTCGATTTTAATACGTTATATAAATATGAACAGGTAATCGGGGATGCAACCATTGCAGAAAACCGTGAGGATTGTAGTTTTATCTGGGACAATTATTATCATGAAGAAGAACATATCAATGAATATGATCTTACCATTTTTGTAAAAGAGGAGAGGGAACTGTTTAGAAAGTTTACGGAAACCCACTATCAGAGAGGTTATACCATTAAAGAAATGGAAGGATTTGTAAAGGCAGCAGGAATGGAATTAATTCTGACAATAGACGCCGATACACATAAAAAACCGTCCAAAACCAGTGAGAGAATATACATAATTGCCCGGGAAAAGGGTAAGGATAAAGGATAAGAGCGAGGAACTTATGTCAGATTATATTGTAAGAGCAACAGCGGCAAATGCACAAATCCGTGCCTTTGCCGTATATAGTAAAGAGATAGTGGAAAGCGCGAGAGCAGCACATAACTTAAGCCCTGTGGCGACTGCTACGCTTGGAAGATTGATGAGCGGCGGTGTTATGATGGGGGCAATGCTAAAGGGGGAAAAGGACTTACTTACTTTGCAGATTAACTGTGACGGCCCTATAGGTGGCATTACGGTTACAGCTGATGCTAAGGGAAATGTAAAGGGATATGCGAATGAACCGCAGGTGATGTTACCGCCCAGTAGCGCAGGGAAACTGGATGTTGGAGGAGCGGTAGGACGAGGTATGCTCCGGGTGATTAAAGATATGGGACTCAAAGAGCCTTATGTGGGACAAACTGATATCCAGACCGGAGAAATAGCAGAAGATTTGACTTACTATTTTGCATCTTCCGAACAGGTACCGTCCTGCGTAGGCCTTGGTGTACTTATGGAAAAGGATAATACCGTAAAGCAGGCAGGCGGATTTATTATTCAGCTGATGCCTTTTGCGGAGGATGAAGTCATAGAAAAACTGGAAAAGAACCTAGCGGCTTTTTCTTCGGTAACAACTGTTTTAAATGAAGGAAAAACACCTGAGGAAATGTTAGAATTTTTACTTGGCGATTTGGGGCTTGAAATTACCGATACCATGCCTGCACAGTTTTATTGTAACTGTGATAAAAAACGCGTGGAGAAGGCTTTAATCAGTATCGGAAAGAAAGATATGCAGGAAATGATAGAGGATGGGGAAGATATTGAAGTGAACTGTCATTTTTGTAATACGGCTTATCGTTTTACGACAGAAGAACTGAAAGGAATGTTAAAGCGTTGTACCAGATAAAAGAAAGGTGAGAACGGAATATGAAGCATGGTTTTGTGAAAGTTGCTGCAGTAACACCGGATGTGAAGGTGGCAGATACTCTTTATAATACAGAGCAGATATGTAACGACATTGCCAAAGCATATGAAAAAGGTGCCAAAATAATTGTTTTTCCGGAGCTTTCCGTTAGTGGCTATACTTGCGGGGATTTGTTTATGCAGGATAAGTTGCTTTCTTCTTGTAAAGCACAGCTTTTGAAGATAGCAGATTTTACGGCAGGAATGGACTCCCTTGTCTTTGTAGGACTTCCACTTGAGAGAGAAGGGAAACTTTATAATGTAGCAGCAGCAGTGCAGGATGGTGAAATACTTGCGTTTATTCCGAAATCTTACATTCCGTCTTACGGAGAATTTTATGAAACAAGATACTTTCACCCGGGGAACAAAGACGCAGTTTCGTTACTTATTGACGGAGAAGCCGTTCCCTTTGGAACCAATATTTTGTTGGAAGCGGAAGGTATCGACGGCCTTTTGGTAGGGTGCGAGATCTGTGAGGATTTATGGGCACCCATATCTCCCGGTATGTCCCATGCATTAGCAGGAGCGACCGTATTGGTCAATCTATCGGCATCAGATGAGGTGGTAGGAAAAGATACTTATCGGGAAATGTTGGTA
Source organism: Lachnospiraceae bacterium (assembly GCA_045586385.1). Classification (GTDB taxonomy): domain Bacteria; phylum Bacillota; class Clostridia; order Lachnospirales; family Lachnospiraceae; genus Suilimivivens. The sequence continues at coordinate 30,184 of JAZNAE010000033.1, forward strand.
AAGTCTGCCAGTGCAAAAGCTACGGCTGCTTACATCTATGCAGGTGCAGGCATCGGAGAATCGACCCAGGATCTTGTGTTTGGCGGTCATAATATGATTGCTGAAAATGGTACTGTTTTAGCATCTGCAAAGAGATTTGAAAATCAGATTCTTTACGAAGATATCGATATAGAAAGACTGCGCGCAGAACGCAGAAAAATGAATACATTTGTGCCGGATGAAGATACCAATTATCTTGTGATTCCTTTTTCGTTGAAACTTTGTGAAACAAAACTGGACAGAGAAATTTCAAAAATGCCTTTTGTGCCGGACGATGCGAAGGAATGTGCAAAGAGGTGTGACGAAATTTTATCGATTCAGGCTTACGGACTGAGAAAACGGTATGCACATACCGGTTGTAAGAAGGCTGTAATTGGTGTTTCGGGAGGACTTGATTCTACGTTGGCACTTTTGGTAACAGCAAAAGCATTTGATATGTTAAATCTTCCGAGAAATAATATTCTGGCAGTTACCATGCCTTGCTTCGGAACCACAGACAGAACTTATGACAATGCCTGTAAGCTGGCAAAGGTATTGGGTGCCGAACTGGAAGAGGTTGATATCAAAGAATCCGTAACTACGCATTTTAAGGATATTGGGCATGATATGAGTAACCATGATGTAACTTATGAAAACGCACAGGCCCGCGAGAGAACCCAGGTGCTTATGGATATCGCCAATCGTGAAAATGCTATGGTAATCGGAACCGGAGATATGTCCGAGCTTGCTCTTGGCTGGGCAACTTACAACGGCGATCATATGTCGATGTATGGTGTCAACGCAGGGGTACCCAAAACCCTGGTAAGACATTTGGTGGCATATTATGCTGAAACTTGTGGTGAGAAGGAACTTTCCGAGGTACTGCTTGACGTGCTTGCAACACCTGTAAGTCCTGAACTCTTGCCGCCCGTAGACGGTGTGATTTCCCAAAAGACCGAAGATTTGGTAGGTCCTTATGAGTTGCATGATTTCTTTATGTATTATGTATTGCGATTCGGTTTTGCACCCGATAAGATATATAGACTTGCAAAAATTGCCTTTGCAGGACAGTATGAGGAACAAGAAATTAAAAAGTGGCTTCAAATTTTTTACAGAAGATTTTTCAGTCAACAGTTTAAACGTTCCTGCTTGCCGGACGGACCGAAGGTAGGTAGTGTAGGGGTATCTCCCCGTGGTGATTTGCGGATGCCCTCCGATGCCTGCGCAACTATCTGGCTAAAGCAAGCCGAATCCCTCACCTGATTTATATTCAAAACGATTTTGTCAGGTTTTAATCGTGTAAACGTGTTAATCGCAATTCAAATATATTTCGTGAAAAAGTTTTTTAGAGCCTTTCGAATGATTTTTTAGAACTGCCTTTTTTACAAATGCTGTTGTCTTTTGCAAATGTTCGAAAAGCCGCCGTTGCAACTTATGCTTAAAGCCTATAAAACTTTTAAGAAAAATATAATTAGCGTGCTTTAAAGATGTCATAAATAGCTCATTCCAAAACTCGCTGTCGCTCAGACATGTTGGAATGAGCTATACATTTTTTAAAGCACGCTAATTTATTTTTTACAAAAGTTTTAAAAGGCTTTTAGGCATAAGTTGTAACTGTGCGGCTTAAGTTGTTGCGAAAGACAACTAATAGGCATGTAAAAAAGGCAGGTTCAAAAAATCCCGAAAGGCGATATCAACTTTTCGCGAAATATATATGAACTGTGATGAACACATTTCAAAATTAAAAACCTGACAAGATTGTTTTGATTATGATTCAGGTGAGGCAGTGGGGCTTGCCGAAGGTGAGGCTGAGGGTGAGGCAGTAGGGAGCGCTGCTTTATTTAGGGAAGTTTCAATGGCATCAAATAGTACCATCGAGGTATATTTATTGTCATCGGAATAAGTAATGTTCTGAAGAGACTGGCTTTCGCAAATCTGATTGGCAAGATCTTCAAATGCAGGCTCAATCAGCGGATACATGGTAGTTACAGCTTCATCTAAATTTACAATACGGATATCATTAATATTATTTTCATCTACGGTAACCTCTACATCCACCACATTGTCATTTATAATCAGCGATGTGGTATAGATACCGGGAACATAAGTGGCAGAAGGAGTTTCAAGGGAAACTTCTTCTTTTTTGTCCTTAGGAATAAACATAATAATCAGCATGATAATAAACAGGATGCCGAAAAGGACAAAAATCCCGGTATATATTAATTCTTTCAAATGAAGTACAACAATTTTTGTTTTGGAACTCATATCTTATCACCGCTTTTTTTCTTTTTATAATCATATTATGGTGCGGGTTGTTTTATACCAAAAACTTGTGTTATACTTCCTTATGATCATTTGATTCGAGATTTGTCTAAAAGAGGAGGAATAGATATTATGAAATTTACAAAAATGCAGGGATGCGGGAATGATTATGTATATGTAGACGGTGGAAAAGAAGTAATAGCACAGGAAAAGAAACCGGAACTGGTAAGAAGATTAAGTGACAGACATTTCGGTATCGGCGGGGATGGCGTAATTTTTATTAATCCGTCCAAGGAAGCAGATTTTGAAATGGAAATGTATAATATGGACGGAACACGTTCTGAAATGTGTGGAAACGGTATCCGTTGTGTGGCTAAATTCGTTTATGATAAAGGACTCACGGATAAAACTACAGTCAGCATTATCAGTGGTGGAAGTGTGAAGTATCTCGACTTAAATATAGAGAACGGAAAGGTGTCGACTATAAAGGTCAATATGGGTGCGCCTATATTAAAGGCTGCTGACATTCCTGTTATAGCAGGAAATCCGGATGGACAAGTAATTAATGAAGCAATTGAAGTTTTGGGCAAAGAATACAAAATGACATGTGTGTCAATGGGAAACCCCCATGCCGTTGTATTTATGGAGGATGTGACGAATCTTGATATTGAGAAGATAGGCCCGTTTTTTGAAAATCATGAGAGATTTCCGAAAAGAACCAACACGGAATTCGTAAAAGTAATAGACAGAAAGAATGTAGAGATGCGTGTGTGGGAGCGCGGAACAGGTGAAACGCTGGCTTGCGGAACAGGAACCTGTGCAACGGTAGTGGCCTGTGTATTAAACGGTTTGACGGAAGATGAGGTTACGGTAAAGCTTTTGGGCGGAACCTTAAAGATAAAATGGGACAGAGAAGAAAATCTTGTTTATATGACAGGACCGGCGGTGACTGTCTTTGAAGGTGAAGTGGAAATTTAAAATTTGTTGATAAAAACCATAAAAAGAGTGAGAGAGAAACGTATCTGAATTAAGAGGAGGTAGCCGTGAACGAGCAGCAGTTTGAAAATGCCGTGGCGCGGATGGTACAGGGAGATAAAACCGGTCTTCGGGAGATATACGAAGCCTATATAGGATATATCTATCGGATTGTCTATGATATTTTACAAAATAAAGAAAATGCGGAGGATGTTACAAGTGATTTCTTTATCAGACTTTGGGACAAGGCCGATCAGTTTAAACCCGGAGGCGGACATAAAGGTTATCTTGCTACCATGGCAAGAAATATGGCAATTGATTTTATCAGGAAGTATAGAAAAGAAGAGTTGACAGCACTTTTGCATGATATCCAGGCAGGACCGGAAGAAGAAAAGAATACGGGTAAGTTTTACGGTGAAATCGCAAAAGATGAAGTGGAAGAGAGCGTTATTCAGGATATATCTGTCAAAGAGATGCTTAAGATGCTAAAACCGGCAGAGCGCCAGATTATAAGTTTAAAGGTTTTGGGGGAACTGACCTTTAAGGAGATAGCGGAAATTATGAAGATTCCCATGGGTACAGTGACGTGGAAGTACCAAAATGCCATAAAGAAATTAAGGAGGTGCGGATATGAGCAGGGATTTTGAAAAAGAATATAAGCAGTTTGCTCAGATGGAAGCACCTGATTTGTGGGACAGAATAGAAGCAGGATTAAAAGAAAAAGATGTGCCGGAACAGGAAAAAACTGTAGTGGTACAGGAAAACGGAAATAAGAAGAAATCAGTATTAGCTATCTTTAGAAAATATCAGGCAGTTGCGGCAGCACTCCTTTGCCTTATCATCATGATACCGGCGGTTTTACTTATGCGACAGGTGGGAGTAAAGAGCGAAGCGGCAGATTGTGCAAGTGCAGAAATGCCCATGCAGTTTGCAGGGGTAGCGGCAGAAGAGGCACCGGCAGAGCAAATGACAGCAGAAGAAACAGCGTGTGAAGAATCCGTGCAGGAATTCACGGAAAAAGCAGAATATGAGACAGCGCCTACGGAAGATGCAGCGCCTGCAGAAGAGTTCATGTTTGCGGAAAATGCATCGTTTGCAGAAGACGTAGCACCGGAAGAAGACTTAGCGGAAAAGGAATCTGCAAGTGAAGAAGCGCTTGATGTAAAAGGAGAAACTCTGCGAAAAGATAAAGAAGCGGAGAATGAAATTTTAGAGCATGTGGAAGTGAAAATTACCGGAAGAAGTAAATCTTTAGAGGAAAATTCACAGGATGAAATGGGAATCATTTATCGTGCACAAGTGCTTGCCTATGCCGGAGAAGAACTTGCGGAAGGCGAAGAAATTACTTTTTTTGTATCTGCATATACATCATTTGCCTATAGGAAAGATAAAAAATATGAATTGGATTTGAGAGTGTGTGAAGGAGAAGAATACGCTTATATAGTAGAAACCGTTTATTGATAAATACCGTAAATAAAAATACCGTCGCATATAGCGGCGGTATTTTACATTTGTAAGATTTATTCTTATAAAATATGTACTTACTGGGGACCGATATATTCCGCCTTGCCGAATCCGAGAATCAGCGTGAAAATGGGGAATAAGAATAAAAGTCCAAAACCAAAGCCCACGCCCTGACCGAATGCGCTTGCAAGCTTAAAGTACAGCATAATTGCAATGACAAAGTTAACACAGGGTACAAATATAAGTAAGAATAACCAACCATTTCCAAATGCCATGTCAAATAAGCAGTAGATGTTGTAAAAAGGTACGAGACATGCCCAACCGGGTTTTCCTGCTTTTACAAACATTTTCCACATTGCTACATATACTACAACACATAATATAAGTGCAAAAACCATGTAAGCAACGAAAAATGTAGACATGAAAGCGATGGCTGCAGCGTCAACATTAATGCTCTTCATTTTTAATTTCTCCCTTCATTAAGATAACAATGTTATCTTACATGATAAGAAAAAGAATGTCAATTTATGTATATAATTAATTATGTATATAATTAATAAATACAAATAAAATATGTGCGGAAAAGAGCGTGAAACACAAGATAAATAAAAATAAATCAATAAAATTGATTAAAATCACTCCTTGATAACATCAAGAAAGTATGATAATATTTAATCTGTCAACAGAATAAAGATGAAAATGCAAAGAAGAGGAATAGTAACTTGATGCGGGAAATCAGAGAACTGCCGGGTGGTGAGAGGCAGTCAGAAGCAGAAAGTGAACTCACCTTGGAGCAGCCGGCTGAAGACCTGTCCATGTAAATCATAGGTTGTGTAGGTGCGGACGGAAATTCCCACCGTAAGAAGGGAGGGGCATGTAAGTGCCTGTGAGTGCACAGCGTAAGTTGTGAAGTAGAGTGGTACCGCGTAAGGAAATTGCGTCTCTATGAAATGGAAAACATTTCATGGAGATTTTTTAATGTAATTTATTTTGTTTTCGTGTATGATAGAACAGAATGTGGAGGATGAAAAAATGAATGTAGCACAGAAATACGGAAAATCTTATTTTATGCCCCCGGTGACAACCTATGACTGGGTGAAGAAGGATACGATTGACAAGGCACCGATTTGGTGTAGTGTGGACTTGCGTGACGGAAATCAGGCATTGATTGAGCCCATGAGTCTGGAAGAAAAATTACAGTTTTTTGAGATGCTGGTAAAAATCGGATTTAAGGAAATTGAAGTGGGATTTCCCGCAGCTTCCGAAACAGAGTACAATTTTATACGTGCTTTGATTGAGAGAAATATGATTCCTGAAGATGTAACCATTCAGGTGCTGACACAGGCGAGAGAACATATTATTAAGAAGACCTTTGAGGCTGTAAAGGGTGCCCCTCATGCCATTATACATCTGTATAATTCTACATCTGTGGCACAGAGAGAACAGGTTTTCAGAAAGAGTAAGGAAGAGGTAAAGCAGATTGCCATAGACGGTGCGAAATTATTAAAGAAGCTGGCTGATGAAACAGACGGTAACTTTACCTTTGAATACAGTCCGGAAAGTTTCCCGGGAACAGAAGTGGACTATGCCCTTGATGTATGTAATGCGGTGCTGGATGTATGGAAACCGGTGAAAGAGAATAAGGTAATCATCAATATTCCTACAACCGTGCAGATTGCAATGCCACATGTGTTTGCATGTCAGGTGGAATATTTCCATAAAAATTTGAAGTACAGAGATGCTGTGAATATCAGTGTGCATCCTCATAATGACAGAGGCTGTGGTGTCAGTGACGCAGAGCTTGGCGTTTTGGCCGGTGCTGACAGAGTAGAAGGTACTTTGTTCGGAAACGGAGAGAGAACCGGCAACGTAGACATTATCACAGTAGCTATGAATATGATTTGTCATGGTGTAGAATCAGGACTTGATTTTACCAATATTACGGAAATCCGTGAAGTTTATGAAACACTTACGGGAATGAAGGTTTACGAGCGTACGCCTTATGCCGGTGACCTTGTATTTACCGCTTTCTCTGGCTCCCATCAGGATGCAATATCCAAGGGAATGGCATGGTGGAAGGATGGAAAGAGCAGCGGACGCTGGGATGTTCCTTATCTGCCTATCGATCCTCAGGATTTGGGACGTGAATATGAATCCGATGTAATCCGTATCAACAGCCAGTCCGGTAAGGGTGGCATTGCCTTTATCTTAAAGCAGAACTTTGGTATGTCCCTGCCTGATAAGATGAAAGAAGAAGTGGGCTATCTGATGAAGAGTGTTTCTGATAAGAAGCACAGTGAACTTGCACCTTCTGATGTTTATCAGATTTTTAAAGATAACTATATTGATCAGAGAGAAATCTTTAATGTGCCCGAATGTCACTTTAAGCAGATAGAGGGCGGTATTACTGCTGAAGTAACCATTGAACAGAATAAAGAAAGAAGAGTCATTGAGACTTCCGGTAACGGTCGTCTGGATGCTGTCAGCAATGCAATTAAACTGTATTTCGGTATCAGTTATGAACTTTCTGTTTATGAAGAACATGCGGTATCCAGAGGCTCTTCCTCCAAAGCAGCAGCCTATGTTGGCATTGTGAAAGACGGAAAAATGTACTGGGGCGTGGGTATTGACGAGGATATCATCAAGAGCTCCATCGCGGCACTTGTCTCTGCAGGGAATAAATTAACGCAAAGTGAGAACATTAAAGAAGGCAGGGAAGAACGCATCGTTGACATCATGAACTATGTGAGAAATCACTATAAAGATGTTACATTGGATGAACTTGCAGACAATTTTAATTTGTCTAAACCATATTTGTCTAAATATATTAAGGAAAATGCCGGAATTACCTTCCAGGAGGCGGTAAAGAAGGCAAGAATGAAAAAAGCAAGAGCTATGCTTAAGGAATCAAATCAGACGGTAGAAAGTATAGCTGCCTATGTAGGATATGAAAACGTAGAGCATTTCAACCGTTTGTTTAAAAAGTCATACGGAATGACACCTATTCAGTTCCGCAGGGAAAGCAGATAACCACAGAGAGGAACTTCAGATGATTATCAAAAATGCTGCCGTGTATACACCGGAAGGGAAATTTGAAGAAAAAGATATTATCATTAGCAAAGATATCTTTGCGGAAAACGCAGAAACAGGTGAAGAGGTAATAAATGCACAGGGATATTATGCGATTCCGGGACTTACGGATATTCATTTTCACGGCTGCGCGGGGTATGATTTTTGTGACGGAGAGGTAGAGGCAATCCACAAGATTGCCTCTTTTCAAGCAAAAAGGGGTGTGACAGGGATTGTTCCCGCTACCATGACCTTGGATGAGGATACGTTGCTTAAGGTCTGCAAGTCGGCAACTGTTTTTCAAAAAGCACAGACGCAAGGGAAATATAATAAAAGTGCTGTTTTGTGTGGAATTTATATGGAAGGTCCTTTTGTTGCCGGAGAAAAGAAAGGTGCACAGAATGCAGCGTATATTAAATCTCCGGATAAGAGACTGTTTGATACGATGCAAAATTCTTGTAACGGTTTGATTAAAATCGTAACGGTTGCACCGGAGAGAGAAGGAGCCTTGGATTTTATTCGGGCAAAGAGCAAAGAAGTAATTATCTCTATTGCTCATACCAAAGCAGATTATGATACGGCACTTACAGCTTTTGAAAACGGTGCGAGCCATGTGACCCATTTGTATAATGCCATGGAGCCGTTTTCTCACAGGCATCCCGGTGTAATCGGTGCGGCGGCAGATGCAGGAGCAGATATAGAACTGATTTGTGATGGAGTGCATGTCCATCCGGCGGTGGTGCGCACAACCATAAAAATGATTGGGGAAGACCATGTTATATTTGTCAGTGACAGTATGCGTGGGGCGGGATTGCCGGAGGGCATTTACAGCCTTGGTAGGCAGGAGGTCAAAGTGTGCGGTAATAAAGCAACATTGCCGGACGGTACAATTGCAGGTTCCGTGAAGAGTCTTATGGACTGCATGAAGACAGCCGTTAGGGAGATGGATATTCCGCTGGAAACGGCAGTGAAATGTGCAGCGGTTAACCCGGCAAAAAGAATCGGAATTTATGAGTGGTGCGGAAGTATTGAGCCGGGAAAGATGGCCAATCTTGTGCTACTGGATAAAGAGAACTTAGAGGTGCAGAAAGTTTTTCTGAAAGGACAGGAATTGTTTTAACTTTTTTATTGAAAAAGAAGCTTATTTCATGTACAATAAGGAAAGTGATTGACAGAAAGGAAGCATGATTATGGAATTCTTTTTATTGGCAGGCGGTTTAGTAATTATTATAGTACCCGTAGTAATCGCAGTGGTTGCTTCCGTAGTTTCGGCAGTGGCTGCTGAGCAGGATGATGCATCCGAACAGTAAATAGTCTTATAAGTAAGAAGCAGGGAAGGCGTGTTCGTAGGAATGCGCCTTTTTATAAATTTTTTAGATTCCTTTAGACCTACTTAATTGATTTTGTGAAAAAATGGAAGTAGGATATAAACAGTGAAATTTTGAATCTGAAAGGTGTGACCGAGTGTGAGAGAGAAATTATACAGATTTATGATAGGAAGATATGGAAATGACAGATTGAACCGGTTTTTGTTGGCGATATCCATGGCATGTCTCGTGATATCCCTGTTCGGACCGAGGATTTTTTATCTGCTTGCAATAGCAATTCTGGTGTATGTTTATTTCCGGATGTTTTCAAGAAATATCTATAAAAGAACAATGGAAAATAATTTTTATATGAGATATGAATACAAGGTAAAGCAATACTTTGCAACCTTAAAGAGGGATATGAACCAGAGAAAGACGCATCACATTTACAGATGTCCTTCTTGCAGACAGAAAATCAGGATTCCGAGAGGAAAAGGAAGAATAGAAATCAGATGTCCGAAATGTAGTCAGACCTTTATTAAGAAAAGCTGATAGGAGAAATTTATGTTTGGATATGTCATTATTAATAAGGGGGATATGAAGTTTAAGGAGTTTGATGTTTACCAGTCGTATTATTGTGGCCTTTGCCGTGCACTGAAAGAACGTCACGGTGTGCTTGGACAAATGAGTCTTACCTACGATATGACATTTCTGGTGATGTTACTTACCAGCTTATATGAACCGGAGACAAAGACGGATAAGACCAAATGCATTGCCCATCCTTTTGAGAAGCATCAAACCAGACGCAATGATTATTCCGATTACGGGGCGGATATGAATGTGCTTTTCACATATTATAAATGTCTGGATGATTGGAATGATGATAAAAAAATAGTAAAGCTTGCCTACAGTAAGTTAATGAAAGGTGCCTATGCGAGAATTGGTTCGGCATATGCACAAAAAGTGAAAAAAATTGACAACCTGATGCGTGAGTTTTCCCGTAAGGAAAAAAACGGTAATGAAGATATCGATCAATTGGCAGGCTTGTTTGGTGAAGTGATGGGAGAAATCTTTGCTGTCAGGGAAGATGAATGGGCAGAGAATCTGCGGATGCTCGGAAGATATTTGGGGAAATATATTTATTTGCTGGATGCCTATGAGGACGTGGAAGAGGATATTAAGAAAAACCGGTTTAATCCTTTCAAGAAGAGATGGGAAAATCCGGACTTTGACGAGGAAGTAAAGACGATATTGACCATGATGATGGCGGGATGCTCGCAGGAATTTGAGAAGCTTCCCATCATTGAAAATATTGAAATTCTTCGGAATATTCTCTATTCCGGAGTGTGGTACCGCTATGATGCGGTGCGCGAAAAGAGAGAAGTAAAGGGACAGGGAACAGAAAATGCGTGATCCTTATCAGATTCTTGGTATCAGTAGGGATGCCACGGAGGAAGAAATTAAAAAAGCATATAAATCACTGAGCAGGAAATATCATCCGGATGCCAATATCAATAATCCCAATAAAGATAAAGCGGAAGAGATGTTTAAGGAAATCCAGCAGGCGTACCAGCAAATTATGAAGGAGAGAACGGAAGGATACCGTTATCAGGGAAATTACGGATCGTCAGGAGGCTATGGTTACGGAAACGGAGCCGGTACCGGTACCGGAAACGGTGGTTATTATGGTGACTTTAAGGACTTTGAGGATTTTTTTGGCAGCTTTGGCGGTTTTGGAAACTTTGGTGGTTTTGGCACTTATGGAAGCGGAAATACAGGATATGAAGAAGACAGCCACTTACGGGCAGCAGGTAACTATATCCGCAATGGTTATTATAAGGAAGCAAGGACCGTGCTCGATGGTATGCCGGAGAGCGGACGGAATGCCAGATGGTATTATTATAGTGCCATTGCCCATGCACAACTTGGTAATCAGGTGATAGCATTAGAACACGCGAAACGTGCACAGGCATTAGATCCCGGCAACAGTGATTACAGAAACTTGGTTTACCAGTTCGAAAATGGTGGTACATGGTACAGACAAAGGCAGTATACTTATGGAAGACCTTATTCGGGAGGCGGTAACCTTTGTGTAAAATTATGTATTGCCAATTTGCTTTGTAACATGTGCTGTGGCGGTGGTGGTATGTGTTGCGGCGGAGCACCATACTACCGGTTTTAAGTGACTTAATGGCAGATACAAATGAGGAGGGGCTATGGCAAAGAGCAAAGAAATAAAAACAAATGCCATGCGTATTTTGGAGAAAGAAAAAATATCTTTTAAGCAATACACTTATGAGTGTGAAGAATTTATTGACGGCATTCAGATTGCAGATAAATTATCTCAGCCTCATGAAAAGGTATATAAGACATTAGTTACCGTGGGAAACAGTAAAAATTATTTTGTGTTTGTGATTCCTATTGAAGAAGAACTTGACTTAAAGAAAGCAGCAAAGAGTGTGGGCGAAAAAGCGGTATCTATGATTCCTGTGAAGGATATCAATCAGATTACGGGATACATCAGAGGCGGCTGCACTGCGGTAGGAATGAAAAAACAATATATGACCAGAATCGATGAGAGGGCAAAAAAACAAGTGACTATCATAGTCAGTGGCGGCAGGATTGGCTCTCAGATTGAACTGAAGCCGGATGATTTATTAAAAGCGTGTAAGGGAGAATATGCTGATATTATTGCAGAAAGATAAGGAGACTTACTATGAGTAAAAACATTATGGACTATGAAACTGTGGAATTGGACGATAATGACAGCTGTGTCGTAATTATAGACCAGACAAAATTACCGGGAAAAACAGAGATAATCAGACTTTATACAGCTAAGGAAATCTGGGATGCCATATATTTACTAAAGGTGCGCGGTGCACCGGCAATCGGGGTGGCAGCGGCTTTCGGTATTTATGTACTTGCAAAGCAAATCGGAAAAGGAAAAGAAGACTTTGAAGCCTTTTATGCGAGGTTTAAAGAGCAGAAGGATTACTTAAATTCCTCCAGACCTACTGCAGTAAATCTTTCCTGGGCACTTTCCAGAATGGAAGCAGTTTGTCTTACAGCGGGAAGAGAGGAAAAGAAATCTGTAGAGGAAGTTCTTGAAGTATTACATAAAGAAGCAGTGGAAATAAAAGAAGAAGACACCTGGGTTTGCAAAATGATTGGGGAGCATGGACTTAGCCTTGTAAAACCAGGCGACGGAATTCTCACGCATTGTAACGCCGGTCAACTTGCGACCAGCAAATATGGTACTGCCACAGCGCCTATTTATCTGGGACAGGAGAGAGGCTACAATTTCCGTGTTTTTGCAGACGAAACAAGACCCCTTTTACAAGGTGCAAGGCTGACGGCCTATGAACTCCATTCCTCAGGTGTGGATGTAACCTTGATTTGTGATAACATGTCTGCCATGGTGATGAAAAACGGCTGGGTAAATGCAGTGTTTGTAGGCTGTGACAGAGTGGCAGCAAACGGGGATGCGGCAAACAAAATCGGTACATCCGTTGTGGCTACGGTTGCCAAACGTTATGGGGTTCCGTTCTATGTGTGTGCACCCACATCGACCATTGATTACAATACACCCACAGGTGATGAAATAAAGATTGAGCAAAGACCGGCGGAAGAAGTAACAGAAATGTGGTATAAGGAAAGAATGGCACCGGAAGGTGTTAAAGTATTTAATCCGGCATTTGACGTAACAGACAATGAACTGATTACTGCAATTGTAACGGAATACGGTATTGCCAGGGCACCGTATAGAGAGTCTTTAGAAGAAATCCGTAAGAAGAAGGAAGAGGGCAGAAAGAGTAATGAGAACTAACTATTTATCCGCAAAAGAAGCAAAAAAAGCCATTATTGACATTGGACAGCGTATGTATGTAAGAAATTTTGTGGCAGCCAATGACGGAAATATTTCTGTCCGTACCGGTGACAATGAAGTGTGGGCTACACCTACAGGTGTATCCAAGGGCTTTATGAAAAAGAGCATGTTGGTAAAGGTGGATCTTGACGGTAATATTCTGGAAGGAACCTATAAACCTTCTTCAGAACTGAAAATGCATCTTCGTGCGTATAAGGAAAATCCGACACTGAAAAGTGTATGTCATGCCCATCCGCCGATTTGTACGTCCTTTGCCATTGCAGGAATTCCCCTTGATGCGCCGGTTCTCGCAGAGGCAATTATTACTTTGGGAGATGTGCCCATTGCTCCTTATGCGGAGCTCGGCTCCAAGGAAGTGCCGGAGGTAATAGCACCCTATTGTCATACCCATAATGGTGTGCTACTGGCAAACCATGGTGCAGTAACATGGGCAGAAGATCCGTATGCGGCTTATTATTGTTTGGAGTCCATGGAATATTATGCCAATATTTTGATGATCACGGATAAAATTATCGGAAAGCAGAATATACTAACCAAAGAACAGGTTGAAAGACTTCTTGACATGAGAGAAAAGTTTGGTGTAAAACAAGGTGGAACACCCCGTGTTCCTATTGCATAAAGAATATAATTATGGTATATTTCTGTTAATTGGGAAATTAACGTTTTCTTAACGGATTCCCGACTCTGGAGAGTCCCCGGAAAGGGGCGCCGAAGGTGTACGGCAGGAAATGCCAATCTCTCAGGCAAAAGGACAGAGCATGATTATGCGTGTTCTACTCTTTGGAGGGCTGATATTTATCAGCTCTTATTTTTATCTTTAAGATTTCAAGGAAGAGAGGATTGAACAGATGACAGTAACAGATGTATTGGTAAAAATTGACGATTTTGTATGGGGTATTCCCCTCATTGTGCTAATTTTGGCAGTTGGCGTATTGCTGACAACCCGTTTAAAAGGATTGCAGATTACCAAGCTTGGAAAAGCATTTAGGTACATTTTCGAAAATGACAATTCCGGTGAGCATGGTGAAGTATCCAGTTTTGGTGCTTTGTGTACGGCGTTATCCGCGACAATCGGAACCGGTAATATTGTAGGTGTAGCTACAGCAATTTGTGCAGGTGGTCCCGGTGCATTATTCTGGATGTGGATAGCAGCACTTCTCGGAACAGCAACCAAATATGCAGAATGTCTTTTAGCAGTAAAGTATCGTCAGGTGGCTGAAGACGGACATGTGCTTGGTGGACCTTTTTATTACATAGAAAAAGGAATGGGAGATAAATGGAAATGGCTGGCTAAATTGTTTGCAGCCTTAGGTGTAGGTGCAGGTCTCCTTGGAATCGGTACTATTACACAGATTAATGGTATTACCGATGCAGCAAAGAACTTTTTTGACCCTCAGTCAGCACATACAATCGCGCTGTTCGGTAGAGATTATTCCTGGGCAGTTGTGATTGCCGGTATTGTAGTAACTGCTTGCGTTGCACTGGTTGTTATCGGTGGTATTAAGAGAATCTCCAAGGTTGCGGAAGTTATTGTGCCTTTCATGGCAGTGCTTTATGTAGTGGCAGCACTAATTATTCTGGTTTGTAATCTTGATAAGATTCCCGGAGCAGTAGTTGAAATCGTGCAGGGAGCATTCGGTATGAGGGCAGCAGCCGGCGGTGCACTTGGTGCTATGATGGTTGCTATGCAAAAAGGTATTGCAAGAGGTATCTTCTCTAACGAAGCGGGACTTGGTAGTGCACCCATTGCAGCGGCAGCAGCAAAAAGTGATTCTGCAGTAAAGCAGGGACTTATTTCCATGACAGGTACCGTAATTGATACATTAATCATTTGTACAATGACCGGATTATGTATTGTTATTACAGGTGCATGGAATCAGACAGGATTGGAAGGTGCATCCGTAACGAACTTTGCATTCCAGACAGGATTACCGTTACCTGCAGGCGTATCTTCTTTTATTCTCATGTTATGCTTAGTGTTCTTTGCGTTCACTACAATTCTCGGATGGGATTACTACAGCGAAAAGTGCTTGGAATACTTGACAAACGGAAACCAGAAGGCAGTAAAGACATATCGTTGGGTATATATCCTTGCGGTATTTATAGGACCTTTCCTTACTGTATCAGCTGTATGGACCATCGCAGATATCTTTAACGGATTGATGGCGATTCCCAACTTGATTGCCTTGGTTGCTTTAAGTGGAGTGGTTGCACTTGAAACAAAGAAATATTTTAAAGAACTGAAAAAATAGACATTGTAAGTAAAAATAGTAAAGGCTGTTGTTTTAAGGAGTAAACCTTAGAACAACAGCCTTATTTTTATGAGTTGTTTTTATAAACCGAGAACTTCGGTAACTACTTCCACACCTTTGCAAATGCAGTCGGGGCAGGAGCATAAAACCTTGCCGGTTTCAATTCCCTTTAACTGTTTGCAAATGGTGCCGCCGGTTTTTTCTTCAAAACTTCTTACCATTTCTTTTGATAACTGATAGGTGTCTGCTTTCGTGCCGGGATTTGTGAGATTTCCGTCGCTGTTCTTAAAGCCTGCAAGCATCACAGCACCGGAGAGAGCGCCGCAGATACCTTCCATGCCACCCATACCAAGTCCGAAACCTTCGTTAGCTTTGAAAAGAATTTCTTCCGGCACACCGACTTCCTCGGCAAAAGAACAGGCAACAGCCTGTGCACAGTTGAACTTTATGTCATGTTTTGCAATAGCAAGTTCTTTTTTGGTCATAAATAATCGCTCCTTTGTCATTTGTTTTACCATCATGTTAATACTTTACCATAAAGCGTGGAAAGATACAAATAGAAGGCGATAAAATACACTGCTATGTAGGAACAAAAAAGTAGACAGAAGGAAGGAAACGTAGTAGATTATTAGTGGTAATGCTAAGAAAAGTGAGGTTTAATATGGCAAACATAATTTCAGATGAAACTATTGAGTATGTAGGCATTTTGGCAAAGCTTGAACTTTCTGATGAGGAAAAGGAAGAAGCAAAAAAGGATATGGGCCGTATGCTGGACTATATTGATAAATTAGGCGAATTGGATACCACAGATGTTGACCCCATGTCGCATGTATTTCCCATGCAGAATGTGTTCCGTGAGGATGTTGTGACAAACGGGGATACCAGAGAAGCGATTTTAAAGAATGCACCGCAGGAAAAAAACGGCATGTTTGTAGTGCCGAAGACATTTGATTAGGAGGACGGCAGGGATGAATATTTTAAATATGACTGCCGCATCTCTTGCGGTAGCAATCAAAAATAAAGAAGTAACGGTTATGGATGCAACCAAAGCAGTTCTTGAGCAGATTGAAAAGACAGAAGGCACCTATAATTGTTATGTGACAGTAGATAGGGAAGGTGCTATTAAGCAGGCAGAAGAAGTGCAGGCCAAGATTGATACAGGAGAACTTACCGGACCTCTTGCAGGTGTACCGGTTGCCATTAAGGACAATATATGTACAGAAGGACTTCTTACAACATGTTCTTCCAAGATTTTAGGAAATTTTGTGCCTACTTTTTCTTCAGAAGCAGTACTGAATCTGCAGAAGGCAGGAGCAGTAATCATCGGCAAAACAAATATGGACGAGTTTGCGATGGGTTCCACCACGGAAACCTCTGCCTTCGGTGAGACCAGAAATCCATGGAATTCTGACCATGTACCGGGAGGTTCTTCCGGTGGTAGTGCGGCAGCGGTAGCGGCACAGGAATGCTTTTATGCCCTTGGCTCCGATACCGGCGGCTCCATCAGACAGCCCGCGTCTTTCTGTGGCGTGGTTGGTCTTAAGCCTACTTATGGTACAGTATCCCGTTACGGACTCATTGCTTACGGTTCTTCTTTAGACCAAATCGGACCTCTTTGCAAGGATGTAACCGACTGTGCGACCATTATGGAAGTTATTGCATCCCATGACGTGAAAGATTCCACTTCCATAAAGAGAGAAGATACAGACTTTACGTCTGCCCTTGTGGACGATGTAAAAGGAATGAAAATCGGACTTCCCAGAGATTACTTTGGAGAAGGACTTGATCCGGAAGTAAAAGAGGCTGTTCTTAAGGCGGCAGAAGTGCTTCGTGAAAGAGGTGCAATTGTTGAAGAATTTGATTTAAGCCTTGTGGACTATGCAATTCCTACTTATTATACCATTGCGGCAGCAGAAGCAAGCTCTAATTTAGAGAGATTTGACGGTATCAAGTATGGATATCGCACAGAAGACTACAAAGGTCTTCACAATATGTATAAAAAATCCCGCTCCGAAGGTTTTGGCGCGGAAGTAAAGAGAAGAATTATGCTGGGAAGCTTTGTGCTTAGCTCCGGTTATTACGATGCTTACTATCTGAAAGCACTTCGAGTAAAGGCACTGATTAAGAAAGCATTTGATGAAGCATTTGCGAAGTATGATGTGATTTTGGGACCGGTAGCCCCTACCACAGCACCAAAGCTTGGGAAAAGTTTATCTGACCCGCTTAAGATGTATCTGGGAGATATCTATACAATCTCTGCTAACTTGGCAGGCCTTCCGGGACTGAGTATTCCTTGCGGTATTGACTCTGCGGGACTTCCTATCGGACTTCAGTTAATCGGAGATTGCTTTAAAGAAAAGAATTTAATCCGCGCAGCGTATGCTTATGAGCAGGCTAGAGGTGTATTTGGGCGAAAGGAGGAGAACTAGGATGGGAAAGCAGTATGAAACTGTCATTGGCTTGGAAGTGCATGTAGAACTTGCCACCAAAACCAAGATTTTCTGTGGCTGCTCCACAGAGTTTGGTGGTGCACCCAATACACATACCTGTCCGGTTTGTACCGGTATGCCGGGTTCTCTTCCCGTGCTGAACAAACAGGTACTTGCCTATGCGGTAGCAGTAGGTCTTGCTACCGATTGTAACATTACCCGGTATTGTAAATTTGACCGTAAAAATTATTTCTATCCCGATAACCCACAGAATTATCAGATATCCCAGTTATATCTGCCTATCTGCCGCGACGGGAAAGTGGAAATTGAGACAGAAAACGGAAAGAAATTGATTGGTATTCATGAGATTCATATGGAAGAGGATGCAGGAAAACTTGTTCATGATGAATGGACGGACTGCTCCTTGGTCGACTATAACCGTTCCGGCGTACCTCTTATCGAAATTGTATCAGAGCCTGATATGAGGAGTGCAGAGGAAGTAATAGCATACCTAGAGAAACTTCGTATGCTTGTGCAGTATTTAGGGGCATCTGACTGTAAGATGCAGGAAGGCTCCATGCGTGCAGATGTAAACCTTTCCGTAAGGGAAGTAGGGGCTACTGAATATGGTACCCGTACGGAGATGAAAAACTTAAACTCCTTTAGTGCCATTACCAGGGCTATTGCCGGTGAGAGAGCACGTCAAATTGACTTGATTGAAGCGGGTGAAAAAGTAGTACAGGAAACCAGAAGATGGGATGATAATGTTGGCAAATCTTATGCTATGAGAAGCAAGGAAGATGCCCAGGATTACCGTTACTTCCCGGATCCGGACCTGGTGCCTATTGTAGTGACCGAGGAGTTCCTTACAGATATTAAAGCAAAACAGCCTGAATTCAGGGAAGAAAAGATAGCCCGTTATAAGGAAGAATTTGATATCCCTGATTACGATATTGATATTATTACGGGAAGTAAGCATATGGCAGATATCTTTGAGGAGACGGTGGCCTTAGGTGCACAGCCGAAAAAGGTTTCCAATTGGCTTATGGTGGAAACATTAAGGCTCCTTAAGGAAAACAATATGGACCCTGAAGATATCCGTTTTTCGCCGGAGAATCTTGCAAAATTAATTAAGCTTACTGATGAAAAGGCCATTAACAGCACCGTGGCAAAAGAAGTATTTGAAGAAATGTTTAAAAATGACATTGACCCTGAAAAATACGTGGAAGATAAAGGCCTTAAAACCGTAAGCGACGAAGGAGCACTCCGTAAGACCGTGGAAGAGGTGATTGCAAACAATCCCCAGTCTGTAGAGGATTATCGGAACGGTAAAGAGAAAGCAATCGGATTCTTGGTGGGCCAGACCATGAAAGCCATGAAGGGCAAAGCTGACCCCGGGATGGTGAACCGGTTGCTGAAGGAATTATTATAAGAATATAGTGATAATTCATTGGACGCGGAAACATGAGTTTTCCGCGTTTTTTTGTATTTGCACAGAAATAGCCGTACTAATGGTATAAAAAATAATATACAAATAGTACGGGTGGTGTGTTCACAAACTGTTTTTCAGATGTTACACTATGGGAAAGTAAACAAATGATGAATGAGAGGGAACGTATGAAAATAAAATTAGCTGAAAATATAAAGAATTTCAGAAAAGAAAACTCATTTACCCAGGAACAGCTGGCAGAAATCTTAGGTGTTACGGTTGGTGCTGTCTATAAATGGGAAGCGGGACTATCTACCCCGGAAATCAGATTGATCATGATGCTGGCAGATGTATTCGGGGTCTCTGTAGATGTTCTTTTGGGATATGAACAGCAAAATGGTAATGTGGAAAATTGTATTACAAGAATAAAGGAATATGTTGGGAATCAAAATTTTACAGATGCAGTATCAGAGATAGAAAAAGCCTTAAAAAAATATCCCAACCATTTTGAACTGGTATATACAAGCGGATTGTTTTATCAACTTAAATTTATAACAGATAAAGAGGAAGAATCGCTGGAACGTGCCAATGCACTGCTTAGGCATGCCATTACTCTTTTATATCAGAATACGGATAAAAGTATTAATGAAGTAAGCATTCTGAATTTAATTGCCCAAAATTATTTGCTGGCAGAAAAGACCGAATTGGCACTGGAAAACTTAAAACAGAATAATGTCTGTGGAATCAATAACAGCCTGATTGGTGTTACCTATGCCAGAATGTTAAAGCAGCCTAAGGAAGCAATGCCGTATCTGACAAAATCCTTTGCAGACTGTCTGGGAGACTTAATTCGTACAATGACCGGTTATATTTACGTGTACGACGAACTTAAGAATTATGAGATGGAAAAAGAGGCACTCAATTGGTTTGAGACTTTGCTGGACAGTTTAAAAAAGGATGATGCACAGAATGCATTTACAGACATGATAAAACCGGTGATTCTGGCACAGTCAGCAGTGGCAGAGGCAAAGATGGGACGTGATAAGCAGTCAAAACGGCTGATAGAAGAAGCATTCAGACTGGCGAAGCAGTTCGATGCAGCACCTGTACATAATTTGCAGGGAATTAAGTTTTTTGAAGAGGAAGAGGATGCTGTTGTGTATGCGGATATCGGAAATACGGCAATGGAAGCAGTTTGTACACTTTGGGAGGAATTTGAAAAATGACAGGAAAGATGTTACGTAAGCAGTTTTATAAAGGAAACAAAATAGCATTTGGTGTTGCCGTGTTTTCGGCACTGTTTGTAGGTATGATTAATTTGATGGCATCGTGGCTGATCCAACAGTTTGTGGATACAATCTCGGGTGTGGAAGGGGCACTTGCACTGGATGTACTTTCAGTACTTACAGCAGGACTTGTTTTATTGGTTATCGTATTCGGAATGCTGGAATACGTCTCTAAGCCGCGGTTTATGAAAAAAGCCATTCAGCAGTACAAAGAATTTGCTTTTGAAACACTGTTAAAGAAAAATATTAATACTTTTAACAAAGAGGCGGCAGCTTCCTACATATCTGCCCTGTCAAATGATGTGACAAGTATTGAAACCAACTATCTGGGAAAACAGTTTGGTCTGATTACCAGCATTGTTATGTTTTCGGGAGCATTTGCAATGATGCTTCTGTATAGCCCGCTTCTTACGCTAATTGTGGTTCTTTTGCTAATCTTACCGGTAATAGCCTCTGCAATGGTAGGCAATAAGATGGAAACAGCGGAACTTAACGTTTCAAAGAAAAATGAGACATTGACGGATACCATTAAGGAAATTATCGGAGGGTTTTCTGTAGTAAAAAGTTTTAAGGCGGAAAAAGAAGTTTTACAGTTTTTCCTTAACAGCAATGAAGCTGTAGAAGCAGCTAAATGCAAAAAAGAGAAAATAGGCATTATCATCGGTATTATCTCCGCAACCGCAGGGTTAATGGCACAGTTAGGTGTTTTTATCGCAGGAGCCTATCTTGCGCTGGCAGGAGAAGGCGTAACGCCCGGTATTGTAATGGCATTTGTGAATCTCATGAACTTTGTACTGCAGCCCATAGCCACATTGCCGGAAATTTTTGCAAGCCGCAAAGCATCAAAGGCCCTTATGGATAAACTTTGTGATTCCTTAAATCAAAATGTAAGCAGGGAAAAGAAAGGGGTACTTCAGAAACTTGAAAAAGGAATTACTGTGGAAAACTTATCCTTTTCTTATCAAGAGGACGAAGAGGTACTAAAAGGAATAGAATTGCAATTAGAGGCAGGGAAAAGTTATGCACTTGTGGGTGCGTCCGGCTGTGGGAAATCGACCTTTATCAATATGCTTTTATCTGCCTATGACCACTATACGGGGAATATCCGGTATGATGATTGCGAATTGCGTGATATGAGTCAGGAGGCTTTGTATGATATGGTTTCTGCTATTATGCAGAATGTAGTGATATTTAATGCATCCCTGCAGGATAATATAACCATGTTCCGCGACATTCCCGGTGAGGATGTAGAGCAGGCAATTGACGCAGCCGGATTACGTGCATTTGTTGATGAGCATGGAGATGACTATAGCTGTGGGGAAAACGGAAACCACCTCTCCGGCGGAGAAAGACAGAGAATTTCCATAGCCAGAAGTCTTTTGCGGAAGGTATCCGTGCTACTTGTAGACGAGGCTACCGCTGCGCTGGATAAGCAGACAGCGTATCAGGTGACAAATGCTATTTTGGATATTGAGAATGTAATGAAAGTGGTGATTACCCATTCGCTGGAAGAGAGCCTGCTCAAGCGGTTTGATGAAGTTATTGTTTTAAAGGCAGGCGAAGTAGTGGAAAAAGGAAGCTTTTGCGACTTGATGGAGAGAAAGGGATATTTCTATTCATTATATACAGTGGCGCAGTAAGAATTTAGAAAGATTTAGAGAAAAAGGTATTGCTATCTATAAGTTTATGTGTTAGAATATCCCTCGGTGACGAACATGTGTCTTTGCTAGAAAGACAATCGAAAACATTTGTCCGTCGCAGAGGGATTTTTGTATGGGCTTATGAGGTAGCTTATGGGAAAACGATATTATGTGGTAAAGGAAGCGGCGGTACCGGAAGTGCTCCTTAAGGTAGTGGAAGCGAAGAAACTTTTAGATTCCGGAAAGGTAACTACCATTAATGAAGCAGCTGACCAGGTGGGAATCAGCCGGAGTTCCTTTTATAAGTACAAAGAAGATATATTTGAATTTCATGAGCATTCCCAGGGAACAACGATTACACTGACGTTCCAGATGGAGGATGAACCGGGACTTTTATCCGATGTGCTGAAAATTATAGCAGGATTTGGGGCAAACATTCTGACCATTCATCAGAGCATTCCGATTAGTGGTGTTGCATCTTTAAGTCTTAGCGTACAGGTACTTCCCACAACAGGAAATGTTTCGGAGATGCTGGAGGCTTTGGAAGGACACCGGGGAGTACGGAAAGTAAAAATATTAGCCAAAGAATAGGCAATAGGATAAAGAAGAAGGAGAGATATTATGATTCAGGTAGCAGTTTTTGGATACGGCACAGTAGGAAGCGGTGTTGTAGAAGTAATCGAAAAGAACAAAGCAGAAATTAATAAGAAAGCAGGGGAAGCGTTAAATGTTAAGTACATATTGGATTTAAGAGATTTTCCCGGCGATCCTTATGAAAATAAAGTGGTTCATGACGTGGAGGTAATTTTAAACGACCCGGAAGTGCAGATTATCTGTGAGACGATGGGAGGACTTAAGCCGGCCTATGATTATACAAAGAGAGCACTTTTGGCAGGTAAGAGCGTGTGTACGTCCAATAAGGAACTTGTGGCAGCACATGGTCCGGAACTGATTCAGATGGCTCATGACAATCAGTGTAATTATTTATTTGAGGCAAGTGTAGGTGGCGGTATTCCGATTATCCGTCCCATTAACTATTGCTTGACAGCAGAAAAGATTGATGCCATTACAGGTATTTTAAACGGAACCACCAACTATATTTTAACTAAGATGGAAAAAGAAGGTGCCGATTTTGCAGATGTGCTTAAGGAGGCCCAAGAAAAAGGATATGCGGAAAGAAATCCCGAAGCAGACGTGGAAGGTTATGATGCATGCCGTAAGATAGCAATTCTTTCTTCCCTTATGTGTGGTAAGACTGTAAATTATGAAGATATTTATACAGAAGGAATTACAAAGATAACTTCAACCGATTTTATATACGCAAAGGCTATGAATAAGACCATTAAGCTTCTGGCACAGAGTAAGGAAGAGGATGGTAAGTTTTATGCCATAGTATCTCCTTGCATGATTGGAAAGGATCATCCTCTTTCCATGGTAAATGATGTGTTTAATGCAGTATTTGTCCACGGAAATATGTTAGGAGACTCCATGTATTACGGAAGAGGAGCAGGAAAGCTTCCTACAGCAAGTGCAGTAGTTTCTGATGTAGTAGACTGTGCAAGACATATCGGCAAAGAAATAATGTGTTTCTGGGATGCAGAAAAAGTGTCTCTTGCAGGAATCGAACAGGCAAGCAGAAAGTTCTTCGTAAGAGTTTCCGCGGATAAAGAAAAGGAAGCAATTGCAGTATTCGAAAGCGTTGCAGTTGTTGAAGCTGATGTTGCCGGAGAATTTGCGTTTGTAACAGATGTTATGACAGAAAAGACATTTAATGAGAAGGCTGAAAAAGTAGGTATCATCAGCAGAATCAGAATGGAATAATTTGGCCTGAAAGGAAATGAGAAATGAGCAACAAAAAATATGTGATTGTCTTAGGCGATGGAATGGCAGATGAGCCGATAGAGAAGCTTGGCGGTAAGACACCACTTGAGTATGCAAATACACCTACTTTAGATAGGTTAAGTAAATTGTCTGAAGTCGGTATGGTACATACCATTCCGGAGGGGATGAGTCCGGGGTCCGATACAGCGAATCTTTCCGTGCTTGGATATGATCCCAAGATGTATTATTCGGGACGTTCACCATTGGAGGCACTTAGCATCGGGGTTCCCATGAAGGATTCTGATATTGCCCTTCGCTGTAATATTGTTACGATTTCAGAGGAAGATGTACCTTTTGAACAGCAGACCATTATCGATCACAGTTCCGGAGAAATCAGCACGGAGGATTGTGCGGTACTTTTGGAAGCGGTAAAGAAAGAATTGCAGGATGAAACCTATCAGTTTTATGTGGGAACCAGTTATCGTCATTGCCTTATCTGGGATAATGGAGAAGTGATGAAACTTTCCCAGCCCCATGATGTGTTAGGACAGGTAATCGGACAGTATTTACCTGCCGATGAGCATCTGCTTTACATGATGAAAAAGAGTTATGAAATATTAAAGGATCATCCTTTAAATATAGAAAGAAAAAAACAGGGATTAAATCCTGCCAATTGCTGTTGGTTTTGGGGTGCCGGAACTAAGCCTTCCCTTTCTTCCTTTGAGGAAAAGAATGGGTTAAAAGGTATGATGGTTTCTGCAGTTGACTTGCTGAAAGGTATTGCAGTAGGTGCCGGTATGGGAGTGGCAACGGTAGAAGGCGCCAACGGCGGACTCCATACTAATTACGAAGGTAAGGTACAGGCAGCAGTAGATGCGTTAAAAGGTGAATATGATTTTGTCTATATCCATGTAGAGGCACCCGATGAAATGGGGCATCAGGGAAGTGTAGAGAAAAAAGTACAAGCCATTGAGTATCTTGATAGTCGGGTCATTGCACCGCTCACCAAAGCACTGGATGAAAGTGCTATGCCGTACAGACTGCTTGTGCTTCCGGATCATCCTACGCCTATCCGTATCAGAACCCATAGTGCGGATAGCGTACCTTATCTGCTATATGACAGTATGGATTTGAAATCAGGTGATAAGAATTATAGTGAAAAAGAAGCGCGTGAGAGCGGCATCTTTTGTGAAAAGGGTCATACATTGATCGATATATTGTTTGAGAAATAAATATTGAGGAGAATTAGGATTATGAAAAAAGTAGTAAAGTTTGGAGGAAGTTCCCTTGCCAGTGCAGATCAGTTTAAGAAGGTAGCGGACATTATCCATGCAGATAAGGAGAGACGCTATGTGGTGCCTTCTGCACCGGGTAAAAGATACTCCGCAGATACAAAAGTGACAGATATGTTGTACGGATGCTACCATTTGGCAGAAGCAGGAAAAGATTTTAAAAAGGAACTGGCTGCGATTGAAGCACGCTATCAGGAAATTATAGATGGGTTAGGTCTTTCCCTTTCTTTAAAGGATGAGTTTAAAACAATCGAAAAAGATTTTAAAGAAAAAGCCGGCGAAAACTATGCAGCTTCCAGAGGAGAATATTTAAACGGTATTATTATGGCAAATTATCTGGGATTTGAATTTGTGGATGCAGCCCAGGTTATCCGGTTTAAAGACAACGGCGAGTTTGATTCTGAACTGACAAACGATATTTTGAAACAGTATCTGGCAGATAAGAAGAATATTGTTATTCCCGGATTTTATGGTGCTTATGAGAACGGTGTGGTTAAAACATTTTCCAGAGGCGGTTCTGATATTACAGGTTCCATTGTGGCAAGAGCAATTAAGGCAGATGTATATGAAAACTGGACTGATGTTTCAGGAATTTTAGTTGCAGATCCCAGAATTATTGAGAATCCGCAACCTATTGATACTGTTACTTACAGAGAACTTCGCGAACTTTCCTATATGGGCTTTAGTGTGTTGCACGAAGATGCTATCTTCCCTGTAAGAAGAGAAGGTATTCCGATTAATATCCGTAATACTAATAAGCCGGAAGATAACGGTACATGGATTGTGGAAAGTACTTGCCAGAAATCTAAATATGTAATTACCGGTATTGCGGGAAAGAAAGGATTCTGTTCGGTTAATATTGAAAAGGAACAGATGAATACAGAAATCGGCTTCGGAAGAAAGGTTCTGCAGGCATTTGAAGACTACGGTATTTCTTTTGAGCATGTTCCTTCCGGAATTGATACTATGACGGTATTCGTACATCAGGATGAATTCATGCATAAAGAGCAGAAAGTGGTTTCCGCTATTCACAGATTGGCAGATCCTGATGCCATTGATATCGAAGCAGACCTTGCACTGATTGCAGTAGTGGGACGCGGTATGAAATCCACAAGAGGTACTGCCGGACGTATCTTTTCAGCACTGGCACATGCCAATGTCAATGTTAAGATGATTGACCAGGGGTCCAGCGAGCTTAATATCATTATCGGTGTGGCAAACAATGACTTTGAAGATGCTATCAAGGCAATTTATGATATTTTTGTAGTATCACAACTTTAAATGATAGCAGAAATTAAGAATGGAGTAAAAAATTAAGGGCAGGCCTGAGAGGGGCTGCCCTTATTGTTTGGTTATGGTTAGTAAAGCGATACAATCATTTCTTCAAATGCAACGTTTTCATCCCATAAATATTCCAAGTATTGTTTTGCAGGTTCGATTCTTTCGGAAGTAGAGGAAAATACATAAATGGGAACATAGGATGAATAATCATCTGTTTTGGTGTTAAAAGGTGCACCTGTCATATAGATTCCTACGGGAATAGGTTCCTTCATTCCTTCCGGAGAACGATGGTTTTCTGATTCAATGGCTGCTTCCTCTATGGTCATGGAATTGATTTTATCATAGATGGCATGCAGTTCGACCAGTTTTTCTTCGGATGCTTCCGAAGCTCTTACGGGAGCATAATCGATGTAATAAATGTTTCCTTCATATTTCGTCAGTTCTTCCTCTGTTAATACGGTTCGAAGGTCTCTGATGACTTCATTACAGCCGAAGTTGTAGCATACCTGTGAATCGACAATCATGGAGTCTAAATCACCCGACTGGACAAGTGCAACTATTTTTTGGAAGTTTGCCATACTGAAGTTGGAGTTGTCAAGGTAGGAGAATGTAGCATCTGTATCGATTGCACATTCATAATTTTCCATATCTAATTCGGCATATTCTCCAAAGGAAGACTCCAGTAAATCACCGCTTAAATAATTATTGTTTAGCATGACACAATAAAAGTTAAAATCTTTTTGGGTAACAATGTCATGAATCAGGCTGCCGGCGATAATCAGGATAATAATGGCGACAGCGGTATGTACCTTATAATAATCCCAAAAGTAGGATAATTTCCCTTTTATGGTCATGTCTTTTATTTTTTGATGCTCTCTGCGGATTTCGTCATTGACTCCGCGATAGGGTTTTTCTTTTCGTTCTTTTTTGCTCATAAAAATTTATTTCCTTTTTGACTTGATTAAATTGTCCGAGTATATTACAATACTCACAATATTAATCATAGCGGCAAAAAAATGTGCTGTCAATGAAACAAAAATGTATTCTCTAAAAATATAGTGAACAAGTTATAAAAAATTTGTGTTTTTATCGGATAAATTTGTGGAAACGTTTACATAACGTTTCTCTTGAAAGTTCTTGAGAAATATACTATCATTATATTATTATACATTTTTATAAGATCGGGTGTATGATATCGAATGGGAAAGGGATGTAATTAGAATGAACGAGACATATGTAGAAGTATTAATTAAAAAGAAAACCCCTGTATATATGATATTACTTAAATTTGTTACAATTATGTTAACAGTATGTTTTGCCCTAGTGGGATTTGTTTTTATGCCGGCATGGATTATCGCAGTGGTAATCGGAATTGCCGCTTATTTTATTTATATGAATTCTGATATTGAATATGAATATTTATACGTAGATAAGGAACTTACCGTGGACAAGATTATGATGAAAAGCTCCAGAAAGCGTATAGCAAGTTTTGATATGAGTAAGATGGAAATTATGGCACCGATAAAATCCTATCATTTGGATAATTATAAGAACAGAACCGATAAAACTACAGATTACAGCTGCGGCGAAGAAATGCAACCGGATAAGAGGTATGTATTTTATTATGACGGCACACAGAGAATTATATTTGAGCCCGATGAGGAAATGGTAAAAGCAATTCAGATGGGTGCACCCCGTAAGGTGTTTAAAGACTAGGTAGTAATTAATTTTAAATATATATTCATACAGGAGGAGAGAAAATGGGTCACATAATTGGTGAAGGAATTACTTTTGACGATGTGCTACTTCAGCCCAGTTATTCAAATGTTATTCCAAACGAAGTGGATTTGACAACGTGGTTAACACCCAAAATCAAACTGAACATTCCGATGATGAGTGCAGGAATGGATACTGTAACAGAACACAGAATGGCAATTGCCATGGCAAGACAAGGTGGAATCGGTATTATCCACAAAAATATGTCCATCGAAGCACAGGCAGAAGAGGTAGATAAAGTAAAACGTTCAGAAAACGGAGTTATAACAGATCCTTTTTCATTGACTCCCGAGCACACACTTGCGGATGCAGATGCACTGATGGGCAAATTCAGAATCTCCGGTGTGCCCATTACGGAAGGCCGTAAGTTGGTAGGTATTATTACCAACAGAGATTTGAAATTTGAAACAGATTTTACCAAGAAAATTAAAGAATCTATGACTTCAGAAGGACTTATTACCGCGAAGGAAGGTATCACTTTAGAAGAAGCAAAGCAGATTTTAGGAAAAGCAAGAAAAGAAAAGTTACCTATTGTAGATGATGACTATAATTTAGTAGGGCTCATTACCATTAAGGATATCGAAAAAACAATTAAGTATCCTTTGGCAGCAAAGGATGCACAGGGAAGACTTCTCTGTGGTGCAGGTGTGGGTATTACCGCAAATGTACTTGACAGAGTGGCAGCACTTGTGGCGGCTAAGGTAGACGTTATCGTTTTAGACAGTGCACACGGACATTCCCAGAATGTAATCAACTGTGTAAAGATGGTAAAAGAAAAATATCCTGACCTGCAGGTGATTGCAGGTAATGTGGCAACCGGTGAAGCGACAAGGGCGCTTATTGAAGCCGGTGCAGATGCAGTTAAGGTAGGTATCGGTCCCGGTTCCATCTGTACCACCAGAATCGTAGCAGGTATTGGTGTTCCACAGATTTCCGCAATTATGGATTGTTACGAAGTGGCAAAAGAATATAACATTCCGATTATTGCAGACGGCGGTATCAAATATTCAGGTGATATGACTAAGGCGATTGCTGCAGGCGGAAATGTCTGTATGATGGGAAGCATTTTTGCAGGTTGCGATGAGAGTCCCGGAACATTTGAATTATATCAGGGACGTAAGTATAAAGTATACCGTGGTATGGGTTCTATTGCAGCAATGGAAAACGGAAGTAAAGACCGTTATTTCCAGGAAAATGCAAAGAAGCTTGTACCGGAAGGTGTAGAAGGACGTGTAGCATACAAGGGTACAGTAGAAGACACTGTATTCCAACTTCTCGGAGGTCTCCGTTCCGGTATGGGATACTGTGGTACACATAACATTGAAGAATTAAAGCAGAACGGTAAGTTCATTAAGATTTCGGCTGCTTCCTTAAAAGAGAGCCATCCTCACGATATTCATATTACAAAAGAGGCACCTAATTATAGTGTCGATGAATAAGTGAAAGGAGACATCTATGACAGCAGGATTTATAAACAGTAGCATGATGCAGATGGAAACATCGTCGCTGGTACAAAGTTTGGTAGAAGGTAAAGAACTTGAAAAGTGGCAGCGGTGCTTTTGTGATGTCATCAATATTTATGCCTGTTGTGTAGACGCAAGAGGCACTTTGCTGACACAGCTTTACGGCAAGTCAGAGGAAGTGGAAAAGATAAAGAAAGCAATTGACAGAGAGCAGTTGCAGGATATGTTATTTCGGGTATCTGAAAGTACATTGGAGGATCAGGCTGTCGAGGAGACAGCCTACTCCAATTTCCGTATGGGCGTGATATCTGTAAAAGTGAGTGGTAAGCCAATTATTAATTGGCTTATTTTTGGTGTTATTTCAGACGCGGTAAAGGATTCAGATGACAGTTTATGGCTGTCTGACATGGAATGTACAATACAGGAAAAAGAGTTTTATAAGACTATAGATGTGTTGCGTGATATATCGGAAGAAATGATCCGTTATAAATGTTCTGCCATGGATGCGCAGGCAGAAACAAGAAGAAGCAGATTTTCTGAAATAGAAACAAAAGCGGTGCTTGAGAGAACAGAGACACTGGCAGAAATTGTCCAGTTACTTGAAAGTGACGATTCAGTTGAAGCCATTATGCAGAAACTGTTAAAAAGTGTAGGCGAATATTTGGGAATCAGTACGGCAACCGTATTTCGTCCACATAAAGACAGGGAAGCGATAGATGTGTTGGCAATCTGGTGTGCGGAAGGAGTACCCAGAACTGTGGACAGCAATGCGAATCAAAACATTCCGTTTTTTGTGCGCACGGATAAGACATTAATTATTTCCGGCAATGCCATGCTAAAAGACGAAGAAAAGAAGGAACTTGACAAGCTTGGCATTAAGTCCATTATTGTAATTCCCGTTCTGATTAACGGAGCTGTTAATATGTATGCCACCTTTGCTGAAATGAGTAGTATACGGGAATGGCAGGTTGAAGAAATCAAATTTGTAAATGATGCCGTTAAAATTTTGCAGAGCATTATGACAAGGCGTATACAGAAAAATTCACTGGCTGGTTCATATGCTTCTTTGGAGATTGTGCTGGATAATGTAGGATGTGCGGTATATGTACAGAGTATAGAAAGTAAAAACACGTTGTTTGCAAATTATATTATGCGGCATACTTTCGAGGAAGAATTGAAAGACGGCAGTATACGGCATCTGTTAGAAAGTGAAAAAGAAGAAGCAAGTAATGTCAGGGAAATGTTCGTTGAGAAAAATGAACGTTGGTATGAAGTCTATTCTACGGTTATTAAATGGGTAGACGGCAGTCTTGTCAAATTATATGCACTATACGATATTACAGAAAAGAAATTATATCAGAAAAGGATAGAGCAACAGGCATATACAGATTTCCTGACAGGTCTGTATAATCGTATGTGCTGTGAAAGAGATCTTGCAAAGTATGTGGATGAAGCATATAGGAAGAAGGTACGGGGAGCACTGCTCTATCTTGATTTGGATGACTTTAAACATATCAACGATGCACTTGGGCATCAGTATGGGGATGCACTATTAAAATCTATTTCAAGCAGTCTTGGGCAAATACAGGGAATACAGCGTACCTGTTACCGGATGGGTGGAGATGAGTTTGTAATTGTGATTCCGCCGAAGGAATATGAAAATGTGGGAAGTATT
Organism: Lachnospiraceae bacterium; assembly: GCA_045586385.1. Classification (GTDB taxonomy): domain Bacteria; phylum Bacillota; class Clostridia; order Lachnospirales; family Lachnospiraceae; genus Suilimivivens. The sequence continues at coordinate 61,509 of JAZNAE010000033.1, forward strand.
GTGGAAGCCATAAAAGCTGTTTTTGCGAAGCCATGGTTTTTGAAGGATGCAGATTATTATTGTACCATGAGTATGGGGATGGTAGTTTTTCCGGATGCGGGAAGTGAGGTCCACGACTTAATCAAGAAAGCTGACATTGCCATGTATGAGGCAAAGAAGCACGGTAAAAACCGTGTCGCCCAGTATTCCGACAGTATTGAGTCTAAGTCAGGAAAACGGCTTGACATGGAAAAGAATATGCGTGATGCAACCGTGACGGGATATAGGGAGTTTGAAGTATACTTCCAGCCTATTATTGATCTGCAGAAGGAAGGAATGCCCTGTACCGGTGCAGAAGCACTTATCAGATGGAACAGTACAGAACTGGGATTTATCCCGCCTTCAGAGTTTATTCCGCTGGCAGAATATTTGGGACTGATTAACCCGATTGGTAACTACGTGCTGAAGGAAGCTTGTAATCATTGCAAAAAGTGGAATGACAATGGATACCCTGATTATAAGGTAAATGTGAATCTGTCTGTGGTGCAATTATTGCAGACAGACATTGTGGAGATTGTGGAGAAAACAATTAATGAAGTCGGAATATCTCCTCATAATCTGACATTAGAGGTAACGGAAAGCCTTGCCATCAATGATATGGAAAGAATGAAGGAGATTTTAAACAGCATTAAAAAGCTGGGAGTGAGAATTGCTCTTGATGATTTCGGGACAGGTTATTCGTCCTTAAACCATATCAGAGAAATTCCTTTTGACGTGATTAAAGTAGATCAAAGTTTTATCAAGGATTTGGAAAAGGATGACTATGCAAAGTCATTTATTAAAATGGTGGCTGAACTGGCAGAAGCGATTGGCGTGAATTTATGCGTGGAGGGCGTAGAAACCCAAAATCAATATGAGATATTAGCCGATATGCGTGTGAATCTTGTACAAGGTTTTTATTTTGATAGACCGATGCAATTGGAAGCATTTGAAGAAAAATATGCACCAATGTTAAAATAGTTGGTAAAAATAACAAAATGTGTTATGATTAAAGGTGCATTGACGTAACTTTTAGGAGGTAAAGCCGGCAGATAGCCGGTACTGATACAATGAGTGAACTGGAAAATATGAATTTGGAAACCTCGCAGGAGAAGGAAGTTGTTTCCAAAAATTTTATTGAGCAGATTATCGACAAGGATTTAGCAGAGGGTGTGTATGACACCGTCCATACCCGTTTCCCGCCGGAGCCTAACGGTTATCTGCATATCGGACACGCGAAGGCGATACTTGTGAATTACAGTATTGCACAGAAATATGACGGCAAGTTCAATATGCGTTTTGACGATACAAACCCCACCAAAGAAGATATCGAGTTTGTGGAGTCCATTAAAGCGGACGTACAGTGGCTTGGAGCCGATTGGGAAGACAGATTATTCTTTGCATCCGATTATTTTGAAGAGATGTATGAAGGCGCTGTGAAACTGATAAAAAAAGGTAAGGCATATGTGTCTGACTTATCGGCAGAACAGATTAAAGAATACAGAGGAAGCTTTACGGAGCCGGGAAAGGAAGACCCTTTCAGCAACCGCTGCGTGGAAGAAAACCTGAAATTATTTGAAGAGATGAGAGCCGGCAAGTATGCGGACGGTGAAAAGGTTCTTCGTGCCAGAATCGATATGACATCGTCCAATATCAATATGCGTGACCCGGTTATTTATCGTGTGGCACATATGAATCATCACAATACAGGTGATAAATGGTGCATTTATCCCATGTATGATTTTGCTCATCCGATTGAAGATGCAATTGAAGGTATCACGCATTCTATTTGTACATTGGAATTTGAAGATCACAGACCTTTGTATGACTGGGTTGTAAGAGAATTGGAATATCCGAATCCACCCAAGCAGATTGAACAGGCGAAGATGTATCTGAAAAATGTAGTGACAGGAAAGCGTTACATCAAGAAACTGGTTCAGGATGGTATTGTAGACGGATGGGATGATCCCAGATTAGTTTCCATTTCTGCACTCCGCAGACGTGGATTTACACCGGAGTCTATCAGGATGTTTGTGGAGATGTGTGGTGTTTCCAAGGCAAATTCCATTGCCGACTATGCAGCACTTGAGTATTGTATCCGTGAAGATTTGAAGTTAAAGCGTCCCAGAATGATGGCTGTTCTTGATCCCATTAAATTGGTGATTGACAACTATCCGGAAGATCAGACAGAGATGCTTGATGTAGCCAACAATCTCGAAAATGAAGAAATGGGAAGCCGTCAGGTTCCTTTTGGAAGAGAATTGTATATTGACAGGGAAGACTTTATGGAAGAACCGCCTAAGAAATATTTCCGTCTTTTCCCGGGAAATGAAGTTCGTCTTATGAATGCGTATTTTGTGACTTGTACCGGATTTGAAAAAGATGAGAACGGTAATATAACAACGGTTCACTGTACTTATGACCCTGAAACCAAGTGTGGAACCGGATTTACGGGACGTAAAGTAAAAGGTACTATTCATTGGGTGCCTGCCAAAGAAGCGCTTAAAGCTGAAGTAAGATTATATGAAAATATCATTGATGAAGAGAAGGGTGTGTATAATGAAGACGGAAGTCTGAATTTGAATCCCAACTCTCTTACGGTATTAAAAGAGTGTTATGTAGAACCGGCATTAAAGGATGCAGTGGCATATGAAAGTTTCCAGTTTGTAAGACAGGGATATTTCTGTGTTGATTCCAAAGATTCTAAAGAAGGTGCACCTGTATTTAACAGAATTGTTTCACTTAAGAGTTCTTACGTTTTGCCGAAAGCATAATATGAAAAATAGATTTTAGTGCATAGGAGGAGGTAACATGGCCGGATTATTATCTGGATTAGATAAACTGGGATTGGGGAATTTAGAAGGCCTTGATTTATTTGAAGAGGCTGCGGAAGCAGACAAGGCTAAGGAGAAAGAACAAAAGCCGGAAATTACGGAAGAAGAGATTTTATTTGATAAGACATATGAGTGTCCTGTCTGTTTTGAAAGCATAAAAGAGAGAACCGTAAAGACAGGAAGAGTGAAGCTTCACCGTACCGATATGGATTTAAGACCGGTATATGAGCACATTGAACCGCTTAAATACGACGTTGTAACATGTCCACACTGTGGATATGCAGCCTTGACCAGATATTTTACAGCCCTTACATCAGGGCAAATTAAGGCTGTAAAGGAAAGCATTTCCAAAACCTTCCAAGGAGGAGAGGAGAAAAAGGAAACATATACTTACGAGGAAGCGGTTAACCGATATAAACTATGCCTTGTGAATGCGATTGTAAAGCATGCAAAAGCCAGTGAAAAGGCGTATATCTGTCTGAAAGCCGGATGGCTTGTCAGAAGTATGGCAGAAAGTATGGATGAAAGAGAACCGGGTTATGCAGCCAAACAAAAAGAGGCAAAGGAACAGGAAAGAGAATTCCTGAAAAACGCGTTAGAGGGCTTCATTTCAGCAAGACAGTCAGAGAATTATCCCATGTGTGGTATGGATGAACTGACAGTGGAATATTTGATAGCTGTTCTGGCTATGGAATTTGAGAAGTATGATATTGCAGGAAGACTGATTACCAATATTATTGTATCTCCTTCCGCAAACAACCGGATTAAAGATAAGGCAAGAGACGTAAAAGAAGTATTGGTTGAAAAAATGAGGGCGAGAAACGCAAAATAGTTATGGTAGAGTTGGCAATAGAGTTAAAGGCCGATGCCGGTATCTGTTTATACCGGCAAATATATGAGTATATAAAAAATGAGATTAAGGAAGGGAAGCTTCAAAGAAATGAGAAGCTTCCCTCAACACGTTCATTGGCAGAATATTTACAGGTTGCCAGAAGTACGGTAGATACGGCATATGCCCAATTACTTGCAGAAGGGTATATAGAAGCAAGACCGTATAAAGGGTATTATATATGTGACATAGAAGGGTTACTGGATATGTCTTTGGTAGGCGAAAAGAGTGCTATAAAAAATAGTGTGGATTCCCAAATGGATGCAGATGGAGTACAAGAACATTATCAGTACGATTTTTCACCTCATGCCATCAGTATGAAGGACTTTCCGTTTGCTACGTGGAAGAAGATAACGAAAGAAATTCTTGTTGATGCGAACAGCGAGATGTTTGCCTTGGGAAATTCCCAGGGGGATATCAGGCTACGGGAAACGATATGCAAATATTTGCATTCGGCGCGCGGAGTGAATTGCGAACCGTCGCAAATGATTATCGGTGCAGGAACAGATTATCTTTTAATGCTTTTGGAAAAAGTACTGGGGAGGGATGTATCCATTGCGATGGAAAATCCTACATATAAAAGAGCATATCAGGTATTTCAGTCTTTTGCATATGACATAAAATTACTGCCTATGGACGAGAGCGGTATGGATATGCAGGCTTTGTATGAATCGGATGCAAAGGTGGCATATGTAATGCCGTCGCATCAATATCCTACCGGTATTGTAATGCCTATCGGCAGACGGATGGAACTATTAAAGTGGGCAGAGCAGAAGCAAGACCGCTATCTGATAGAAGATGATTATGACAGTGAATTCCGGTATAAAGGCAAGCCAATCCCGGCACTGCAGGCATCGGACCGCCAGGGAAAAGTAATATATATGGGTACTTTTTCAAAATCAATTGCACCGGCTATCCGGGTAGGGTACATGGTGCTTCCAAAGAAGCTTATGGATAGGTATAAAGAAAATTGTGGGTGCTATGCTTCTACTGTATCCAGAATTGACCAGCGGATTTTAGATGAATTCATCCGGGACGGTTATTTTGAGCGGTATCTAAATAAAATGAGGAAAGTATATAAGGATAAGCATGATTTCCTTTTGGAGCAGCTTGCGTGCTTTGAGGATAAGTTTGCCATATCAGGAGCCAATGCAGGACTGTATGTGCTGTTTACCAGTAAAAGTAAGGTTACGGCAGAGGAACTGATTAGGGCAGCAAAGGAAGCAAAAATCAAGATATACCGGGTTGATACGGTGTTCTCTGACTTTGACGAATATGATGAGAAATACAGATATACGATTTTACTGGGATATGGTGCTCCTTCAAAGGAGAAAATCAGAGATGGAGTGGAGTCACTCCGGAAAGCATGGGATAGGTATCTATAACAAAAAAGTCCGCATTATGCGGACTTTTTGCATTATAAAAATGATAGTTAGATTTCTTCGTCATCAAAAAATTCTTCCACGGTATCTTCAGAGGGGATATCCTCTGCGGAAGGTGTTTCCTCTGCAACTGTTTCAGAAACCTCTTCGGCAGCAGGTGCAACATCCTTGGCGGGTACGTCAACCACTTCTTTGGCTGTAGAAGTGATATCTGTAAAGGAAGTATGATAGCCTTGGGAATCAGCTACAGATTTAACGGTTTCCTTTACCTGCTGGACAGAATCTGAAATTACTTCTTTGGCCTTCTGGAAAGCCTCTGTGGCAAATGCTTCTGCCTTATCCAGATTAAGAGGAACATAGGCACGTTCCTTAGCAGGTGTTATGTCATCATCGAGATCCTCGCTGAAGTCGTCAAAATCATCATCATAATCATCGTTAGCAGGATTACCGGCAAGTTTATCCTTTTTCTGAAGATAAGTATAAGTACCATATGCAGCCAAGCCGGTTACAGCTGTAAGCAGTAATAATTTTCCAAATTTTTTAGACATAAAAAATGCTCCTTTCAGGAATATTCTACACATTCTATCTTAATACTATTTTGCAAGATTGAAAAGAGAATATGTGTAAAATTTTATGAAAAAAATATAAAAAAAATAATTAGCATTGCAGACTTATTTTTTTTGTGTTATATTAAATATCGACTAAAAAAGTCAATATCGGAAGAAAAACAGGGGATATAGGTTATGAATGAGAAATTTTTTGATTTAAAAAAGGAAAAACAAGACAGAATGATTAACGCGGCATTAAAGGTATTTGCCATGAACGGGTATGAACATGCAAGTACAGACGAGATTGTAAAGGAAGCCGGAATCAGTAAAGGATTGCTTTTCCATTATTTTATCAGCAAAATTGGGCTGTATGGATTTGTTTATGACTACAGTGTCAAATATATGATGCTCGAGTTGTCTACATCAGTCACCAAAACCGAGACGGATTATTTTGAAATTATGAAGCAAATCTGGCAGGCACAGCTTGCTGTAGCAACAAACTATCCGTATATGATTTATTTTCTGAATGAAAGTAAGAAAGAACGCGTAAGTGAAGCTTTGCTTGCAACAGAGGAAAAGCGGGAGGTATTACCTCATCAGTATAATCAGTTTATGCACCGTGTGGATGTGACCAAGTTCCGTAAAGAAGTAGATACAGAACTGCTTTCAGGCATGGTAGAGATGACCTTAAACGGTCTTATGGCAGAGCGGTTCCGTGAAGGCGGATTTCAGCCGGAACTGTTTGGTGAAGAAGTGAAGAAAAATTTAGATATGCTGAAAAAAATAGCCTATACCGAAGAGTAGAAAGACAGCGAGGATTGGACAATGAAAGAAACCTTATATACCATTCCGCTGAATGATGCGGTGAATGCAAATGATGAATGTCCCTTTTGCTACATAGAAAGAAGTGTGGAACAGGATTTGCTTGATTTTACATTGGGTAACAGCGCCTCCTACATGGAAAGTGATATCCGTGATGCTACAGATAAAGACGGATTTTGCAGGGAACATTTCAAAAAGATGTTTGATTATGGCAATACATTGGGAAATGCATGGATATTGAAAACTCATTACATGAGAATGAGTAAGGCTATGGCGGAGCAGTTTAAAAACTATACGCCCGCTAAAACCACACTGAAAGACAAGTTTCGGAAAAATTCGTCCAGAATAAATCCAATCGGTATATGGGTGGAGGAAAAAGACAAGTCCTGTTATATATGTAAGCGTTTTGCAGACACCTATGACAGATATATGGATACTTTTTTCTTTATGTATAAGAAAGATGCGGATTTCAGGGAAAGAATTAAAAACAGCAAGGGTTTTTGCCTGCATCATTTCGGTGATTTGTGCGAAGCGGCAGAGACCAAGTTAAGCGATAAAGAAAAGAAAGACTTTTATCCGGAAATGTTTGCACTGATGGAAAAGCATATGGCAAGATTGCAGGAGGATGTTTCCTGGATGGTTGAAAAGTTTGATTACAGAAACAAAGATGCCGACTGGAAAAATTCAAGAGATGCCATCCAGAGAGGAATGCAGAAATTGAAAGGCGGGTATCCCGCAGATCCGGCTTATAAGATGAATAAATAAAGCAGGGAGTGGTATAAAATCTATACCACTCCTATTATTTTAAGAATATAGTAAATAAGACCAAAACAAAAACTGCTGAACAGTCCATAAAGAATCACCGGTCCGGCGATAGTAAAAATCTTGCATCCCACACCAAAAACCTGGCCCTCTTTTTTGAACTCAATAGCAGGTGATGCTACGGAGTTGGCAAAGCCTGTAATAGGAACGAGGGCACCGGCACCGCCGAACTTTACAATAGAAGGGTATAAGTTAAATCCGGTTAAAAGAACACTTAGAAACACTAATACGAGAGAGCAAAAGCTACCGGCGGTTTCTTTGTCCATGCCCAGTGTATTCGATGCATAATTTAACAGGAATTGTCCCAGCAGGCAGATTAGACCGCCAACAAGAAATGCTTTTATCATCTGCAGGAAAAGATTATGGGTAGGAGTTACCTGTTTAATGTAGTTTTCATAGTTCTTTTCCAATGCTTTTTGGGAGGAAGTTTTATTTTCGCTCATAATCAATGACTACCTTTCTTATTTACTTTCAGTTTATATTTGGATTAGAAAAAATCATTATCAAATATTTTGCGTACCGTGCGTGGAATTTATACATGACAGTAACATTTTCTTAAGATTTTTTCAAAATATGTTTCTTGTAGATTAAAGTACTGAGTGATAGAATAAAATAAAAGAGAAAAAGATGATGTGACAGGGGATAAAATGGTTAACTTTGCCGGACTTGAATTCATATTTGGCTTTTTGCCAATTTTTTTAGTGATATATTATATTACACCGAAAAAATACAGGGATACCATATTGTTAGTAGGTAGCCTGTTTTTTTATGCAGTGGGAGAGCCTGTTTTCTTTCTGCTGTTTATTTTACTTACAGGAATAAACTATTTCCTTGCCGGAAAAGTGGCGGGGAATAAACGGGGAATGCTGGCAGCAGTCATATTGGATGTGGCAGTTCTTGCAGTCTTCAAGGGATTAAACTTTTATACGGAAAGCATTCTTTTGCCGATGGGAATCAGCTTCTATTTATTTAAGATGATTTCCTGGCAGGCAGATGTTTATGCTGGCAGGATAAAAGAGAAAAAGCACTTTCAAACGGTGATGCTCTACTTTTCACTGTTTCCCCAGGTAATATCAGGACCTATCATGCGTTATGAGGAAGGAAACTTTACGAAGAGAAGAAGGTATACCCTGTGGCAATTTGAAGAGGGTCTTGAATATTTTGTGATGGGACTTGGTATGAAGGTACTTTTGGCAGATCGGCTTTCGATTCTGTGGAGGGATTTACAGATGATAGGCTTTGAAAGTATCTCTACACCTCTTGCATGGTTTGGAATGATTGGCTATTCCCTGCAGCTATACTTTGATTTTTGGGGATATTCACTTATGGCATCCGGCATTATGGTAATGCTTGGGTTTGACTTTATTGAAAATTTCCACCACCCCTATGCTGCACGAAGCATCAGTGAATTTTACAGAAAATGGCATATGACATTGGGACGTTTCTTTAAGGATTACGTTTACATTCCCATGGGAGGCAGCAGATGCTCAAAAGGGAAAGTGGTTTTTAATCTGGCGCTTGTGTGGCTGCTTACCGGTATCTGGCATGGAAACGGTCTTAATTTTGTGATATGGGGAATCGTACTGGGCACGTTAATTATTGCAGAAAAACTGCTTTATGGGGAGGCATTATCTAAGATGCCGGTATTAGGAAATTTATATGTCCTACTTTTTATTCCCTTATCATGGGTTATTTTTGCGATTACAGATTTAAGACAGCTTATGGTTTATTTCGGAAGGCTGTTTCCTTTTCTTGGCATGGAGGGAATTGCAGTTAACACACAGGATATCGTAAAATATTCACAAACCTACGGACTGCTTTTTGCGATAGGAATCCTTTTATGCATACCGACAGTCTTTGAATTGATTAAGAAACATAGAAGAAACCCGGTTATTGCACTTTTACTGGCCGCTGTGTTTTGGTATAGTGTGCATTTTCTTATAAGTAACCAAAGCAATCCTTTTATGTATTTTAGTTTTTAACGGAGCGTATATGAAACTGATAAAAGAAAGTCCTTTATTTTTCATATTAATATGTACAAGTATCATTTATGCGGCGCTTTATATGGGACAATATACAGGGCAAAAAGAAGAAAACACGATAGACAATCAGACCGGATATGAGACAGAAAACAGCAATAGCACCTCGCCGGAGCATACTGAAGATGAGCAGGAAACAGAAAAAGCAGAAACCGTAAGTGGAAATAGCATAAATGAAACCGTAAGTGGTAATATGTCCATGCAGGAGACCGTAAGCGGAAATATGCCTGAGCCGCAGACTGTAAGCGGAAATAATCTGCAGGAAGAAATCGTGAGCGGAAACAATCAGGGCGACGTGACTATCGAAACAATAGAGCCGGAGTTTGAAGAAATACTGCCCATCCGTGAAACAACGCAGGAAGAGTATTTGAATCATATTTCAGCAGACATATATGGTGATGAAGGAAGAAAAAGGGCTTTAGAATATGAGTTTACGGAAGTGGACGAAACATGGTTTGACGATGCCTTATTTATTGGTGATTCCAGGACCGTGGGATTACATGATTACACCACGCTATCGGAGCATGCTGATTTTCTGTGTGAGACCTCACTGACAATCCATAAAGTGCTAGAGCACAACTTTAAAGGATACGGAACCATAGAAGATGTTCTGGCAGCAAAGGAATACGGAAAGATTTATATTTCAGTAGGAATTAACGAACTGGGAACGGGAACCACAGAGACCTTCATGGAAGCATATACCCAGGTAATCCACACCTTGCAGGAGCTTGAGCCGGATGCCAGGATAGTGATTCAGGGAAGCATGTTTGTTTCAGAAAAGAAAAGTAACGAAGATAAGATTTTTAATAATAGCAATATAGTGGCAAGGAACAATGCAATTGCCACATTGGCAGATAATCAGCAGATTTTCTATATCGATGTAAATGAAGCAGTTTGCGATGAAAGCGGTCATTTGGCAGAAGAGTATACCTATGACCAGATACATTTGCTGGGAAGATACAACGATTTGTGGAAAGAATACCTGCTTCAACATGGTATCAAATAAATGTATAAAAACCTTTGGATGAGAAAGACTAGGAAAAAAAGTATTATTCATCCGGAGGTTTTTTTATGTCTGATAACAGCGGAGCAATTTTTGAACAGGGAAAACAGAGCATTAAGATTCCCATACCGATTTATATACGTGCCAGTGCATCAATCGTAGGAACGAAAGAGGGAGCAGGCCCCTTTGGGGATTTATATGACATTGTGGGAATAGACGATAAATTTGGCTGTGATACATGGGAAGAAGCAGAAAGCACATTGCAAAAAGAAGCATTGCAGACAGCCATCGGAAAAGCAGGACTTAAAAATGATGACATCCGTTTTCTGTTTGCAGGAGATTTACTGGGACAGTCAATTGCCAGTAGTTTTGGACTGGGAGGGTTTCATATCCCTCTAATGGGAATGTATGGAGCGTGTTCGACATGTGGATTATCCCTTTCGGCTGCGACAGTTATGATAGCAGGCGGTATGGCGAAATATGCTGCCTGTGTAACATCCAGTCATTTTGCCAGTGCAGAAAAGGAATTCCGATATCCCCTCGCATACGGAAACCAGCGTCCCTTATCCTCTACCTGGACTGTCACCGGAAGCGGGGCTTTTGTGGTAAGTAGTGAGAAAAGCGATAAGGACAGAGCCATGATAACCGGTCTTACCATCGGGAAGATTGTGGACTACGGAATCAAAGATTCCATGAACATGGGAGCTTGCATGGCGCCGGCGGCATGTAGAATAGAACCATATCAAGGAAATGGCGTAATTGCTAGGCTGACGGTTCTACACAAAACCTAAAAATTGCATACATAGCAGTTTGCTAATGATAGCAAAGGACATTTCTTGAAAAAAACAGGGAATGTCCTTTTTTCACCTTGAAATATCAAAAAAGGAGGTCATGGAATATGACAAATACAGCGTTAGGTGCAGGAGCGAGAAAGCTCAACATATTATCTGAACAGCGATGCACATGAGAGCATGGAGGAGTGTTGAATGTTAAAAGTTAGATTGATGGGAACAAAGAACGATATTAAGTGGTTTGGGAAGATATTACAGAGAAATCCCAAGATAGAAGTAACAGAGTTTTCAGATGTATACCCGAATAAGGGGACAAAGAGATTCCACAGAGCATATGTGGAAGTAAAGAAACGGAACATAAAGGAACAGTAGAAAACAAAGGAGAATTATCATGTGTAGAGTAATCGCAATCGCTAATCAGAAAGGTGGAGTAGGAAAGACCACCACAAGTATCAATTTAGGAGTTGGTTTGGCTAGATTAGGTCAAAGAGTATTGTTGGTAGACGCTGACCCGCAGGGACATTTAACCCTCGGATTAGGCTTTCCAAAGAATTTGAAAGTAACATTAAAAAATATGATGGAAAACATCATTATGGGCATTGAATTTGAGCCTAGAGAAGCTATTTTAAGCCATAAAGAGGGCGTAGATGTGATTCCGTCCAATAAGTTGCTTACAGGCATGGATATGTCACTAATCACGGTTGATGACCGGGAATGTGTTTTAAAGGAGTATCTGGAGCTGTTACAAGATGATTATGATTATATTATCATCGACTGTATGCCGTCACTTGGTATGCTGACCATAAATGCAATGACAGCAGCAAACAGTGTCTTAATTCCGGTACAGCCACAGTTTTATGCAGCAGACGGTCTTACGGAGCTTTTAAAGGTGTATAAGGGCACAAAACAGCGTTTTAATCCAGGAATTGAGATAGAGGGTATTCTGTTTACAATGGATGCAAGCAGATACAACAATTCAAAGAGAAATAAGAAAGCGGTACATACCGCTTATGGAAATGATGTAAATATATTTGCGGATGCCATACCGAGGTCGGAAGCCATTGCAGAGATTGCTTCTGAAGGCGTGAGTATCTTTGAATATGACCGTCAGAGTAAAGGCGCAGAAAGCTACGAGAAACTGGCAAGGGAGGTGTTAAGTCATGCGAAAACCAAATAAGGATATTCAGCTTACCACCTATCAGGATTTACTTGGTGTAGAGGAAAATACGGGAGCCGGAACGGAAAAAGTAGTGATTGCACCGTTGATAGAGCTATTTGATTTCAAAGACCACCCGTTTAAGGTGCTTGATGATGAAAAGATGGAAGAAACAACAGAAAGTATTCGTCAGCATGGTGTACTTGTTCCGGGTATCGCAAGACCGAGAACAGGTGGCGGTTACGAGTTAATTGCCGGACATCGAAGGAAAAGAGGTTCTGAAAGAGCCGGAAAGTCGGAAATGCCGATTATTGTAAGAAACTACACCGATGATGAAGCTACGATTATCATGGTGGATTCCAATATCCAACGTGAGGATATTTTACCAAGCGAAAAGGCAAAAGCCTATAAGATGAAATATGAAGCAATGAAACATCAGGGAAAGAAAGCCGGAATGAATACGCTTGATAAGGTGGGCGAAGCTGCCGGAGAGAACGCAAAAAAGGTACAGAGATATATTTGGTTGTCCCGGTTATCGGATGAGCTTCTTGATATGGTGGATAAGAAGAAATTAGGCTTTTCACAGGGTGTAGATATTTCCTTTTTATCAGAGGATGAACAGCAGTGGGTGCAGGTCATTTTAGAGGAGCAGGGATGTAATGTGAGTACAGTACAGTCCGGGAAACTCAAGGAATATGGTAAAAGGGGAGAGCTTACCTTTGCGATGGTTCGCCTGATCCTAACGGAAGAAAAGCCAAAGGAAAGAAAAGTAACACTGAAAGCTGACAAAATCAGCAAGTATTTTGAAGAAGATTACAGCAGTGAAGAAATAGAAAAAATCATCATTCAGTTGTTGGATGAATGGAAGAACAGACAATAGGAAGGGGGACGCAAAATGGATAACGGTTTGAAATTCGATTATTATTACGGAGCGGAAGCAGAACAGTTTTCCTTCTACCGTGTTCCAAGATTACTAATTAAGGATGAGCGTTTCAAAGGGTTATCCAGTGATGCAAAACTTCTTTATGGTCTGATGCTTGACAGAATGTCATTATCAATAAAAAATGGCTGGTTTGATGATGAAAACAGGGCATATATCCATTATACGGTAGAAAACATCATGGAAGATTTAGGATGTGCCAAAGCCACTTGTGCAAAGGTCATTGCAGAGCTTGACAGTAAAAAAGGGATTGGTCTGATTGAGAAAAAAAGGCAGGGACTTGGGAAACCGGATATTATTTATGTGAAGAATTTTGTTGTGGTTGAGCAGAATATACAACCGGAACGAACTGAAAAAGAACCCGCTAATACTGATGTTTCCGCAGAAGTTCAAGAATTGAATGACAAGAAATTCAATAATCAGACTTCCAGAAGTTCAAAAACTGAACTTCAAGAAATTCAAAATGCAGACTTCCGGAGGTTCAATAATCAGACCTCTGGAAGTTCAGAAACTGAATGTGCAGACGTTCAGGAAGTGAACCCTAATTATAACAATACTAATTATACTGATTTGAGTTATAACAATCCTATCTATCAATCGGATAGTGACACAGAAAGAGGGATGGATGGGATGGATGATGTCAATGCTTACATAGAAATCATAAAAGAGAATATTGAATATGAGCATCATATGAAGTATAGTTCTTATCAGGATAAAGGCTTGTATGATGAATTGTTTGACGTGATTTGTGAGGTGGTATGTGTAAAGCATAAAACCGTAAAAATCGGCGGGGATGATTACCCGTATGAGTTGGTAAAATCAAAGTTCCTAAAGCTGAACAGTTCACATCTTGAATATGTGATTGGATGTATGCGAAATACCACAAGTAAGATAGTAAATATCAAGGCATATATGGTGACTGCGCTTTATAATGCGTCAAGTACCATGAATCATTATTACCAGCAGGAAGTACAACATGATATGTATGGAGGTGGATGGAATGAGAAAGGTATTGTTTAAAATAATTCTCCCGGTATTTTTGATTGCACTATGGATGATTACCTGTTATCCGGTATGTAATAAAGCAGAAGGATTTGACCTGTTTTTATATTGGATTATGGTAGGGTTTCCGTTTGGAATACATAGGATGTGCTTATGGCTTGTACCAAGAAACTTTGGTATTGGTGGCAGTATAGGTGTATTTGCGCTGAACTGTATTATAGGCGGTCTGATTGGCGGAGTAGTGTTGATTGTTAAGATAATCAAGATTATTGCAGAGATGTTTAAAATGATATTGGGAACTTCTGGACAAAATGTCTAAAAGTTAAAAAAGCTATTGAAACAGAATTTTCAATAGCTTTTATTCTTTTTGCGGTTCGTCTGGCACATACTGCATAATATCTTCAACATTACAGTTAAGAATACGACATAAATTATTGATAGTGATGGTTTTGACTATCATATTGTGCTTTAATCGGTGTATTTGAACTTTATCTACACCATAATCCTTCATTAAAGAATACTGACTGATGTTTTTATCTTTTAAAGTTTCCCATAAACGGTCATATACAATCACGGAAGCACCACTCCTTCACTTGTATTTTATAAGGTATAGAAGTATAATAATAGGGTGCGTGTACGCAGACCAAGGAGTGAGAAGATGCAGATACACAAAGGAAAAGATATTGTATTTTTTACGTTGTATGATGAAGATTTATTCCCGTACGGAATAGATGTTAATCATATACTGAACCTGAAACCTTTTAAGGAAAAACTGATATTAGATTTAAAAGATGCCGGAGAGAAGGAATACGGGAAAAAATTAGATTGTGATATTTGTAAGATAATCCCAAATGCAGATGGAAAAGCGGTAGTATTTGGTATAGCGGAAAAATCGAATATTTACTTTATTGAAAACGAATTTACCGAAGAGGAACGTATTATAGATGGAATACAGGAAATGTTTCAATTTCTTCCGGATGATAGGATTGATATGGGTATAATGGACGTAGAAGAAAAGAAAGCCTATTTAGAGTTGCTTCGAAGTAAAGAGGGCAGAGAGATAATCAGACAGGAGTTTTTGCGGTAGATGTAAAAGGGGAATGTAGTAATGGATGAAAGAATGTTTGAGGAACTAAAAGAAGAAATAAGAAAGAACCGCATTGTAGAAAAGAATGCCATATTGGGGATTGTGATTCAGGCAATGGAGAAAGGCGGATTTGGAACTTATGACACAATGGTAGTAGTATGTGAAACAGCGGATATATTGGATAATGCAGATTATGGGGAAGCAGAGCAGATATATCGAAAGTGGCTACGAGATGCAAGATACGAAAAAAGTGATTTTCGCAGATTTTGTAAAAAGGTAAAAGATTACATTAACAGAAAATTGGAGAAATAAACAGCGTTAGGGCAGTTATGAACAATTAGAGTTTGTAGCTGCCCTTTTTTATTGCTTACTTTTGGACAAAATGTCCAGAAGTGGAAAGGAGAGAAAATGAAGTATTTACTGCACAGGCTGTATGTTCCACCTTAGCGGAAGTATGGCTGTAAGAAACTAAAGGAGGAAAACCATGCAGGAGGAAACAACACAAAAAACGATTGCCCTTGTTTTTAAATCCTCTAGGCTGACCGCTGATGTGCTGAAAAAAGCCATGAAGTTGTATCTGGAACACCGCAGAGCCGGGAAACAGGCAACACACGGAAAGATTTCAGTAAAAGAATTGGTAGGACAGGGTATGGGAGCTTCGAGTATTGAGGTTACGGATAACAACATCAAATCCTTTGAGAGAGTGGCGAAGAAATACAATGTAGACTTTGCCGTGAAAAAGGATAAGACGGTGGAACCACCGAAGTATATGGTATTTTTCAAGGGCAAGGATGCCGATGTGATTACACAGGCATTTAAGGAGTTTGTAAAGGTTAATGAAAAGAAACGTGGCAGAGTATCTGTAAAAGAGAAGCTGGCAGAATTTAGGGAGCTGTTAGGTAAGGACAAAAACAGAGACAGAGCAAGGGAGCATCAAAAGGACAGGGGACAGTCGCTATGAGTAAAGTCATAGAGGGGATAGTCAAAGATTTAAAAGCAGTTCCACAAAAGCTTACCTCTGAAATGAAAAAGGTGGATAAAAAGAAGTTTATTCTTATGAATCTGCCATACGTTCTTATGGGTTACTTTTGCAATAAAGTAGCATGGCTATGGAGAACATCGCCGGGGAAAAATGCTTCCGATAAGATGTTAGCAACCATGAATGGGTTGGAAGATTTGTTTTCTAATCCGTTACCGAGCCTTTTTCCAAAAGACTTATTGATAGGAGTGATGTGCGGTATCGTATTCCGTCTTATGGTGTATTTTAAAGCTAAGAATGCCAAAAAGTTTCGACATGGCGTGGAATACGGTTCTGCAAGGTGGGGAACGGCAAAGGATATAGAGCCATACGTTGATCCGGAATTTGAGAACAACGTGCTTTTAACAGAAACAGAACGGCTTATGATGTCCGGCAGACCAAAGGAGCCGAAGTATGCAAGAAATAAAAATATTCTTGTTATCGGCGGTTCCGGTTCCGGTAAGACCAGATTCTTTGTAAAACCAAACCTTATGCAGATGCACAGCTCCTATGTAGTTACTGACCCGAAGGGAACGGTGCTTGTGGAGTGCGGAAAAATGCTTGTAAAAAACAAATACAAAGTCAAAGTTTTAAATACCATTAACTTTAAGAAATCCATGCACTACAATCCTTTTGCTTATATCCGGAGCGAAAAGGATATTTTGAAACTTGTAAACACAATTATTCTCAACACCAAAGGAGAGGGACAGCAATCCGGTGAAGATTTTTGGGTGAAAGCAGAAAAGCTCTATTACACTGCACTTATCGGGTATATCTGGTATGAATGTGTGGAGGAAGAACAGAATTTCACTACTTTGCTTGACATGATAAATGCCAGTGAAGCAAGGGAGGATGATGAAGAATTTAAAAATCCGGTGGATTTAATGTTTGAGGAGCTGGAGGAGCGTGAGCCTGACCATTTCGCAGTAAAGCAGTATAAAAAGTACAAACTTGCTGCAGGTAAGACAGCAAAATCTATTTTGATTAGCTGTGGTGCGAGACTTGCACCATTTGATATTAAGGAGCTTCGTGATTTGACAAGCTATGATGAACTGGAACTTGATATGTTAGGGGATGAAAAGACAGCACTGTTTGTCATTATCTCTGATACAGATGATACATTTAATTTTATCGTGTCAATCATGTACACACAGCTCTTTAATCTGCTTTGTGACAGAGCAGATGATGTGTATAACGGCAGACTGCCTATTCATGTTCGTTGTCTGTTAGACGAGTTTGCGAACATCGGGCAGATACCTAAGTTTGAGAAGTTGATTGCGACTATCCGTAGCCGTGAAATATCAGCTTCTATTATTTTGCAGTCAAAGTCACAGCTTAAGGCAATCTATAAAGACAACGCAGATACCATAGAGGGCAACTGTGATACCACACTATTCCTCGGTGGGAAGGAAAAGACCACGCTAAAAGAGCTGGCAGAAGTTTTGGGTAAAGAAACCATTGACCTCTATAATACCTCGGATACGAGGGGTACGAGCCAGTCTTACGGTCTGAATTACCAAAAGACCGGAAAGGAGCTTATGAGCCAAGACGAGATTGCGGTCATGGACGGTGGCAAGTGCATTATGCAGCTTAGAGGGGTAAGACCATTCTTCTCCAATAAGTTCGATATTACCAAGCATAAGCAGTATCATTTGCTTTCTGACTATGACGAAAAGAATACCTTTGACATCGAAAAGTATGTGAAGAACCTTAACAGAGCAAAGATAAGGAACAACGACACCATTGATGAGGTGGAAGATGTCGGGGAAATCGCAGCGTAAAACTGAATATGGAACTTTTAAAACACAGAACTTTTGGACAAAAAGTCCAGAAGTGGAAAAGGAGTTTTGAATGTGCTTTAGGATGAAACAAAAAAACATCCGATACCATAGGTCGCTAAACTGTAAGTATCGGATGCCAGTGAGGGAAATCCTAAAGGAATGCCCTGTCCTGATTTTATCATAGGATGGGGCATTTTACACGAAAAAACTCTTTCAATTACTAAAAATTTATGGAAAGAAAGAGGAAAAGAAAATGGCATTTTTTACAACAGCAGTAACAGGTTTAAAGACAGTAGTAACAGCAATCGGCGGTGGTGTCGGTGTATGGGGTGTGATTAACCTTTTGGAAGGTTACGGAAATGATAATCCCGGTGCAAAGTCACAGGGTATCAAGCAGCTCATGGCAGGTGGCGGTATTGTAATCGTGGCTCAGACGGTGATTCCTCAGCTTACTACTCTGTTCTCATAAGATAGATGGGTGGAATCATTGACAAAATTACTGACTTCATAAAGGAAATGCTGCAAGGGTGGGTGCTGTCCAATCTGTCAGCCATGTTTACCGATGTCAATGACAAGGTAGGCACGATTGCCGGAGAGGTCAGCAAAACACCAAGCACATGGAACGCTGGTATTTTCAGTATGGTTCAGACTTTATCAGAAAACGTAATAGTTCCCATAGCCGGAATGGTAATCAGTTTTGTACTTATCTATGAACTGATATCAATGGTAATCGACAAAAACAACATGCACGATTTTGATACAGGATTGTTTTTCCGCTTTTTATTCAAGGCGTGTATTGCAGTCATGTTACTTAGCAAGACCTTTGACATTGTAATGGCAGTATTTGACGTGGGAAGCCATGTAGTGACAGAGGCGGCAGCACATATTTCCGGTTCTACAAATCTGGATGTGGAAGCAACGCTTACCACGATGTTTAATAACCAGATTGGAAGCATGGGAATAGGAGAACTGATAGGACTAGGAATGGAAACCATGATAATCAGCTTATGTATGAAAATCATGTCAGTCCTCATCACCGTCATTTTATACGGACGAATGATTGAAATATACCTTTATGTTTCAGTATCACCGATTCCGGCAGCAACCGTTACCAACAGGGAATGGGGAAGTGTCGGAACGAACTATTTAAAGGGACTTATCGCATTAGCATTTCAAGGATTTTTCATTATGGTATGTGTGGCAATCTATGCCGTGTTAGTAGCCGGTGTGGCAGTAGCAGGCAATCTCCACAGTGCTTTATGGTCTGTGGCAGCCTACACCGTAATCCTTTGCTTTAGCTTATTTAAGACGGGTTCCTTATCTAAATCAATATTCAATGCCCACTAAATGGGTATGCACACGAAAAGGAGCAGACTATGGCAATTTCAGTACCCGTGCCAAAAGACTTGAGTGGCATCAAAACCAAAGTAGCATTGAATCTGACTAAAAGACAGATTATCTGTTTTAGCGGAGCTGCCATAACAGGAGTTCCCATTTACTTTCTCACAAAGGGAGTATTGGGAACCTCGGCAGCTTCTTTGTTAATGGTCGGAATCATGTTGCCATTCTTCTTTGTGGCAATGTATGAAAAGGACGGTTTCCCGGCAGAGAAAATCCTGTACTTCATGATAAGGCAGAAGATACTGACACCGGGAATCAGACCTTATAAATCAGAAAACCTCTATGAACAGTTGGAGGAGCGAGAACGAATTAAGAAGGAGGTACGTTATCTTGAAGAAAAAGCAGTCAGCGAAAGCAATTCCGCTAACGGGCAGTAAAATACCGGGGAAATCCGGTCTTAGCTTTGCAGAAAAAAAGCGGTTGGCTGAGCTTAAACGTACTCTTGCCGGAAACAGTAAAGAACAGGCAAAACCTGACACCGCACAGAAAACCATTACCTTTAAAAAGATGTTCCGTGACGGCATCTGTCAGGTCACTCATAGATTTTATACAAAGATGGTGGAGTTTTACGACATCAACTATGATTTGCTGGAGGTGGAAGATCAGGGAGATATTCTGGAAGAGTACAGTAAACTTATCAATTACTTTGACCCGTCGATAAAGTTTGAATTGTTTTTATTCAACAGACAGGTTAATGAACAGGCACTTGCAGACCAGTTCGATATTCCTTTGCAGAAAGATGATTTTGACGATATCCGTGAGGAATACACACAGATGCTACAACATCAGTCTGCAAAAGGAAATAACGGTATCATTAAATCCAAGTATCTTATTTTTGGGGTGGAATGTACCGGATATAAGGAAGCAAAGAGCAAATTAAATAACATCGAGAAAGATGTTGTGAGAAACTTAAATAACATAGGCACAAACGCCCGGTCTTTAGACGGAAAGGAAAGACTTCGTATCCTGCATGAGTATTTCAATCAGGGAACGATGGAACCTTTCCGTTTTTCATTTAAGGAATTATCAGAGTCCGGTAAATCCGTAAAAGATTACATTGCACCGCCGGGATTTGATTTCCGCTATCCAAGCAGGTTTAAGTCCGGCAGTATCTACGGAAGTGTGTCTTATCTTGATATTATCGCACCGAGATTTAATGACGAGCTGTTAAAGAAGCTCCTTGATATTGATGATAACCTTACCGTGACCATGCACATGCAGACGATGGACCCGGTAAAGGCTATCAAGATGTTAAAAGGCGCTTTGACCAACATTCAGAAAATGAAAATCGAGGAGCAGAAAAAAGCAGTCCGCAGTGGGTACGATATGGATATTTTACCTACGGACATCATCACGTATGAAAAGGATACCTTAGAGCTTTTGGATGACCTTAACAGCAGTAACCAGAAGATTGTCAAAATGACATTCTTAATTACCTGTTACGGAAGAACCAAGAGAGAGTTAGAGAACCTGACACAGAGGGTGTCCGGTATCATTCAACAGGCAAACTGCAATTTACGGTGCTTGCAGTATTTACAGGAGCAGGGCCTTATGGCATCTGCACCGATTGGATGCAATGACACGGGAATTGAAAGGGTGCTGACAACCAAAAGCACAGCGATTTTGGTTCCTTTCTGTACACAGGAGTTATTCATGCCCGCACCCGCCATTTATTACGGTTTAAATGCACTTAGCAACAACATGATCATGGCAGACCGTAAACGGCTTCGTACACCAAACGGCGTGATACTTGGAACGCCGGGTAGTGGAAAGAGTTTTAGTGCGAAAAGAGAAATTTTATCCTGCTTTTTAATCACAAGGGATGACATCATCATTTGTGACCCGGAGGGCGAGTATTTCCCATTGGTACAGGCATTAAAGGGACAGGTGGTAAGGCTGGCAACCAATTCCAAAGATTACTTAAATCCGATGGATATTCAGCTTAGCCATAAAAACGATAAGGAAGCACTGAAATTAAAGAGTGACTTTTTAATAACTTTGTGTGACCTGATTGCCGGAGGAAAAGACGGACTGGCAAATGATGAAAAAGGTATCATTGACGATTGTATTCGTCATATCTATGATACCTACTTTGAAAATCCGGTGCCGGAGAATATGCCTATCTTAGAGGATTTGTATAATGCCCTCTTAAAATATGAGCCTAGAAATGTGGCAAAGGAGCTTGCCGGGGAAGCAAAGGCAAAAGCGGTCAGAATTGCCAACAGTCTTGTGCTCTATGTGCATGGTTCACAGAATTACTTTAACCACAGGACAAACGTGGATTCCCAGAACCGTATCATGTGCTTTGACATTAGGGACTTGGGAAATCAGTTAAAAGAGATTGGTATGTTAATTGTACAGGATGCGGTATGGAACAGGGTTTCCAAAAACAGGGAACGCAAGATTGCCACAAGATACTATTGTGACGAGTTCCATTTGCTTTTGAAGGAAAAGCAGACTGCCATTTATTCTGTGGAAATCTGGAAGAGATTCAGAAAATGGGGAGGTATCCCAACAGGGCTTACGCAGAACGTGGGTGACTTCTTAAAGTCAGAGGAAATCGAGGGCATCCTGGGCAACAGTGACTTCGTGTATCTGCTCAATCAGAATGCCAAAGACCAGCATATCTTGGCGGATAAGTTGGGTCTTTCTGAAAAGCAGCTCATGCACGTAACCAATTCCGAACCGGGAAGCGGTCTGATTTTATTTGATAACGTGGTCATTCCGTTTGTGGATAAGTACCCGACAAATACTAAGACCTATGCAATTATGAACACCAAGCCGGAAGAAATCGCAAAAAGTGAGGTAAGTTAATGGCACAGACAAAGAAAGGAAAAGAGAGTGCTTTTCAGGCAAGGGATTCCACTTTCCATAAGGGAAGTGGAGAAGTGCCAAAAAAGAAAAACTCTTCAAAGGCTCATTCAAAAAAAGAATATGGAGCTACTTTTGGACAAAATGTCCAGAAGTCAGATACAGAGCCGGGAGCCGAACCCAAAACGGATTTTTACAAAGAGAATAATGTTTTTTTTACAGAAAGCGGACAGGAGCAGTCAGAGGAAAGAGAAAAAAAGCAGAGTTCTTCGGAAGATTATCACCGCAGGGACACATACAGGCAGTCGCAGAAAAAAGGGACGTATCAGAAAAAGCGTGTGCAGAAAGAGCATTCAAGCAGAGAGCGTGTGAAAGATGCCACGTTTACGGATGATGCCGGAAGTGTTTTTAAAGAGGATAGCACGGATGAATTTAGCGGTAGTAAAAAGCTTAAGAAAAAGCAAAAACAGGCACAGAAAGCCGGAAAAAAGGTGGAAAAGGCAAAGGCGAAACTGCCTAAGAAAAGGGAATATACCTTGCAGAGAGTGTTTGATGAAGAAACAGGCAGAGCAAAGTATGTAGTTGTTCCCTTTGATACAAAAAAGCCTTTTAAGCAGGAAGCAATGCATAAGTCCACCATGAAAAGATTACAGAATGAGAGCCGGAATTTTGTGCATGGAAAGGTTGCGGAATCAGAGAAAGAAAATTCTGCCGTAGAAGGTGCCCATAAGACGGAGCAGAGAGCAGAGGAATTATTTGCTTTTGTAAAAAGACAGTATAAGGGCAAGGAGCATAGGCAGAGGGCAAAAGTGGCAAAACTTGAGAAAAAGCAGTTCCAGAAGGAAGTCAATTTCCAGTATCAGAAATATGTGGAAGAAAACCCACAGATACAGAAAAAAGCATTGCAGAAACGGATTCAGAAACAGCGTATCAAGCGTGAGTACATGAAAGCAAAGCGGAAAGGAAATGCGTCAAAGAATGCACAGCAGGCAGTGGTGCAGACGAAAAATGTAGCCACAGCCATTGCAAAGAAACTGCAAGAACTGGCAAGCAAGAATATAGGCGTGTTTGCTACCGTTGGAGTGGTGGCAATTCTGCTTATTATGATTATGACTTCCGTATCGTCCTGTGGGGCAATGTTTGCAGATACGCAGTCCACTGTCTTAGCTGCAAGTTACCTTAGTGAGCCAAAAGAAATAGATGCAACGGATTTGCAGTTTACCCGTTTGGAGCTTGATTTGCAGAATGAGATTGACCGCATAGAAACGGATTATCCGGGATATGATGAGTATTCCTATAATCTTGGGGAAATCGGTCATAATCCGTTTACGTTAATCGGGTATCTGTCCGCCATTCACACGGAGTTTACCGCAACAGAAGTGGAAAGCGAGGTACAGGCACTTTTTGAGGAAATGTATGAGCTGACTACCGAAGCAGTGACAGAAACAAGGACAAGGGAAGTGCAGTCCACAGATGAAGCCGGAAACCTTTTATATGATGAAGCCGGGGAGCCTGTCATGGAAGAAGAGGAATATGAGGTTACGGTCTTAAAGGTGGTGCTTACGGTAACACCGCTTGAAGATATTGTAGCGGGTAAAATGAACGCAGAGCAGACCGAACTATTCTCCATGTATAAGGAAACGGGCGGACTGTTACAGGAATTTGATACTCCGGTCAAACTGTATTGGTATAACTATATCAGTAGTTATTACGGGTATCGCAAAAATCCGATTACCGGAGAAGAGCAACTGCACAGGGGTGTGGATATTGCAGTACCAACAGGAACTAATGTATATGCTACCCATGACGGAACGGTGACACAGGCAGCCTATGACAGCCATTATGGAAATTATGTGGTGTTGGAGCTTGACGGATATACCACAAAATACGCCCACATGGAAACGGTAAGTGTCAGTACCGGACAGACGGTGGAAAAAGGAACGATTATCGGTACAACAGGAAACACGGGAAGCAGTACCGGAAGCCATTTGCATATAGAATGTTTGTATAACGGGGAGTATTACAACCCGTTATTTTATTTTGATGTGGGAACAGGGACGATTTATGGAGAAGCCATTGACCGTGACCCGACAGACGTAATACCGCCGGATTCCTATGATGATGCAACCGCACAGGCGCTAATGGAGGAAGCAGCCAGATATTTAGGATACCCGTATGTGTGGGGTGGTTCCACACCGGATACAAGTTTTGACTGTTCCGGCTTTGTATGCTGGGTATATACAAATAGTGGCGTACACAATCTGCCACGAACCACAGCACAGGGCATTTATAACCAATGTACTCCGGTTTCGCCAAGTGAAGCAAAGGCGGGGGACATTATCTTTTTTACAGGTACTTATAATTCGCCGGGAGCTGTAAGTCATGTAGGTATTTATTGTGGCGATGGCGTGATGATACATTGCGGAGACCCAATCAGCTATGCAACCATTACATCGTCCTATTGGCAGAGCCACTTTTACAGTTTTGGAAGATTGAATTAACAGGAAGTGAGAGTTATGACAAAGAGTCAGAAATTAGAAAAAGAGATTGTAAAAGTCCGGGAACAACTTGCTTCTTTACAGGCAAAGTTAAAGGACTTGGAAGAACAGAAACACATGGCAGAAAGAGCCGAAAAGATTGAGTTCATGGAAAAGAACAATATTTCTTCCGAACAGTTACAGTTGCTTATTAAGTTCGGGGAGGAAGAACTGAAACGATTATTAGCAGAGAAAGAAAAGGAGAATGCAAGAAATGAAGAAAAAGTTATCTGTTAAAGTAATGTTTTCGCTGATTTTGTCAGCGGTTTTATTCTGTATGCCGATTGGAGCATTTGTGGCAAATGGCAGTAATACCATGAGCGCCCATGCAGAGGAAAGTGCAGAAGAGGTAACAGAGGAAGTAACAGAAGATACTACCGAAGATGTTGCAGGAGAGAACACAGACACAACGGAGGAAGGCATGGAGGATACAACGGTATCCGGGAATGATGTACCCACACCGGAGTGTACCTGTGACGATAAATGCCAGTATTATTCTGTGGACAGAGAATGTGAAGTGTGCAGTGAGGATTATACCCTTTGCGAGTATGTAACACCGAATGTAAAAATCACAATCAGTACGCCGGAAGGATGGCATAACAGCACTACCAGAGTTCCGGTATCGGTAGAAGATGTGGCTGCATCCGGCAATTTTAATATCAAGTCGGTACAGGCAAAGATTGCACAAAATGGCAGTTGGACGGATATTACCGAAGATATGTGTATTGATATTTCAGAGAACTGCACTATTTATGTACTTGTCACAGACCAGAAGGGCGAAACCTATGAGAGAAACCGTTATGTGAAGTGTTTTGATTTTACAAAGCCTACCTTAAATGCGGCGGTCAGTGACGGATTGCTTAGTGTAAAGGCGCATGACACAGATTCCGGTATCAAAGCGGTATATGTAAACGGATATGAGTTTAAGGAATTTACCAACGGCGTATTAAATATCCGATTACAGCAGTTTGACGCAGGGTATCAGTATTTTACCATTCAGGCAATGGATAATGCCGGAAATATGTCGGAAGTCTATAAGACAGCCAATCCATACTACACTGACCCGGAAACGGATGATGGCACACAGGAAAACCCGGCTGAACAGCTTCCGGTCAGTGCTAAGCCTACCAATCCTTCCTCTGCTACCGGACAGGTAACAGAGCATACCAAAACAGACAGTAACGGAAATACTGTATCAGAAAGCAATAGCCTTGCAGAGCAGAAGAAAGCAGCCATGAAAGAAGCTGCGGAAGCAGAAAAGGCAGAAAGTACGAAGTCTGAAACAGGAAAAGAATTTTATACCATTCAGACAAAGACAGATAAGGTCTTTTATTTAATCATCGACAGGGACGGCGATGAAGAAATGGTATATTTCCTTACAGAGATTTCCGAAAATGACTTGCTCAATGCAACAGAGGATAACAGCGAGGTTCTTCCTCAAAATTCTGCTGCACTGGAGTCTGCAATCCCGGTAAGTGACGGAGCGTTGTCTAATAACAACGTGGAACAGGAAACGGTAGAAGAAACACCGGAGCCTGAAAGCGTGGAAGAAAGCACAGAGGAAGTGGAAGAAACACCTGTAGCAGAGGAAAATCCACTTGGTACATATCTTGTGCTTGGTGTATTTGGCGGGATTGCTATTGGAGCCGGTTACTATTTTAAGGTAGTAAAAGGTAAAAAAGAGGACTTCCTTGATGAAGATGATGACGAGGAAGAAGAGGAAGAAATCTTTGAAGATGACGAAGAAGAAACAGACGATACCGAAGATGATTTTTTAAGTGAATAAGAACAGATTAAGGAGGATAAGACCAATGGATAAGAAACAGATTATTGAGGTTGTAAAGAAGCGTAAAACGCCGATTATTATTGTTACCCTTGCGTTGCTTGCGGTAATTGCATTTGCATTTTTATTTGGCAGTGTGGAAAGACAGGGAAAAGAGCAGCAGGCTCTTTCTTTGGAAGAACAGGAACAGCTTACCGATATGACTACCTATTTGGATGAGATTGATTCAGTGGTGGTAGCCAATCAGGAACGTCTTGCAGAAGCTACCCTGTTTCAGTCTGATACAGAACAGATTTTAAATACTTTTAAGGAAAGCCTTTCAGTGCTTGAAAAGGAGTTGACAGAGATTGAAACTATCATCAATAACCATACGGAAATTGAGAGTACCGCAAATAATGAAATTACTGCATCCCTTACGGCATTAGCTGTAAGTCAGCAGGAAATCAAAACACAGATTAACACGGTAAATACTTCCATTACGGCAATTCTTTCTGAAATCAAGGCAGAGAACGAAAGCAACTTTGATATTACTTTTGAAAAGCTGGAGAAGTTACAGAGTGACCTTGAGCAGACACAGAAGGATGCAAAGAGCTATTATGACAGCCTGACAGAGCTGATTACCTTATTACAGGAAGAAAACAATGCTCAGTTTGAAGAACTGACCAATACACTTCTTACTGCACAGGCAGACCTTACAGAACTTTTGGAAAACAGTTTTGAAGCAGTGCAGTTAAAGCTCGATGAGGATTTTATGGCTTTAATGGAAAAGTTAGACAATCTGCATGAGCAGATCATGGATACCACAGTTTCCATTACAGACCTTCTTACCCTTATGGAAGAAGCCGATGAGAGCAGACAGGAAGAAATCAAAGCTGCATTTGCATCTGTGAATGCATCCTTAGACGTAATCCGTAATGAATACACAAGTGCACATACAGAGTTGCAGAGTTTAATCCAGAAGGTACAGGAAACACAGAATGCCAACCATGAGGAAACATTATCGGTACTGACCGTTATGGAAAACAACATGGAAGAAACTTCGTTAGAAAACTTTAACCGGATTACAAATTCCTTACAGATGATGGAAGAAAATTTCTCTACGTCTATCAGCAATATGCAAGGGGAAATGGTACAGAATTTCTCTACTTTAAACACAGGAATTGAGAATAATTTTTCTCAGACAAACAGCAGTATTGCGAATCAGTTTGAAGAACTGAATACCAATATTTCCAATCAGTACAAGGAAATATCCACAACAATCATTAACAATAACGATAATCAGCAGGAATCTCTTGACAATCTGATGAATCACCTTAATCAGAAATTGCAAGAGGTTTTTCAATTTGTGAGTGATGGTAAGAAGAAATTAGCGTCCGCATTGCTCACAAAGGGGGTATCCATCGAAGAGGACGCTACCTTTGCTGAAATTTTTGATGCTATTATGGCTATTCCACAGACGATAACTATTGGTGTAGATCAGGTGCCGGGAGAAATTTCTTATGATTATCATTATCATGTAAATGCAGTTGGTGAAAGTGTAGATACTTCTACACAGGATACGCAAGGCGGTTGCTATACGGTAGGAGCAGGGCATGTACATAATAATTGTCCGACAAAGACAGAAAAGTATTGTCCTGGTAATCATACCAGAACTGAAACCGTGACTTATTATGAACATTGTGGATGTTTCTGTGTAGATTTTGGATACGGAGAGAGAAGAGTCTGTTGCCAGTGTGGTGCAGAAGGCGGTCCGGGAGAAGAATGTAAGAAAGAGAAGACTGGTACAAAGACGGTTACTTACTCCTGTAGCGGTTGTCAGAGTAGAACATATTATACGTGTGGTTCACCTACTAACAGATGGTCTGTAGGATGCGGTATGTCCTATGGTCAGATTGTTGGCGCTCATATCGTATATTCGAACGCAGCTTCAGAAGGTGTGATGATGCTAAGTTTGGAGGAGGAAGCAACTCCTATTGTGGATATTGTAGAACCTTTAGATGGTGTATATTATGAGCCAATGATTATCAGTGAGGAAATCATAGAGGAAGATACAGTGCAGGCTGAGGTCGCAGATGAAGTAGAGGAAGGGATAGAAGAAGGTGAAGTATTAGAAATAGTCACAGAAGAACAGCAGGATTTGGAAGCAGTAGTTTCGGATGAAGAGGTATTCAAGGACGAAACAGTTTTGGAAGATGTAGAAGATATAGTGACAGAAGAAAGTTTTGATGAGAGTGTGACAGAAGTGGGAGAAACAGAAGTACCACAAGATAGTATTGAGCAGACAGAGCCGGAGGGTGCAGTTGTGGAGAATGTGACAGAAACTGTGGTAACAGAGGAAATAGCAGAAGATATACAGACAGAAGTACAGGAGGAAGAATAAATGCGTTTAGTAATTGCGGAAAAGCCGAGTGTGGCAAAAAGCATTGCAGAGGTTTTAGGTGCAATGAACAGAAAAGACGGATATTTTGAAGGGAACGGCTATCTGGTAAGCTGGTGCGTCGGACATTTGGTGGAGCTTGCAGAGCCGGAAAGTTATGGAGATAAATGGAAGCGATGGACGTATGAGAGCTTGCCTGTTAATCCCGAATATTGGCAGTATGAAATCAAGGAAGATACCAAAGAGCAGTATGATGTGCTTTATGCCCTTTTACATGATAACAGAGTGGAAGCAGTTGTATGTGCAACGGATGCCGGAAGAGAAGGAGAACTTATCTTCCGGCTGGTATATGAAATGGCGGGATGTCATAAGCCTATGGAGCGACTTTGGATTTCGTCAATGGAAGAAAGTGCGATTAGAGATGGCTTTGATAATTTAAAGCCGGGCAGTGACTACGATAACTTATACTATTCTGCACTTTGCAGACAGGAAGCAGACTGGCTTGTGGGTATCAATGGAACAAGACTCTTTACGGTTATTTATGGCGGTAAGACATTAAAAGTTGGCAGAGTGCAGACACCTACCCTTGCAATGCTTGTGGAACGTGAAGCAAAGATTATGAATTTTAAGAAAGAGCAGTATTTTATGGCTCATATCTTTTGTGGAGGTGTGGACGCAGCCACAGAGAGAATTAACAGTAAAACAGATGCAGAAAAGATTACAGGAGCTTGTCTTAACGGACAGGCTCTTGTTACGTCTGTGGTAAAGGAAGAAAAGACGGTTGCACCACCTAAACTCTATGACCTTACCACGCTCCAGAGAGATGCCAACCGTTTATTTGGTTTTACGGCAAAGCAGACCTTAGAGTACACGCAGAGCCTTTATGAAAAGAAGCTTTGTACTTATCCGAGAACGGACAGTCAGTTTCTTTCCGATGATATGCAGGTGACAGCAGAAAATGTTATCAGAGCGATTTTTGACAGTATGACATTTGTTCCACAGGTGGTATTTAATCCGGATATTCAGAGGGTGCTTAACAGCAAGAAAGTGACAGACCACCATGCAATCATTCCAACGGTGGAAATTGCCCTTGCGGATTTAAAGGCATTGCCTGAAACAGAGCGTAAGATTTTATCCCTTGTGGCCGACAGGTTACTGTGTGCTACCGGGGAGAAACATTTATACGAAACCGTAAAGGCAGAGTTTACCTGTGGCGGTTCTGTGTTTAAGGCATCCGGCAAGTCTGTTTTAAGAAACGGATGGAAGGATTTTGAGGAAGCCTTTAAGAAATCTTTTAAGACTACGGAAGAAAAAGACGCAGAGGAGAAGAAACTACCAGAGCTTAGAGAGGGAATGACTTTTGACGGAGTACAGACGAAAATCAGTGAGCATTACACCACACCACCAAAGCACTTTACGGAGGATAGTTTACTGTCCGCTATGGAAAGAGCCGGCAGTGAGGATATGGGGGATGATGTAGAGCGTAAAGGTCTTGGAACTCCGGCAACAAGAGCAGACATCATTGAAAAATTAGTCAGAGATGGCTTTGTGAAGCGTGAGAAAAAACAGATTATCCCGACAGAGGACGGTATGAAGTTAATCACGGTACTTCCCGATGTTGTTAAGTCCCCAAAGCTTACAGCAGATTGGGAAAATGCCCTTACCCTTGTAGCAAAAGGAGAAATGGACAGGGATGAGTTTATGGCAGACATTGTGACAATGGTAGAGGAGCTTATTCAGACTTATCACGAGGTCAGTGATGAAAATAAGAAAATGTTTGCCCAGGAGCAGGAGATACTTGGCAAGTGTCCGAATTGTGGCGGACAGATTGCAAAGGGCAAGTACGGAGCATACTGCATGGATAAGTGTGGTATGAATTTTAAGCAGTTCAAAGTTGTCGGAGATGATTTTGAATATGGAATGAGCATGGCACTTACGGATGCGCAGCTTAAAACTCTTTTTGAGGGTAAGAAAATTCTTGTGGAAGGATTAAAAAGTAAAGCAGGAAAGATTTATGATGCGTATTTTATTCCACTTAGTATAGAGGGATTTTCTTATACAAAGGACGGAAAAGAAATCAAAGGCTTGCAGTATAAAGTTAAAAAAGAATTTGCAAAAAAGAAGAAATAAACGGGAGGATTTTAAAATGAGTACAGAAATGACAAATACAGTACAGAACAATGAAAGCAAGGCGGACAAGTTTGTCCGTCTTGGCGAAAGCCGTGTGAATAAGGTAATGGAAGCAATCGGAAGGATTGAGCATTTAGCTAATCGTGGTAATTATGATTATACGACGGAACAGGTGGAAGAAATGTTTTCTATCATGGAAAACAGGCTTGCAGAGGTCAAGAGCAGATTTGCACCGAAGCAGGCAAAAAACAATACGTTTTCATTTGGAACAAAAGCAGAATAAGGGGGCAGATAGAAATGAACGGTTTAGAAAAGGAAATCAATGTAAAAAACCAGCGTGACATGATAAAACGATACAAGATGTATGGAGCTGCTGTGTCAAAACAGATGGAGAAATCACAGGATGATACAAAGAAGGGGGATAAAAAATAATGGAATACAGAGATTTTGTTGAACAGGTAAAAAATCAGATACAGGATTTTCTCCCGGTAAAATTTGCGGATGCAACGGTAGAGGTAAATCAGGTGGTAAAAAACAATGATTGTGTGCTTGATGGATTATTGATTAAGACAGAGGAAAGTAATATTGCACCGACTATTTATCTGAATCCCTATTACAAGCAGATACAGGACGGAGCAGAGCTTGATGATGTTCTAACACAGATTGCAGATGTGTATCAGTCCCATTACATCGGTCATGACATGGATATGTCAGCAATTACGGACTACGAGAAGATAAAAGAAAGAATAGTATGTAAGCTGATTAACATGGAAAATAATCAGTTATTTCTTCAGGATAAACCGTATTCGCAGATGGAAGATTTGGCGGTTGTGTATCAGATTTTAATGGATAAAACAAAGAATGGAACTGCAACCGTTACGATTACGGACAATCTGATGGATGGATATGGAATTACTCTTGATGAACTGCATAATAAAGCAATCCAGAATATGGAAATCTTACAGCCATATTGCTTTAAAGGAATGAATGAGGTCATGGCTGAGATATTTGCTGAGAGCATTGCTTGGGAAAATCAAATAAGCATGGAAGAGGCAAAAGAAATGGCATTACAGATGATGTTTGATATTCCGGATACTTTGTATGTATTAACAAACGAAACAAAAGTAAATGGGGCAAATGCAATATTAAATGATGACATCAGACAGGCTATTGCAAAGCAAGTGGGAGATTTCTATGTATTACCTTCTTCTATACATGAATGTCTAATTGTACCTAAAAGTAACGGAATGAAGCGGGATGATTTGGAGCAGATGGTGCAGGAAGTAAATCAGACACAGGTCGCACCGGAAGAAAGACTTTCCGATCATGTGTATGAGTACGATGCAAAAACCCATGAATTATTCCGTAGCGATAAAGCGACGGAACGTGCTATGCAGAAAGCAGCTAAGCAGGCGGAGAAGGTTTCCGTAAAACAGAAACTTGCAGAGAAGAAAAGCGTAGTTGTTATTGTAAATCCCGGTAAAGAGAATGTAGCAACCGGACATAGAAGAGAAGCAGCATTATAAGGAGGATAACAGAATGTTTACAACAGGAGATAAAGTATTGCACGTAATGAAAGAGGAGGAAATCGGCATTGTGGAGCTTTCAAGGCTTTCCGGAGTGCCGGAGAGAACCATTCTTGACATTATGGCGGGTATCCGTGAACCGGAGCTTAGCTGTATGTGCAAGATTGCAGAAGCACTTGGCGTATGTGTCCATGAACTTCGTGCCGATGAGGAATGTTATGCGGTAGCCATTCAGAAGGATACCCTTGCAAAACTGATTGTGGTCAGTGAAATCAATGGCGTGGAGCTTGAGGACTTGATACATACCATTTTAGAAAAAGGTATTGAAGAACATGGCTTTTATGCGTAATTGAGTAACTGACAGCGGCTGTAGGGTGCGTTATGTACCTTACAGCCATTTTTTATACGGAGGTTTTACCATGAGAAAATATGATATGATTTCCGGTCTGGCACAGTATACGGCACATGATGTGGTACGGAATGAGGATAATTGGAAAAAGTATTTAAACACTGCTTCAAGACTTTACAAGTACCCATTCAAAGACCAGCTTTTAATCTATGCCCAAAGACCGGATGCAACAGCCTGTGCATCCATAGAGATATGGAATGAAAAAATGCACTGTTGGGTAAACAGAGGAGCAAAGGGAATTGCCCTAATTGATGATGCCGGATATAACCGTAGTGGACTAAAATATGTTTTTGATATTTCCGATGTGCATAAGGCAAGACGTATTGGACATTTCCCGCACTTATGGGAGATGCAGGAAGCACATGAGGAAAGAGTGCTTGATAAGCTGG
Organism: Lachnospiraceae bacterium; assembly: GCA_045586385.1. Classification (GTDB taxonomy): domain Bacteria; phylum Bacillota; class Clostridia; order Lachnospirales; family Lachnospiraceae; genus Suilimivivens. The sequence continues at coordinate 95,004 of JAZNAE010000033.1, forward strand.
AGAGCATTTATGGAGATACGGACAAAGAAGCCGGATTTATAGACCGTATCAGAGAGATTGCCGGAAGGATAGCGGAGGATTGTTATAAGGAACTGGCTTTAGATATGGAGTATCTGAAAGAGGGCAGTTTCTTAGAGGAACTGGATGAGCTGAATGTGGCGGTCAGACTTCGGGAAACATTAGCAGACAGTATTTCTTACACAGTGCTTAGAAGATGCGGAGTGCCGGAAAGTGTACTTGCACAAGAAATCAGTTTTCCATATATCCATGAATTTAATACAGTGGAAACCCTGTCACAGCTAGGCAGTAATGTGTCAGACCTTTCCAAACCTATCCTTATGGAGATTGGAAAAACAATCAGAGCTTACGAAAAAGAGGTAGATAGAAATTTAAGTGAAAAAGGACTTGAAAATACATCACAAACGCACTATAATGCTTTAAAGCGTGAAAGCGAAACGCAAGAGGAACAATTACAGGAACAGACCGAAGAAAACGGGGAAAGGAGCTTCGATGATGAAACTGAGATACGAGAAGAACGGGGATTATCTGATTCCGATGTTACAGATGGACGAACAACCGGAGGGAACTCTGAGGAAGTTCGGAATGATGAGAAAGACATTCTTACAGGAGAACAAGAACGGGGTATATACGGGACTTCTTCTGAAGGGGAACCTGACAGAGCATCTGTTGATGATTCAGACACAGGCAGAGGAGAGAATGGAACATCTGATAGAACAGATGAAACAGACGCAGGGAGTGACGGAACAGCTCAAAGCGGACAATCAGATGCTTTGGGTGCAGAGGATGAACAACATTCAGCATTCAGCGGAGGAAGTCGTTCTGAAGGAATTGATTTACAGTTAAATATTCCGGAGCCGGGAAGCGGATATGAGCAGTTAAGCTTTTTTCCAAGCGTAGAGGAGCAAATCGGCAACATCGCAGCAGCGGAAGCAAGTATTCAGTATACTATGCCCGCTGCTTTTTCTTTGCCACAGGAGCAGACTGACGCCATTTTACGCAGTGGCGGTGGAAGAGAACACAGCAGAAAGCGTATTTATGCAAAGTATCAACAGGGAAAATCTCCGGAAGAAATGGCAGAGTTTTTAAAGAATGAGTATAAGACTACCGGAAAAGGTTTTGATTTTGACGGAAATCCGGTGTCCTTATGGTTTGACGAAATGGGTATGCGTATAGGCTATGGCACATCGGCAAAGGAAAATACCCTTGCGGTTATGAGTTGGAGAGAAGTAGAAAGTCATATCCGTACTATGGTGGAAAATGGTACTTACATGAGTACCAATGAGGTATTTCTGATTGATGCAGTGGAACGTGAGCGAATTGCTACAGACATTAATAACTTCTTTCGTGATGGTATTACGGAAACGCCGGAGAGTCTGGAACTGGAAGTATACAGTTATCCAAAGTGCATCGAGAGATTGTGCGAATTGTTATCCACACAGGAAGGCAGAGAATTACTTGCAGAAGAGATTACAAAAGCAAAAGCACAGCTTGAAAGTGGGGAAAAACAGATTAAATGGCGGTATGTGAAAAGACCGGATTATCTGCTTGAACAACTTGCCGATTTAGGTATGGAAAAAAGAGAATTTCCAACACCGGATGCGCTGGAAGTAAAAACAGAGGACTTTATTACACAGGATGAAATTGATTACAGGCTGACCGGGGGAAGCGGATTTGAACATGGCAAATTCCGTATTTATGAGTATTTTAAGGAAGGTCACAGTAAGAAAGAGAATGTAGCCTTTTTGAAAAATGAATACGGAACGGGCGGAAGTTCCCACGCACTTCCGGGACATGACAGAGCACATGAAGATCATGACGCAAAGGGTATCCGTCTTGAGAAAGGAGATTACGGAAACCCGTATGCAAAAGTGCTTCTGAATTGGAATGTAGTGGAAAAGCGTATCAGTGAACTTATGAAAGCAGATAGGTACCTGAGTGCAGAGGGAAAGGAAGCATACGCAAAATACAAGCAGGAACAGGCAGAGAAAGCCATGCAAAGGGAACAGGAAAAGCTGGAGCATGGTGTCCGTCTTGAATGTAAAGATGCGATTGAAAAAGCCATAGCGGAGAATTTCGACGGATATACACTACCAAGGGATACTGCAAAGGGTGTTATCGAGCAGTTTGGAAAAGAGCGTGTAGAATTTGTCCTTGCAAATATCGTTATGAACTCTCCCAATGACGGACGCTATTCAGTAAGTAACCGGGAGTGGGCACAAAGCATTGTTCCTTATTCAAGTTGGGATAACAGAGAATTTGTAGTATCTTCCCACCCGGCTGTTGTGGATGGATTTATCAATCAGGTCAGAAGGTATATGGAACGTGACAGGGAGCCGGATAGAAATGGCAAAGATAAAGTCTTAGAAATGGCTGCCCTTGCTCCTATTTGTGGCACGTTAGGATTACAAGATGTTATAGAGTGGAATGAGGAAACGGATTCAGTAAGACTTAATGACGGAGAGCGTGTTCTGGAGGGAAAAAAAGCCTTTGATATGCTTTTTACAATGGCTGCGGATTACGTGTTAAATGCAACGCTTGACGGAGATATGGAAAAGGCACTGCAAATGGACGGATTTTTAAAAGAAGCTGGAAAATATGCAGAGCGTTATGATGTGGAGCAGATACAGGCAGAAGCAGAACCGGAAAAGGAAAATACAGAAGAAACCGTTTCAAAGGAGGTTGTTGCCGAGCCGGACAGTACGGAGGATATCATTGTCGATGATTTTTCTGAAATTGATACTAAGAGTGACGTGGAGCAGATACAAGCAGAAGCAGAACCGGAGCCTGTAATCGACAAAGCCGGAGCTGTCAACTTCCGTATCACACCGGGAGAAGAAACTACCGGGAAAGGCTTTGCACCCAAAGAAAAATTCCGTCAGAACGTAGATGCAATCAAAACTCTTGAAAAGATTGAGAGCGAACACCGTATTGCAACGCGGTCAGAACAGGAGATTTTAGCAAAGTATGTTGGCTGGGGCGGTCTTGCGGATGCTTTTGATGAAACAAAGGCAAATTGGGCAAGCGAATATAAGGAGCTGAAAGAACTGTTATCCCCGGAGGAATATGCTTCTGCAAGGGAAAGTACCTTAAATGCCCATTACACAAGCCCTGTAATTATTAAGAGCATCTATGATGCGATTGATAGGATGGGATTTTCCAAAGGAAACATTCTGGAGCCGGCAGTGGGTACAGGTAACTTCTTTGGTATGCTGCCTGAAAAGATGCAGGAGAGCAGACTGTATGGCGTGGAGCTTGATGGACTTACCGGACGAATTGCAAGGCAGTTATACCCTAATGCAGATGTAAAGATTACAGGCTTTGAGAAAACAGATTATCCGAATGATTTCTTTGATGTGGCAGTAGGAAACGTGCCATTTGGTCAGTATAAAGTAGTGGATAAAGCCTATGATAAGCATAACTTTTTAATCCATGATTATTTCTTTGCCAAGACCTTAGATAAGGTCAGACCGGGCGGAGTGGTAGCCTTTGTTACAAGTAAGGGAACAATGGATAAGAAAAGTCCGGAAGTTAGAAAATACCTTGCTCAGAGAGCAGAACTTTTGGGAGCAATCCGATTACCGAATACAGCGTTTAAAGAAAATGCGGGTACGGAAGTCACTTCTGACATTCTGTTCTTAAAGAAACGTGACAGGGTAGTGGATATAGAGCCGGATTGGGTACATCTTACGGAAAATGAAGATGGCATTGCCATGAATCAATATTTTGCAGACCACCCGGAAATGATTATGGGAAAAATGGAAATGGTCAGCGGGCCGTATGGCATGGAAGCCACATGCACGCCTAATACGTCCATTTCCTTATCAGAACAGCTTGAAAAAGCCATAGCGGGCATAGAAGGCAGTATTGATGCAGTAGAATTTGATGAGCTTGATGATGAACTGCAAAGGGAGAGCATCCCGGCAGACCCTAGTGTGAAGAATTACAGTTATACATTAGTAGACGATAGGGTATATTACCGTGAAAATTCCATTATGAAGCCTGTGGAAGTTTCTGAAACAATGGAACAGCGAATGAAGGGTATGGTGCAGATTCGTGACTGTACGCAGGAACTGATTGACTATCAGTTAAACGAATACCCGGACGATATGATAAAAAATAAGCAGACAGAACTGAATGAGCTGTATGATGCGTTTTCTAAAAAGTTTGGTCTTATCAATTCACAGACCAATAAAAGAGCGTTCAATCAGGATTCCAGTTATTGTCTGCTTTGTTCTTTGGAAAAGCTGGATGATGAAGGAAACTTTGCGGGCAAAGCGGATATGTTTTCCAAGCGTACCATAAAGAAAGCGGAGATTGTGACAAGCGTGGATACGGCAAGTGAAGCATTGGCGGTATCTTTGGGAGAAAAAGCAAGGGTAGATTTAGCCTTTATGTCAGAACTTACCGGAAAAAGTGAAGAGGAAGTAACAAAGGAACTTGCCGGAGTTATTTTCCTAAACCCTGTGACAGAAAAGTGGGAAACTGCGGACGAATATCTGAGTGGAAATGTAAGGGAGAAGTTGCAGATAGCAAAAGTATTTGCAGAGAACCACCTGGAGTATGCAATCAATGTTTCTGCACTTGAAGGCGTACAGCCGAAGGAACTCGATGCATCCGAAATTGAGGTGCGTATCGGTGCTACATGGATTGATACAAAATACATAGAAGATTTCATGCGTGAAACCTTTGAAACGCCGGAGTATTTATTTGACCGTAATGTAATGGCGGTACAGTATTCCGATGTGACAGGGCAGTGGAACGTAAAGGGAAAGAATGCGGATCATGGCAATACACTTGCCAATATGACTTACGGTACCAGCCGTGCAAACGCATACCGTATTCTGGAGGATTCCTTAAATCTTCGTGATACCCGTATTTTTGATGTGGTAATGGAAGATGGCAAAGAGAAACGTGTCCTAAACAAAAAGGAAACCATGCTTGCAAGTCAGAAACAGGAAGCCATAAGGGAAGCCTTTAAGGATTGGATATTCCGTAATCCGGAGCGCAGACAGGATTTGTGTGCTAAGTATAACGAACTGTTCAATTCAACCAGACCAAGAGAATATGATGGTTCCCACTTAAAGTTTCCGGGTATGACACCGGACATTGAACTCAGACCACATCAGCTTAATGCAGTGGCACATCAGCTCTACGGAGATAATACATTGCTTGCCCATTGTGTTGGTGCGGGTAAGACCTTTGAAATGATTGCGGCAGCTATGGAAAGCAAGCGTTTGGGACTGTGCCAAAAGAGCTTATTTGTTGTTCCGAACCACTTAACAGAGCAGTGGGCAAGTGACTTTTTACGTCTTTATCCGGGAGCAAATATTTTAGCTGCTACAAAGAAGGACTTTGAGCCTGCCAACCGTAAGAAGTTTTGTTCCCGAATTGCCACAGGCGATTATGATGCGGTTATCATCGGGCATAGCCAGTTTGAAAAAATCCCGCTTTCCACAGAAAGACAGATAGCCATTATCGAACGTCAGATAGAGGAAATTGAAATGGCAATCGAAGCAACCAAAGCAGCAAAGGGAGAGCGTTACACCATTAAGCAGATGGAAAAGACCAAGAAATCCCTAAACACAAGGCTTTCAAGGTTAAACGATGCAAGCAGAAAGGATAATGTAGTCACCTTTGAGCAGTTGGGTGTGGACAGGCTTTTTGTAGATGAGTCGCACAATTATAAAAATTTGTTCCTTTATACCAAAATGAGGAATGTTGCGGGCATCGCACAGACGGAAGCACAGAAGTCCTCGGATATGTTTGCAAAGTGTCAGTATATGGATGAACTGACAGGCGGGAAAGGTATTACCTTTGCGACAGGTACACCGATTTCTAACAGTATGACGGAGCTTTACACCAATATGAGGTATCTGCAATATAATACACTCCAGAAACTTGGTCTATCCAACTTCGATAGCTGGGCAGCTACTTTCGGAGAAACACAGACTGCTATTGAACTTGCACCTGAAGGAACGGGATACCGGGCAAAGACAAGGTTTGCAAAGTTTTTCAATCTTCCGGAACTGATTGCACTTTTTAAGGAGAGTGCAGATATTCAGACGCCGGATATGTTAAATCTTCCCGTACCGGAAGCAGAATATGAAAATGTGGTATTAAAGCCGAGTGAGTATCAGAAAGAAATGGTACAATCCCTTGCTGACCGTGCTGAAGCAGTACGTGACAGAAAAGTGGATGCACACGTTGACAATATGCTTAAAATTACCAATGACGGCAGAAAGTTAGCACTAGACCAACGACTGATTAACGATATGCTTCCCGATGAAGAAAACTCAAAATCAACCACCTGTGTAGATAAAGCATTTGAAATTTGGGAGAATACCAAAGAGCAGAAATCGGCACAGCTTATCTTCTGTGACTTATCCACACCAAAGGGCGATGGTACATTTAACGTCTATGAGGATATCCGGGATAAACTCATTGAAAGGGGAGTGCCAAAGGAAGAAATTGCATTTATTCACGATGCCAATACAGAATTAAGGAAAGCGGAGCTGTTTGCAAAAGTAAGAAGCGGACAGGTTCGCTTTTTGCTTGGCTCTACTGCAAAGATGGGAGCCGGAACCAATGTACAGGACAGACTTATTGCACTGCATCATTTGGATGTGCCTTGGCGTCCTTCCGATATTGAACAGCAGGAGGGTAGAATTTTAAGGCAAGGCAATCTGAATCCGAAGGTAAAGATTTTCCGATATGTGACGGAAGGAACCTTTGACAGTTATTCATGGCAGCTTATAGAGAATAAGCAGAAGTTTATCGGTCAGATTATGACAAGTAAATCCCCGGTACGTTCCTGTGAGGACATTGACGAAGCAGCGTTATCTTATGCAGAGGTTAAGGCGTTAGCAACGGGAAATCCCTACATCAAGGAAAAAATGGACTTGGATATACAGGTATCGAAGCTAAAGCTCATGAAAGCCAACCACACAAGCCAGCGTTACCGTCTGGAGGACAATATTGCACAGCACTATCCGAAACAGATAGCCACCTTAAAGGAAAGGCTTGCCGGGTACAAAGCGGATATTCAGACCTACGGGCAGAATAAACCGCTTGATAAAGACAGTTTTTCCATAAAAATCGGTAACAGGGTATTTACGGATAAAAAGGAAGCCGGGACGGTGTTAATTGATATGTGCCGGAATGCCAAGCAACCGAACATGGCAGTTTCAATCGGGGAATTTCAGGGATTTAAAATGAGTGTGTCATTTGATTCATTTAATTCCAAGTTTACCATTGCTCTAAAAGGGCAGTTAAGTCATGAGGTGGAAATCGGCGCAGATCCTTTGGGTAATCTGCAAAGACTTTCCAATGCCTTAGAAGCTATGAATGGAAGAATGGGAATCGTAGAAGAGAAACTTGCCAACGTGGAACATCAGCTTGAAACGGCAAAAGTGGAGGTAACCAAGCCATTCCCACAGGAAGCAGAGCTTAGTGAGAAGTTAGAACGTCTTGCCGAGTTAAATGCACTTCTTAACATGGACGAGAAAGGAGACTGTGCTGTTGCAATGGAGGATGATGAGCCGGAAGGTGCTGAGCCGGAAACGGAAAAGAAAGAGGAAAGAGTGGCAGATAACGTAAAGTCACGCATTTCCGTAAAAGAAAAACTTGCTGAGATGCGTCAAAAGGCATACGGACAGAAAACAACCGACAAGCCGGAAATAGCAAAGTGCAAAGGAAAAGAAGAAAGTTTATAAGGAATTTGGGAGAGAGCAGGTAGAGAAATCTATCTGCTTTTTCCTGTTACAGAGAAAATATTAGGAGGATATGCAGATGGCAGACGTAAAAACAGAGAAACAGAAAGTACAGGAAATTACAGAAAAATTGGAACAAGGTATTAAGGAACTGTTTGAGAGTGAGAAGTATAAGAATTACCTAAATACCATGTCAAAATTTCATAATTACAGCTTTAACAATACGGTACTTATTGCGATGCAGAAACCGGATGCTACGTTAGTAGCCGGATTTAAAGCGTGGAAGCGAAATTTTCAAAGACACGTTAAAAAAGGGGAAAAGGGTATCCGTATTCTTGCACCCGCACCATACAAGCTGAAAGAAGAACAGGAAAAACTTGACCCGGAAACAAAGGAAATCATGCTTGATGCAGAGGGTAAGCCAATCATGGAGGAAGTGGAGATAACCATACCCGCCTTTCGTGCAGTATCCGTATTTGATGTGGCACAGACGGAAGGCAAGGAATTACCGGAGCTGGAGGTAAAAGAGCTTTCTGACAGTGTGGAAGATTATGAGAATTTTATGCAGGCTCTTACAGAGGTTTCGCCCGTGCCGATTGAATTTGAAGAAATCGAGGGCGGAGCAAAAGGATATTTCAGTCAGGGCGCTCATCGCATTGCTGTGCAGGAAGGCATGAGTCAAAGCCAAACGTTAAAAACTGCCATACATGAGGTGGCACATGCAAAGCTTCATGACCGGGAACTTAACAAAGGGATTGATGATGTGGAGCATAAAGGCAGAAGCAGAAAGGAAGTAGAAGCGGAAAGTGTGGCATATACCGTGTGTCAGCACTTCGGGATTGATACCTCGGATTATTCTTTCGGTTATATTGCCGGATGGAGCAGTGGAAGGGAAATGACGGAACTGAAAGCGTCCCTTGATACCATTAGAAGGACAGCTTCGGAAATTATTACAGGCATAGAGCATGAGCTATCCAAGGTACAGGAGCGTACTGTGGAGCAGGAACATGACCGTTCCCTTGAGCCGATTGCGGAAAACGATGTTATTGTGAGAACACAGGGTTCTATGGGCAGTGATTATGAAATTGACCGTATTACCAATATGTCATTTACACAGGTAAGAGGAATTTTACAGGATATGGCATTGCTTGATAAGGAAACATGGGATGGAAACGTACAAGCTTATTTAGAGCAGAGAGGGGCGGAATTTATCCCGATTAAAGCTAGTGACGGATTAAATGAAGAATATCCGTCATTTTTTGATTTGCAATATGATTTTGACAGTCATGATGTGACGGAAATATCCGAGCTTTCCATGATGAAACAGGCAGAGAACCTTATTAACCGTCTGGAATTTGGTAAGACCATTTTCAGTCCGGATGAAAGGGATTTGATTGTGAATTATGCGTACAAGATGGGGGATATGGATAAGACAAAGGAATTAGCCTATTATCTTGCGGATTATGAAGAAAATTCCCCGAACCTTGTTGCGCAGACGGTTATCAATGCACAGGCAGAGATTGATGCCTTACCGGATGCAATGGTAGGTCTTTCGGAAATGCACGATTACGGTTACAAGTGGGAAGAAATGCTGCCTTTGACAAAGGAAAAAGCGGCAGAACTTTTCAAAGAAGATGTAACAGTGTATCAGCTCCATGTAGATGGTTCGGAAACCGTGATTGAAGATATGGAAGAATTAGAGGGGCATGGTGGATTATTTGGTATTGAAAAAGGCGATTGGGAGCGGTATGTGGAACATCAGTCCATGCGTGAGGAATTGGAAGAAAGCTCTACCAATAAAGAAGCACAGCTTTTATATGGCAGAGATAATCAGTTTGGTATCTATCAGCTTAATAACAGTCCACAGGCAAGGGATATTCATTTTATGAACTCTGATTTCCTTGAAATGAAAGGTATCGCAGTAGCAAGAGAAAACTATGACTTAATCTATACTGCACCTTTGGAAGAGGGTACAAGTCTTGAGGATATTTTTACCCGCTTTAATATAGACCGTCCGGAAGATTTCAAAGGTCATTCTTTATCAGTCAGTGATGTTGTGGTGCTTCACCAGAATGGGGAGAACACCTGTCACTTTGTAGATTCTTTTGGTTATAAGGAAGTGCCGGAGTTTATACAGGAACAGCAGACAGAGAGAACTTCCGTGATAGAAGAAACAACAGAGATACTTGAGGAAATCGCAAAGGAACATGACGGAGAAGAACCGGAAAGGGAAAATGCAGTTTTCCTTGTGAACTATAATGAATGGAGAGAGGTTGGGGAACTTGACTTAGGGCAGAATTATTTTGCCATTGATGACCCGTATGGGGACGGAGATTTCAGGCTCCTTTGGTTACAGAATACCGTAAAGGACATCACACCTGCAGGAGTGCAGTATGATACTTATGAAGAAGCTGCACAGGCTCTTTATGAGAAAGAACATGAGGTTGCCAATCTTCCACATAATAAGGAAAACAATATCGGTTCCTACATGGTAAATGGAAGGGAACAACTTGAGCGTATTATGGAAGCAAGGCATTTGCAGAAACACATGGATATGGTCAATGACAAGGTTTCTTACTATGTAATTGAAGATTTATCCACATGGGCAGAGAACAGCCCGAATAGGAGCGAATTAGAGCGTTTTGACAGCTTTACGGAAGCTCTGGAGAAATTTAAGACATACCGGGAAAAAGATGCACAGTTTAATGATGACAAGGCAAGAACTACGCTCGGTTTCAATGTGCATGGAAGTGAGTTTGATGTTATCCATGCAAGAAACAATGAAAATGTACTCAGCCTAGATTTTACACACAGTAGTGAGACAAAGCACAGTGACCGTTTCATGGATGATTTGCAGATTTTATGCAATGAGCTGGTGGATAAAGTAAGGGTACATAGGGAGATGTCACCGGAGGAAGTAAAGGATTTTGTAAAGAAACGTTTTGAGCATCATCTGCATAGCAGTGGTATTGACGATGCTTCCATGTATATGAGTCGTTTCGATACCCTTTATGAGCAGGGAAAGATGGAGCATTTAATGCCTACCGAAAGCCAGAAGCACATCGTGGAGGATATACCGCTTGAAAGATGGGATAATCCGTATTTTTCGTTGAATGAGCCGGAGCAGATGGCATTTGCAGTAAAGGATAAATTTGTAAGTATTCAGACCTGTACGGAAGGCTATGACTATTCCATTTATCATGCCGATTACAGCCTGTTTGATGGTGGCGTGTATGATAATCCCGACATTTCCATTCATGCAGCTTTAAGAGACATTCTGGAGGACATCGGAGCAAAGAGAAGTGACCTTATCCCGGTAGACTATGACGAACTGACAGAAAAGGCAGAAGCAGTGGAACAGGCAACGATAGAAGAAAAGCGTATCGTTTCTAATTTTAGAGAAAAGACCAAAGAGATGTTCCATGACATTAACGGACAGACGCCAGAGGATGTGGAGCAGACAGCTTATGCTTATATTAAATCCAAGATTGATGAGTGTGAGGTAGATGCAGAGATTGTGGATGTGATTATATCAGGCAGTCGATGCAGAGGTCTTGAAAGTGAAAATTCCGACATTGATATTGTGGTGGAATATAAAGGAAGCGAGCATGAAGATACGCTGTTTAATACCTTTAATGAAGATGGTCTTACGATTGGCGGTGTTAAGGTGGATATCAACCCGATTACAGAGGGTAAAACAGGAACACTTGCAACTTATCTTCCGGGAGTGGAAAGTTATCTTGCCGAGAAAAAGGCGTTTATGGAAAAGGAAACTGTAAAAGAGCAGGAACCGGAAGAAAAGAAAACGGTAGTCACGCTGACCGTAGCAGAGTGCGGAGAATTTCATAATGTGGGTGAATACCATGAGGGCATAGCAAGTGTGGATGAAGCACTTGCTATTTTTCATCAGATACCACCGGAAAGAATGAACGGTATACCAAGCATTGGAATTAACGTTCATACAGAAGGGACAGAAAGTTACCAGGATACAACGATAGATATTGTTTCCGGTAAGGTTGCAGATTTGGAAGTCCTTGATTATGTACCGGACATTTCCGATGATCCGAAAGCAATCGAAATGATTACGGAGCTGATTGACAAGTTACCGGATATTGAAGTGCGTGGTTCATTGGAAAAATGGCAGGCTTCCATTCTTGCTGCACAGATAGACCAGTTTTCGTATGACTATGATACCTATCAATACCGTGACACAGTGGAGGATAGGGAAGCACAGGTAGCTAACATCATGGAGGACATTAGAAACGGGAATACCGGCTATCTGAATGATTTTCTGAATGCCGTAATTGCTGAAGGTATCAGGGATGGAATTACAGATATTTTCGGACAGGGTACTCCGCCGGATGACAGCGAAGCGGTACAGACAGTCAGAAAGGCACAGGAGCTTTTAGATAAATTGTCTGCATACAAACCACTTGCGAAGGTGGAGGAACTTGAAGAAAACAATTACAACATGATTGATAATGTCTTGAATAACGATTCTTCCAAAAAAGAAGAGAAGAGTGTACAGGGCAGAATTTCCGTAAAAGTAAAACTGGCAGAGAAAAAAGCAATCATTGAGCAAAGAGATAAGGACAGTAAGACAATGCCGGAAAAAGATACAGAAAAGAAAAATCAGAGGGAGATATAAGGTTATGGGTAAATTTACAGTAGAAGAAATTAATTTAATGTGCGTGTTTAATACAAAAAGCAGAATGGAACTGATTGAAGATATTGGCCGGGTACTGCCACATCTGAAAGAAAGTGAAATGGAAGAACTTGCAAGGAATGTATTAACAAAACTTCAGGATATGACCGATGAAGAATTTGCAAAGCTTGTATTAGAAGCAGCAGATTAAGTAATGTTGATTGGCGGGTAGTTGGCTTTTGTGGCTGACTACCCGCTTTTTTTATAAAGTCTGATTTTTGTTTTTTTCGCTTTGTTCCGGAGTGAGTGTGGAGCTGTTTTCCCGTCCTAAATATTGATTCAGATTCTCCAGCTTACGGTTTAACTCACGAACCTCTTTTTCACAATTCTTATAGGTGGCGGTAAGTTCACTTTTCTGCTTTGTAAGTTCCTCATACTCAGATTTTAACTTGTTTACATTGAGAGATTTCAGATTGATGCCCGCCTGTTCAAGCATACGTTTTGCACCGCCGTATAGGATAATCTGACTTTCATATCTGCGGAAATATGCGTCCGGATTCTTGGCTTTTTTGTAGCCGATATGATAGGAACGATTGGCCCGATACTGCTCTGCATATTTAATTATTTCTCCTAAATCTTTCAAGCGGTGTTCTAATTCCACAACGCTTTGCTTTGCGGATTTTCCGGCTTGCGTTTGTATGGAAATCTTACGTTCCAATTCAGAAATGGAACCGACTTCATTATAACTTGCGGCAGCGATTTTTAAATTTTCAATGGTTGCCCAACGCTTTAGTCTGGGACTGTTTTCAAATTTTTCTCCGGAAGTATCCACTAGCTTCCGGGAAGCATAATCTTTTTTGGGGATAGCAACTTTGCGTTCCCGTTTCTGTTCAATCCGTTCTTTGATTCTTTCTTTTGTATATTCCTTACCTAAAGACTTAGCACTACCACGTACAAAATTATTTTGACCAAGAGGACGGAAAGAAATGTATTTTCTAGCATCTTCTCCAAAGGTTTCTCCTTTGATTTCATATCCTTTTGCCCGCATGAGTAAAAGAAATTCCTCATAAGTGGAAGAGGATTTAATGGCAATGTTAATGTCCCTTCGCAGTTGTGTCTTTGCAGACGCACCACTCTTATCTGCCTGCCATTCATTGTACTTTTTACCTCGTTGTCCGGTAGGAGATATGATGGATAGATTATGTTCCTTACATAGCTCATCACTCAAGTGCCGGATGCGGTAATAGGTCTTGTCACAGTCATGGTATTTATCATGGTTTATGTTATCTGCAGCACAAAAGATAATGTGGTTATGGACGTGACCTTTATCAATGTGAGTGGTAACAACGTAAGAATATTTTCCTTCTAAAACTCTGTCTGCAAGTTCCTGTCCGATGGTATGAGCTTCTTCAAAACTTACTTCGCCCGGAGCAAAAGCCTGTATTAAGTGATAAGCTTTATTGGGAGAATTTTCACGGCAGTGATCTAATGTATATTTAAAATCATAAGCTGCGGTTTCAGGAGAACAGGCATAAGAAGAAATGAAAATCTTATCGTCTGTTTTATCCGGGTTGCAGATATAGTCTATCGCTTTATTAACGGTTGCTTTGATAGCATGGATTTTTGTGTATGCCATACCTGATTCATCAACTCCTTTACTTCGTCTATATCTTCCTGATAGATGTGATTTGTACTGTTGATACGCTTTGCAATCTGGTTCAGACTTTTACTGATACGTCCTAATTCCGTGTTGTAATCTCTAAGGTAACTGTAATCTACGTCATAGACAAAACCAAACAGAACTAACTTCCGCAGAAAAGCAGATTTGCTTTTCATTTTGGATTCTTTAAACTTTGCATCAAGGATATACTGCTCATCATCATCAAGGTAAAACTGCACCGGATTGGTACGTGTTCTTTTTGCCATTTGCTAACTCCTTTCTTACATTTGGGCATAAAAAAACTGCTGTAAAAGTTTCGATTTTCACAACAGTTTTTTATAATGTATTTAATTATAGATAGAATTTCCCTAGTGAAATTTTATCAAAAGGATAGCAGATGGTCAAGACGTTTGAACGAAAACGTAATATCTTTATAAAGAGGGTTAGGGATACTTCCCTATGGAAATTTGCTCAGAGCAGTCGGCAGACTGTGAATGTAGAATTTCGCCTGTGTCATGACACAGGCAGTGCTTGCTATTCGACTTCTTTTTTAGTAATATATCAAATGGTTTATGAAAAAATATGTGTAAAATATAACAAATTTTGCGCATTTTATTCCCAAATAGAAAAAGATATGATAAAATTATCTATGTATGTGTAAGGAAAATCTAGGAAAGGAAAAGTGTCCGGATAAAAGGGTACAGTGTTAGCAGTTGACGGTCAGATTTATTGAAACTAAAATTTTGACAGACAGACAGACTAAGTCTGTTTATTTGTGGTATAAAGCTATAGATACATGAGGCACATTTTGTCTATGCCAGAACGGCGCAGGCAGGATGTGCCTTTTTGGCTTGTTAAAAAAGTAATCAGGGAATTGAAGTTAGTAAGAGTAAGAAGAGGACATATGACATGATTAAATTCAATTTTGACAAGCCGGTATTATTATCCGATATAGCAAAATGCGAGTCGGATGAAATAAAGATTGTACGCATAATAACCTGTGAAAAGGATAATGAGGAAACATTTTATGGAACTTGGAATTTGAATTCCTTTTCAGAGATTACAGAATTTTTTGACAAGGGTGGAACAGAATATAAATTGTTTGGGGTATCACATGTAAATAATATGCTCGTTTTTTTTGTGAGTGATTACTTGAATGAGTAATTTATTGATAGATGTAATTAGGGAACAAACGGAATTGCTAAAGTAATGGAGGTAGTAATGAAGAACGTAAGAAGAAAGTGGAAGAAATTCAGCGCATTGGCGTTGGCAGTTGTCCTTATGGGGACAAGCACAAATTTAACTGCGTTTGCAGCAGAAAATTGTGAACATCACACGCATAATGATGTATGTGGTTATGTGGAAGCGGTAGAAGGTGCAGACTGTACT
>JAZNAE010000034.1:0-17646 GCA_045586385.1 Lachnospiraceae bacterium
GACGGCGATAATGAAGAACAGATGTTGTGATAATTGCAGGATATATGACTGGGGGCATTTTATGATGTTCACGCCCATGCTGTTTATCAAGAACTTTTTCAGTTGGAGTTTGTTTTTTACTTCCATTGTGGTGCTTATTAAATGGGAGATTACATATGCCAAGCATCCCGAACGTTTTTACAGCGGAGCTAATAAAAGGCTGCAATGCGCTAACTGTAACGACAAAATATGTCAATTTAAAAATGCGATAAAGAAGAACTAAAGTTATGCAACTTTCCACCGATATATATGGTGTAGGAATCGCCATAAGGCGATACTCAGGAAGATGTTTGTATAACCACGGATGGTATGTAGAAAACGTGAAGAAGGTTTTTTACATACCATTTTTGTTTACTTCATAATGACAGGGGCGCCACGGAATTGGGAAGTAAACCGATTTGATGAGTGTGGTAATACAGAACAAATATTATTATAAGGAGGCATACGTTGAGAATTGATTCCAGTAACATAGGAATGGAATCCGAACGTAGTTACTCAGCGACAGCAACCAGAGTGACAAAAATAACCATAACAAACAGCAGGCAAAAATTGGAGGACGGAACTGACAGCCTGTTTGGAAATTTGTTGGGAACAGGGGAGGAAGAGGCTTCGTTGTCCCAGGAAGAAACATTAAATACAAGTAAGGAGGAAACTCCGGAAGATTTTCTGTCTAAAACCATAGAAGAAATGCGTGCAAAAGTGAATGCATTCCGGATGGGAAAGATAGAAAATATGGACGCAGAGGAAACAGGGAGGGCACTTAAGACAATTAAACAGCAATGTCTGGATTATCTCATGGCGCTTTTGTTTCCGGACAGAAAGGGAAAAAGTCTTTTTGATTTTGAAGAAAGCAGTAAAGCGGAAGGCGGATTATCCGGACAATCCACGCAGGATGCAATACTTTCTCTCGCAGGCGCAAATGTGAGAACATTTACCTATAGCAATCAGTATTATTACGAAGAAACGGAAACCACCTCGTTTTCGACACAGGGAACCGTGAAATGTGCGGACGGAAGGGAAATTAATTTCAATTTAAATTTGAATATGAGCCGCAGTTTCAAAGAATACTATGAAGAAAATTATGAGATGATAGAAGTGTCCATGTGCGATCCGCTCGTCATTAATTTAAATGGAAACATTGCAGATCTTTCCGATCAGACATTCTTCTTCGATATCGACGCAGATGGAGTCGAAGATGAAATCAGCAGACTTGCAGAAGGCAGTGGGTATCTGGCACTGGATAAAAATGGTGACGGAACCATTAATGACGGAAGCGAACTTTTCGGAACAACTTCGGGAGACGGTTTTGCGGATCTGGCCGGGTATGATGAGGATGGAAACGGATTTATTGACGAAGGAGATCCGATTTTCTACAAGTTAAAAATTTGGACCATGGACGAAAACGGAAAGGAGAAGCTGGTATCCCTTGCAGAAGCAGGTGTGGGAGCGATTGGTCTTCAAAATGTGGCCACTGATTTTGCGCTGACAAATGATGCAAATGAGAGAAAAGGAATGATACGTAGGAGCGGATTTTTTCTTTACGAAAACGGCACGGCAGGAAGTGTGCAGCATGTGGATGTCGCCAGATATAATCAGGCGGGATAATACATATGTAATTTATACATAAAAAGAAAGCACCTCTACATACAATAGAGAGAGGTGTGTTATGAAAAAACTTAGAGTCTTTCAAAATGTCTATCAAAGAGGAACCGTACAGGGGTTTTCATGGAAAAATCTCGGTACGGTTCTTTTGGTGCTGCTTTTCTTGCCGTATATTATTGCATCTGTTTCAGGAAAATTATTAAAAGCGGAAATAGCGGTAAATGCAGCCACTGAAAATCAATTAACGGAAGGGGATATTATTGTTAGGAATCAGACAAATCTGGGGGTAGAGGATATTCCCTTTGAATTATATGTGGCGGACAAACTGGCACGGACCATGGAAGAGACATATCACAAGGAGGCGCTAAAAGCACAAGCAATTTTAATACGGACAAATCTTCGCCAAAGTCAGGAAAAGACAATTTACGTAAATGATTTACAATATGGAAAAAGCGATATAACGATAAAACATTATGAGGCAGTTGCGGAAACAAAGGGCCTCATCTTGCAGTATGAAAATAAACCTATTTATGGAGCTTATTTTAAAAGTAGCAACGGGGTTACGAGAAATGCAAATGCGGTGTTTGGAGAAAAACAGTATCCGTATCTGATCAGTGTACCTTGCAGCCTTGATTATCTGGCAGACGACTATCATTCAATTGCCACATACGGCAAGGATAGATTTGAAAGAATGTGGGAGTTGATATCAAAAGTACCATCTGGGGAGATAGATGCACAGCAACAGGAAAAAAAGGTATCGGAGGACGGAGCCGGATATATCTACGACGACGCAGGTTATGTAATTTATTTTTGTTACAAGGATGAATGGGCCAAGGGCGAAGAGGTACGATATATGTTTGAACTTTCGTCAGCCGCATTTACGGTTAAGGAAGAAAAGGGCAGCATGGTTTTTGCTGTAAAGGGAAAAGGACATGGAATGGGCATGAGTCAGTATGGTGCCAATGAAATGGCAAAGGAAGGGGACAATTTTTTTCAAATATTAAATTATTTTTTTGCAGATGTGACCTTTGCAAAATTGGAAGCATAATGAATAAATCGGAAAAATGAGGGCAAAACTATCCATATAAAATCGGATGAAGCGTTGAAACAGCGTAGAAAGAGGTAAAAATGAGAAAAAAAGTAAGAAGAAAAACCTTCTCAAAAGAACGCATTGTCATGGTAGCTTCCTCGGTGCTGGTACTTAGTGCCCTTACTGCAACCGGTTTATGGATGGGAAGTAACGAGGATACCGATGACGGTGGATATGTAGTAGATTTAACATCAATTGAAAGCAAAGAGGCAGAACAAAATGCAGCAGGTCAGCAATTACAGGTTGCCGGTGATACTGTGAGAAATGCAGTACCTTCCGATGATTTAGATTATGACCCTTATTTTCAGGAAACAAATTCTGCAAAGGTAGAAAATCCCGATTTGTCCCAAAGCGAAAGTATGTCTGCAGAAGCAGAGGTGGCATCGGAGAAAATAACCGAAGAAGCAGTGACAGAAGAGACTGTTTTGGCGGAGGAGGAAGATGCGCCGGCATTGTCTACAGCGATGCTTCCGACTTTGAATTATAAAGAGGGAGATGCTTTGGTATGGCCGGTTGTGGGAAATGTATTAATCAATTACAGCATGGATAAAACAATTTATTTTCCAACATTAGATCAATATAAATATAATCCGGCCATTGTAATACAAGCCAACGAAGGAGATATGATTACAGCAGCGGCAGCAGGGAAAGTAACGTCCGTATTTCAGGATGCCCAAATCGGAACCGCTGTTACCATGGATATTGGAAACGGCTATGAAGTGACGTATGGACAGCTTGCAAGTGTGCTTGTGTCGGAGGGCAGTTATGTTTCTGCAGGTGATATGATTGCACAGGTGGCAGCACCTACCAGATATTACAGTGTGGAAGGTACGAATGTATACTTTATGCTGACAAAAGACGGAGAACCTATAAATCCTATGTCATGTTTAAATTGATCTTGGGAGGATGAAAATATGCTTTGTATCATGAACGGCAAAGTAGTGACCATGGAAGGTCCTGTTTGGGAAAAAGGATATGTCTGCATAGAAGAAGGGAAAATTAAGGAACTGGGGCCCATGGAAGAGGGAGCCCCTTTTCCTTATAAAGAAAGTGCAGATGTGCAGTTAATTGACGCGGCTGGATGTATTGTAATGCCGGGACTTATCGAGGCACACTGTCATATGGGTATTACTGAGGAAAAAAAGGGAATGGAAGGGGATGACTGTAATGAATGTGTGAATCCCATTACGCCTTATCTTCGGGCAATTGATGCAATCAATCCTATGGACGCGGCATTTGATGATGCACTCCGTGCAGGTATTACATCAGCTATGATTGGGCCGGGAAGTGCCAATGTAGTGGGCGGCACTTTTGCATTTGTAAAAACCCATGGGAGAAAAATAGATGATTTGACTGTAAAGAGTCCGGCTGCCATGAAAATAGCGTTTGGTGAAAATCCAAAGGTAAATTACAGCGGACAGGGGAAATCACCTTCTACCAGAATGGCTACGGCGGCCATGCTTAGGGAAGAACTTTTTAATGCCTCTATGTATTATGAAAAAGTAAAAAAAGGAATGGCACCTGAAGATAAAGATTTCAAATATGAATGTTGGTTGCCGGTGTTAAAGGGAGAGATTCCGTTGAAGGCACATGTACATCGGGCAGATGACATATTCACTGCAATCAGGATAGCAAAGGAATATGGACTTTCCATGACGCTTGATCATTGCAGCGAGGGACATTTGATTGCAGAAGAGGTAAAAGAAAGCGGCTTTCCGGCGATTGTAGGTCCGGATCTTGCAAGCCGTAATAAAATAGAAGTGCAAAATATGGCCTTTAAAACCGTGGGGATTTTGAATAAACATGGAGTGAAAACCGCAATTACGACAGACCATCCGGTTTCATTGATACAGTCGCTGCCTGTTTGTGCCGCTCTTGCCGTAAAAGCCGGTCTTCCGAAAGAGGAGGCGTTAAAGTCCATTACCATATATCCCGCACAAATCTGCAGAGTGGATGAAAGAGTAGGGAGCCTTAAAGAGGGAAAAGATGGCGACGTGGTCATTTTTGACGGTGATCCGCTGGAAATAAAAACGAAAGCGCTATGTACCTTGATAGATGGAGAGATTGTATATAAACACGAATCCTTTGCTTTACCTAAAGACGGAAAACGGGTATAATATAAAAGATATTGAGGTAGCAAAGTTTCGGGAGGCAGGATTTTGAAAAAAACAGGAATTGCAATCGCGCTTCTTAGCATGTTGCTGATAGCAGGATGTGAAGAAGAAAATCCCGCAGAAAAGGTTAACAATCAGACAATTCCTGATTACACCAGCATGGAAGAGGAACCGGTACTTACTTATGAGGTGCCGGTCAGTATTCCGGGCATACTGGTCAATCAGATCGGATATACAACCGGAAGCACAAAAGTGGCAATTTTTCACGGAGAAGAGATGCCTGATGTGTTTTATGTGGTAGAAGCGGAAACAGAAAAAACAGTATATACAGGTAGCTTAGAGGAAAGAAAAGCGACGGGTGATGAGCGGATAAGTTATTGCTACGGTGATTTCAGTGAAGTAACCACAGACGGGACTTATTACATAGAAGCACCTATATTAGGAAGGACCTATGAGTTCAAAATAGGGGCTGAAGTTTACGCAGATTTGTTTACAGAGGCATGTAAGCAATATTATTATAACAGATGCGGCATGACACTTACGGAGAATTATGCGGGTGAAAATGCGCATAATGCCTGCCATACCGCAAAAGCAGTACTGCAGTCGGATACCTCGGTTGCGGTTGATGTAACAGGCGGATGGCATCAGGATGAAAAAGGGCAAAAGGATACGTTGGCAGCAGCAGAGACTATGTCAATGCTGCTACTTGCTTATGAATTGTATCCGGAAGCATTTTCGGACGATATAGGAATTCCGGAAAGTGGTAACGGCATTCCGGATATTTTGGATGAAATTAAGTACGAGGCAGACTGGCTTCTCAAAATGCAGGAACAGGAAACCGGAGCGGTTTATGACGGAGTCAGTGTATACGCGAAAAGCGGTGATACCGCTTCAAAGGTTGCAAACATCTATGTAGAGCCTGCCACGCCACAGGCAGGGAAGGCGTTTGCCATGGCACTTGCAAAGTTCAGTTATTTATATCAGAATTACGATACAGCTTATGCGACAAACGCTCTTAAGGCGGCAGACAGGGCGTGGAAATATGTGGAATTAAATAACAAAGAAAAGGTGATGGATGAATGGTCTTTTGCAGCTGCGACAGAATTGTACCGTGCCTCGGGGATGGCGTCTTATCACCAATACATTATACAATATTTGCAAAGTGAAGATTACATAGAAAAATGGAATGAAACCATACTTTTGGGATATGTGACATATATTTCTACAAAGCACAGAGTGAATAGAAGTGATTGTGAAGTAATTATGAATTTGCTCATGACGAAAGCAGAAGATATTTCCTATGCGGCAAGAGAAGCTGTTTATCTGGCGGAGGGAGACGGATCACAGGATGATAATCATCAGCTTCTTATGCAGATGATGTGCCTGTCTGTGG
Source organism: Lachnospiraceae bacterium (assembly GCA_045586385.1). Lineage (GTDB taxonomy): Bacteria > Bacillota > Clostridia > Lachnospirales > Lachnospiraceae > Suilimivivens. The sequence goes on from JAZNAE010000034.1 coordinate 6,239, forward strand.
TAAACCGTATTATTTCCAACCATGAATATGAGACGATCATAGAAAATCATTTGCATTATTTTTTGGGAAGAAATGAGACAGCGCATAATCACATAGAAAGCAGTACCGGTATTATGAAGCAGTTTGAAGCAAACGGAAAGCTGGTGCTTATGTTGAGTGAAATTACGGAAAACGGAAGATAATATAATCAAATAAATGATGATGTGAAGGAAGGAATCAAATTATGAAAGTTGTAGTTTTAGCAGGCGGAATCAGTACGGAAAGAGATGTATCCTTAAGTACGGGAACGATGATATACAGGGCCTTAAAGAAAAACGGACATAAAGCAGTGCTGCTTGATGTATATCTGGGATATGACGGTGATGATGCTGAAGTCATATTTGACAAAGAGGAAGATTGGGCAAAGGAAATGGGAGGCATATCCGAGAAGAACCCTGATATTGAGCAGGTAAAAGCGATGCGTTCTGACGGAGATAAAAATTTCTTTGGGCCAAACGTCATATCCATCTGTCAGGCTGCAGATGTGGTATTTATGGCTCTTCACGGTGAAAACGGCGAAAACGGTAAGATACAGGCATGTTTTGACTTGATGGGAATTACTTATACGGGAACAGATTATGTAAGTTCAGCTATCTGTATGGATAAAGGAATTACAAAAGATATTTTTAAGAGCTACGGAATTCCTTCTCCTATAGGGATTCGTTTAAAGAAGGGACAAAAGCAGACAGAAAAAGTACCTTTTCCCTGCATTGTAAAGGCATGTTGCGGTGGTTCCAGCGTGGGTGTTTGCATTGCGTGGAAAGAAGATGAGTATGAAGCGGCACTTGAAGAAGCATTCCGCTATGATGAAGAAGTAGTTATCGAGCAGTACATACAGGGACGTGAGTTTTCGGTTGGTGTAATGGATGGCAGGGCGTTACCGGTTATTGAAATTGCACCCATACAGGGATTTTATGATTATAAGAACAAGTACCAGGCAGGCTCTGCAATCGAAACCTGTCCGGCACAGATTTCGGAAGAGAAAACAAAAGAAATGCAAGGATATGCTGAACAGGTATTTAAGGCACTGCGGCTGAAAAATTATGCAAGAATGGATTTCATGATGAGTGAGCATGGTGATGTTTACTGTCTGGAGGCAAATACCCTTCCAGGCATGACGCCCACATCACTCTTACCTCAGGAAGCTGCAGCAGAAGGGGTTAGTTTCGGAGAATTATGTGAAAAGATTATAGCAGCGGCACTGCGATAGGACGGGAGAATTTGTTTAATGAAAAATATGACGCTGGAAAACATAGCAAAGGCATGTAACGGAAAACTATGCGGTGAGGGTACCAAAGCCAAGGCAACCTGTGTGGTAATTGATTCCCGTAAAATGGAAGCCGGTGGTGTATTTATTGCAACAAAGGGAGAACGTGTTGATGGTCATAGTTTTATCCCGGGAATGGAAGCAGCAGGTGCAATCGGTGTTGTATGTGAAGTCGAACCTGCAGAGTGTGGGATACCATACATTCTGGTCAAAGATTCTTTCCGTGCATTAAAGGATATTGCAGAGTTTTACAGACAGCAACTGGATATTCCTGTGATAGGAATTACCGGAAGTGTGGGAAAGACCAGTACCAAAGAAATGATAGCAGGGGTATTGTCAGAGAAATTCCGTACATTAAAAACCGAAGGGAATTTTAATAACGAAGTAGGACTTCCGCTGACCATATTGAGAATAAGAGATGAGCATGAAACGGCGGTTGTGGAAATGGGCATCAGTGAATTTGGAGAGATGAGAAGGCTCAGCAAAGTTGCCAGACCTGATATGTGTGTTATGACCAATATAGGACAATGTCATCTGGAAAATTTGGGAACCAGGGAAGGTATTTTGAAAGCGAAGTCAGAGATTTTTGATTATATGAATCAAAAGGGAAATGTGTTTGTGAACGGGGATGACGATATGCTGATCCGTGTTCATCCAAAGTGTGAAAACAAACCGTTCCATTTCGGATTGAAACCGGAAAATGAAATATATGCATCTGATATAGCAAATCGCGGGCTTCTTGGCTCGGAAGCTCTTTTTCATATGGGTAAGGAAGTTTTTCCTGTAAAAATTCCCCTGCCCGGTGAGCATATGATTTATAATGCGCTTGCGGCGGCAGCAGTCGGGAAAGCATTAGGCCTTTCCAAAGAACAGATTCAAAAAGGAATTGCTAATGTTCAGGCAGTGGGAGGCAGAAGCAATGTAATGGTACTGGCAGATTACACTGTGATTGATGATTGCTATAATGCCAATCCGGTTTCCGTAAAAGCTGCTATTGATTTGCTTGCCATGGCACTGGGCAGAAAAGTAGCCTTGCTCGGAGATATGTTTGAACTCGGTGAGAGAGAAAGTGAAATGCACAAAGAAGTAGGTGTTTACGCCGCTGAAAAAGGAATTGACGTGATTGTCTGCACTGGAGCATTGTCAAAGTTTATGTATGAAGGTGCATGCGAGATAAAGAAGGAGGTTCTTGCGGCTGCAGGGAAGAAAGAAGTTTATTATTTCGAAACAAGAGATGAAATGCTGAAGGAATTGCCGGAGATTTTAAAAGCAGGCGACAGTGTGTTGGTGAAAGCATCCCACGGCATGCATTTTGAAGAAGTGGTACGGTTTTTGAGTAATTAAAAAGAAGAAGCAGGTTATGCACCTGCTTCTTCTTTTATCTTAAAATAGGTTTCTATAATCATATTCCGGGTATAAGCACCGATATGCTTTTGATCTTCTTTTGCGAGATCTTTTATGTAAATAGGTTTGCCATATTCGATAATCACATGTGTCTTTTTTATTTTAGGAAGATGATCTTCAAAAATGGCAGCGGAGTTATAAATAGTCATAGGCACAATAGCACATCCCGATTTGGAGGCAATTTTAAAACTGCCCTCATGAAATTCCATAAAGGTGTGGTTGATTCTGTTTCGGGTACCCTCAGGGAAAACGCAAATGGAAATTCCGGATTTTACTTTTTCGATAGCTGTAAGGATGATGGACAGCCCTTGTTTTACATCGCTCCTGTCGAGAAACAGGCAGTGAAGATTTTTCATCCAGTTTGATAAAAGAGGCCATCTGAGCATCTCCTTTTTGGCAATATAACCGGTGGGTCTCGGAACGCGGATATAAGTAAGCAGGATATCAAAGTAACTTCTGTGATTTCCGATATAAAGAACCGGTTCGTCTTTCGGAACATTCTCTTCACCTCTAACGGTTACTTTGGTGCCGGATAAAAATATGCACACGCGAAATGCCCATGATACGATGGCAAGAGAACTTTTGTTTTTTATGTCCATATTAAATTTGCCGATTATCCATTCTGCGATAAGAAGTGGAATACTTAAAACCAAAAATAAAATTACAAAAGTAAGAACTGCCAGAAAACGTATCATAATGAACCTCACAAATTAAAAAATTAAAGCATTTATAGTATAAATGAAACGGTTTCGTTTGGCAATAGGGGGCTTTGGTAAAACGTGTAAGTCAAACTGGACGGGACATATCATGTTTGCTATAATATATTATTGGAAACATGATGTAATAAAAAGGAGCCTTCTGATGGACAAGATTGCAGTATTAATCCCGTGTTATAACGAAGAAAGAACAATTGCAAAGGTGATTGCGGATGCCAAGGCGGCATTGCCGGAAGCCGTCATCTATGTATATGATAATAACTCCACAGACAATACCGTGGAAATTGCAAAACAGGCAGGAGCTGTGGTCCGCTATGAGTATGTACAGGGAAAAGGAAATGTAATCCGCAGGATGCTGCGTGAAATTGAAGCCAGGTGCTACATCATGGTAGATGGTGATGATACTTATCCCATGGAATTTGCACCGGAAATGGTAAGTAAGGTGCTTTGCCATAATGCAGACATGGTAGTGGGGGACAGGTTGTCATCTACTTATTTTAGGGAAAATAAGCGGCCCTTCCATAATATGGGAAACAGTCTGGTCCGCGGCAGCATAAACAGATTGTTTGGTTGTGACATTAAAGATATTATGACAGGATTTAGGGCATTCAGTTACGGGTTTGTAAAGACGTTTCCTGTGTTGTCCAAAGGATTTGAAATTGAAACAGAGATGACGATTCATGCTGTTTATAATCAGATGCAGATTGAAAATGTCATCGTGGAATACAGGGACAGACCGGAAGGCAGTGTTTCTAAGTTAAATACGTATTCCGATGGGATGAAAGTGTTATTTACCATTTTCAGACTCTACAGGGATTATAAACCGCTTGGCTTCTTTAGTCTGTTTGCAGCGTTTTTGACGATGGTATCCGTGCTCTTTTTTATTCCCGTTCTGATAGAGTATATTCAGACAGGATTGGTATTAAAATTCCCGACATTGATTGTGTGCGGGTTTGCTATTTTGGCAGCAATCCAATCTTTCTTTGCAGGACTCATTTTGTCTAATATGGCTCAGAAAAACAGAAGAGATTTCGAGTACCGGTATACAAAGGTGTGCGAAAAGGAACTGAAAAGCAGGGAAGAAGAGTAAGGGTGATAGAGAGTGAAAAAAATTATCAGTAAATGGTATTTGACAGTTGCCGCAGGCTTTTTTATGTTTGCGGCACTCGTATTTTTGTTTTTTGGAGAAAAGAGCATCATTGCAGTACATGATAATTTGGATTTGTTTGTGGCACAGTTCCAGATGCTTAAGAATACGGACTCGTTTTTTGCGCATAACGTAAATGTACCATTTTTGGGAGGAGTCAGCAGAGACTCCCTGCCATCGGAATTTTCGTTATACAGTGTCTTGTATATGCTGATGCCATCTTATTATGCCTATGTTACAGGGTATCTTTTGAAGATTATTATTGCTATAGCCGGCTGCATATTACTGGCAAAGGATTTTTGCAAAGACGGTTATGAAACATATAAACCCATTGCATGGATGTGCGGTTTTGCTTATGGAATATTGAATGTTTTTCCGGCTTACGGAATTGCATTTGCATCGATACCGTTTATAGTGTTTTTGGTCAGAAAAATCATGGATAAACCTTCGCTTAAGTGGTATTTGTGCTTGTTTTTGTATCCGCTTGTCTCTTATTTTTCTTATTTCGGTCTGTTTATTTTGGCATATATGGCCGTAGCTTTTTTGTGGTTGTCCATAAAAGACAAAAAGATAAATACAAGTATACTCCTGGCAATTCTTGTGTTGTCTGCAGGATATATTGTCTTTGAATATCGTTTGTTTGGTCTTATGCTTTTTGACAGCGAGGAAACCATTCGTGCCACTATGGAAGCAGGATCTTTGGATGCTACAGCAATTGTGAACATGATGTGGGAAGGTTTTTCGAAGGGAATGTTCCATGCCGAAAGTGTGCACACATATCTGGTGTTACCGGTATGTTTCATTTATTTTGTTATAGTAAATGTAACCTATATCGTTCAGAAAAGAGCAAAAGAGATTTTTCATGATTCCTTTAATTTTTTGATACTGGTACTTTTGTTTAACAGCTTTGTATATGGAATTTATTACTTTGAAAGTTTTAGAAGTTTGATAGAAGCATTGTGTCCGCCGCTTACGGGCTGGCAGTTTAACAGGACAATATTTTTTAATCCGTTCGTATGGTATGCTGCCTTTTTTTTGGTACTTAAAAGACTGTATGATATGAAAAAAAAGATAGGACGCTATGCTGCTAACGTACTTGTATTTGCAGCGGTGCTTATCATTGTCTTTTCAGGAAGCAGGTACAATGACTTTTATCATACGTGCGTTGCAAAAGCATATGAACTGTTAAAAGGGAAGGTGTCGGATCAATTAAACTATGAGGAATTTTACTCAGAGAATTTATTTGAAATGGCGAAAGAAGAAATAGGGTATGAAGGACAGTGGGCGCTTGCATACGGCTTTCACCCGGCAGTACTGGAGTATAGCGATATTGCTACGCTGGACGGCTATTTGGGATTTTACCCGCAGGCTTACAAAGAAGATTTTAGAAAGATTATTGCACCTGCACTTGACAGGGTACCGGAATCTGCAAGTTATTACGACACTTGGGGTGCAAGAGCTTATCTGTATTCGGGAACGGATGTGTCGATTGTGAATGCTTCCCGTACTTATACGGTGACGGATCATGATATTTATATCGATACGGAGGCGATGAAAGAGCTTGGCGGAAAATATATTTTTTCCAGAATAGAAATTTCCAATGCGACTGAAAAACAGTTGTCATTTTGCGGAAGATTTGAAGAGGGTTCATCGCCCTATGTTTTGTTTGTATATGAAGCAAAATAAATAAGAAGCGGCTCAGGCCGCTTCTTATTTTGTGTATTCATAGTTTAGTCAATAGGTTCGCCTTTTTTATATTTGGCTACTACATTTTGGATACGTTCATTAGGATTTAATAAATCACTGATGGATGCATCGTGATTTAATGTGTCAATCAGGTAAGCAATATACTTGCTCATATCGCAGTCAATATACCATTCGCGGGCGAGAAGCTCCGGAGTCTGGTATATTAAGTTCGTGGTAAGAACTCTGTCGATTAATCCATTCTCATAAGCCTTATCAAATCTCTCAAGACCATTTGTAAACAAGCCGAATGTACTGCAGATAAATATCTTGCCGGCTTTTCTTTCTTTTAATGCAGTGGCTACTTCAATTACGCTTTCGCCGGAAGAAATCATATCATCAATGATAATCATATCTTTGCCTTCCACAGAAGAACCTAAGAATTCATGTGCAACAATAGGGTTGCGGCCGTTTACAACTCTGGTATAATCACGCCGCTTATAGAACATACCCATGTCAAGTCCAAGTACGTTTGCCATATAGATAGCACGGCTCATACCGCCTTCATCAGGGCTGATAACCATCATATGATCGGAATTAAGCTTTAGGTTTTCAACATTCTTTAATAAGCCTTTAATAAATTGATAGGTAGGTCTTACTGTTTCGAAACCGTGAAGAGGAATTGCATTTTGAACTCTGGGGTCATGGGCGTCAAAGGTAATAATATTGTCTACACCCATGCGTACCATTTCCTGAAGAGCGATGGCACAGTCGAGAGATTCTCTTGCAGTTCTCTTGTGCTGCCTGCTTTCATATAGGAACGGCATGATAACGGTAATTCTTCTTGCTTTACCGCCTACGGCTGCAATAATTCTTTTTAAATCCTGGTAATGATCATCCGGGGACATGTGATTTTCACGTCCGCAGAGAGAGTAAGTTAAACTGTGGTTTGCCACGTCTACTAAAAGATAAAGATCTGTTCCCCTGACAGATTCCATAATCATTCCTTTTGCTTCTCCGGAACCGAAACGGGGAACCTTTGCCTGTAATATATAGGAATCACGCTGATATCCGGCAAATGCAAGACTATCTTTGTGTTCACTTTCCCTGACAGTTCTCCATTCAACCAAATAATCGTTGACTTTTTCGCCTAAGGATTTGCAACCTTCCAGAGGGATAATGCCCAGGGAACCGACAGGAATGGTTTCCAGGTTTCTAGTTTCTTCACGTTGAGACATGAGATACCTCACTTTCTGTTTTGCAGTTTCTTTTTATACATCCGGATGTCAGGTCCGGTGATTTTGCATAGTTCATAATTGCTTGTAATTCTGGAAAAGATTCGGTCAGAATAACGGTTCCTGAAATCTTCCAGAGAAAGGTTTGTGGAAATAATAACCGCTTTTTGCTGTAGGTGGCGGTCATTAATCAGGGAAAAGAGCTGAGAGGCAACAAAGTTGTTGGTAAGTTCTGTTCCCAGGTCATCAATAATGAGCAAATCGCACTGAAATAAATCCTCATAAGATTTATGAAGGTCTTCCGTATTCTTGTAATCGAATTTTATCTTGGAAAGAGTATCAAAGAGACCGGCAGCACTAAAATAGATGACAGAATGTCCACTGTCAATCAATTCTTTGGCTATACAACCGGATAAAAAGGATTTGCCCGTACCTACTGTACCATAAAAGAATAAATTATGGTAGTCCGAATTGAAATTATTTATAAAATTTCTGCAAGTAGTTACTGTGTTTTTAAAACGAAGGAGATCTTCGCCTTCGTAAAATTCATAAGAAAGAGTGGAAAAATTTTCACTTTCGAGCATTTCCCGTAGGCCGGACTGCTCATAAAGTAAAGAGATTTCCGTATTTTTAAAACAGTGACATTTGACTCCGTTCACGTAACCGGTATCCTTACAATCCTTACAATCATAAATCGGTTCCAAATAATCCATGGGCAGACCGGCAGATAGGAGGAGATGCTCTTTCATGGATGAGAGGTCGGCCAAAATAGCTTTGAGTTCGTCTAAAGCATCTTCGTCTCCTCCAAGGAGCTTCTTGCCGTGCTCTACGGAGATGGAAGCGATTGATTCATCTATCTCTTGATAGCCTTCCACGTTTGCATAAACATAGGAAATGCGGTCATTTAACAGGCGTCTGTTTCGGTTTTGCTTTGCTTCATAGTCACGGATAATGGTATCGTATTGGGAATTCGTAAGTGCCACGTTTCTTCTCCTTTAATTACTTAAAAGCTCACGTTCGAGAGCATCAAAATCATAATCAGTCTGCATGAATTGGTTAAACTGACCTGCAGAGGGAGTATTTTTTACAGGTGTTCTTCTCTTGGAATATGCCTCGTCCAAAAGCTTAATATCAGCTTTGTGATGTACATTTCCCTTATACCAACTGGTAAGGATGCTGTCAGCATATTCGAAACGATGCTTGTCCGTTGCAAGAACTGTACGGTTGCAGGCTTCCATAATAATATCCGAAGTGAATCCGTACTCTTTTACCCACTTTGTAACAAAGGTTGCTTCTGTGTTTGTGGGAGTGTTTGTTTTACCCAATGCTTTCATGACATCATAGACTGCTTTGTCATATTTGCGGGCGGCTTTAGCTGCCTGTTTGGGAGTGGTAATGCCCTCCTCTGCCCAACTAATGGCAACTTTTTCTATGTAGCGGAAATCTTTTTTTCCTTTGTCGACACAATATTGAATCAGATAATCAATTAAGTCTGCAGAGAATTTTAACTTGTCGGAAAAGAAAAGAATGGTTTTAATTTCGCCGGCACTTAAAGGCTTTCCTAAATACTGCTCAGCTACAAATAAAATCTGGGCGGTTTCTTCACGGTTCTTAAATTCGCGCAACTCGTCCAAACTGTATACGGGCTTTTCGTATGCAGGCTTTTCCGGTATAGCCTTTTCGGAAGATGCCTTTTCCTCTAAATTTATATTTTTCGTGGGAATAGGTACAACCGGTGCAAGGGCAACAATGTCGGAATTGGACTTCCTGCCAGTCATTTCAAGAAGACGGATGCCGGATAAACTTTTGGTATCGTCATATTCCAAAGAAAGAAGTCTGTTCTTTTCCCAATATTTCAGTGCACGCATAACATCCTTCTCTGTATGATTAAATTTATCCGCAATATCGGAAACACTGGTGGATAAATGTGCACTCATCATACGAAGAAGGTACAGATATATTTTAAGCTGTGCGTCGTTTGCCTCTTTCATATATTCATCAATAAATAAATTGGATACAATCGTAGCATCAGCATAATGATCCTGATAAATTGTAAAACGACTCATAAAGCCATCCCCTACTCTCATTTTTTACATTCATTCAAAGCAAAATGAATTATAACATAACGTACAAAAAAATCAAATGGCAATTTTCCCGAAAAATCCAGTGTTTATAAGGGTTTGCAGAAATTGTGGACAATGTGGATAATGTGGATATGTTTTGTAATGTTTATGGGAAATTGCGTAATTTTCAAGGCCGGATTAGCATAATTAGAAAGAATAAAATATCCACATAAAAAGAAAATAAAAAACATTCTTTTTGTGTGGATATTGTGGATAAATTTTACTTCAAAAGATTTTCGCTGATATTTACAACATCTCCGGCTCCCATAGTTATCAACAAATCACCTGTTTTGCAATTTGACGAAACGAAATTTTCAATTTCTTCAAAGGTAGGGAAGTAATGGCACTTTTTTCCTAGAGATTCAATCTCTTTTTTCAGTGTTTCCGAACTAATACCTAAAGTGTCAGTTTCCCTTGCGGCGTATATTTCTGCAAGTATAATTTCATCGGATAAAGAAAGTGCCTTGGCAAATTCTTTCAGAAATGCTTTGGTGCGTGTATAGGTATGTGGCTGGAAAATACACCAAAGTTTATTGTGGGGATAATTGGAAGCCGCTTGCAGTGTTGCGGTAATTTCTGTGGGGTGATGTGCATAATCGTCTATCACGGAAACACCCTGAAAACTCCCTTTGTATTCAAAACGTCTGTCTGTTCCCTTAAAAGAAAGTAAAGCTTTTTTTGTAATTTTCCGGGGGATGCCGAGTAAATCGGAAAGTGCGATGGCAGCCATGGCATTATAAACATTATGTTCTCCGGGGACCCCCAAGGAGAAGAAATCCGGCCCGCCGGTTTGATCTTTCAGGGTAAAAGAGGCACAGCCTGTTTCGTTATAGGTGATGTCACAGGGAGAATAATCATAGATAGCAGTATCTCCGTACGTGATGATATTGCAAGACACACCGTCGGTAATTTGTTCAATACCGGGAATGGTTCCATTTATAATAAGGCTTCCGTCAGCCGGTAAAAGTTTGGCAAATTGCTGAAATGAGTTTCTAATATCGTGAATATCATTAAAAAAGTCAAGATGGTCTTCCTCGACATTGAGGATAATGCTGATTTTTGGGAAGAAACTTAAGAAACTGTTAGTATATTCACAGGCTTCCGTAACAAAGTGTTCGCCGCCTCCTACCCGGATATTTCCGTTTATGGATTTATATATTCCGCCAATGGAAAGGGTGGGATCTACATCCGCTGCCAAGAGAATTTCAGAAATCATGGAAGTGGTGGTAGTCTTGCCGTGAGTACCGCTTACGGCAATGGGGGTTTTATAGTTTTTCATCATCTGTCCCAAAAGCTGTGCCCTTGTCAAAATCGGGATTGATAATTCCTGCGCGGCAACAAATTCGGGATTGTCGGGATGGACGGCACTGGTATATACGACTACGTCAAGGTTTGCAGAGATATTTTCATACCGCTGACCGTAATAGATGCATGCTCCCTTTTCTTCTAATGCTATTGTTAGTGGGGATGCCTGCCTGTCGGATCCGGAAACGGAAAACCCTTTATCCAAAAGGACTTGCGCAAGACCGCTCATACTGATACCGCCGATGCCGATGAAATATATGTGAATGGGGTGATTAAAATCAATCTGATACATAAAAATGCCTCCGATGTAATAAGTATGATTCATTTTTGCTCTTTTTATTATATAGAAATACAACAAAAAAACCAATTATTTTTTAAATAAAAACCATGAAGTGGGTGTTGATTAATAGATACAGAATGTAGTGTGCCGGATAAAATGCAAGAAAATTTGCAAATTATTGTAAAAATTTTACATAAAAATGGTCGAAA
>JAZNAE010000035.1:0-2336 GCA_045586385.1 Lachnospiraceae bacterium
GATACGATACACATCAAAATGATAAAAGGGAAGTCTGCCATCTTCATAAACCTGCACAATAGTAAAGGTGGGACTGTTAACCGGTTCCTTTATCCCCAGTCCAGCTGCCACGCCCTGAGTAAATACGGTCTTACCCACACCCAAGTCACCAATCAGGGTATACACCTGACCAGCCACTGCCTGTTCACCGATTTTTTTTCCGATTGCAAATGTATCTTCGGGACAAAAGGAATCCCACTCTAATCTATCCATCACAACTTCCTCTTAATAACGTATTCTCACTTTCGCCGGAGGCATATGAGTACAAATCATTTCAATATACCTGACCGCATCCTGTCCCATGGCTCTTCTGGGAAAAATAGTAGCATTCACAGGCGAAGTATATACAATAATACTTTTATTAGTAGAAATTGCCTTGTACATATTCTCCCAGGACTGACTCTGGCTCACCTCACCTTGAGAAACCGTGATTCCCTCATCATCCAACACATAATGTAAAGGCTGCTTAAATGCCGGATTGTTTACTGCCTGCTGCCTGCTCTTCAAAAAAAGATTCCATGGCAAGTACAACAATAATACAATACCGCCTATCACGAAAATCCAACGACTTGTCATAACACCTACAACCACCATCAGTGCGCCAAAGCAGCTGGCCAAAATATTCACAGGCTTGCCGTAGGTATGTGCTACCATATAGTCATATAAATCCTTTGCTTCAATTTTAACATCCAACTCTAACATTCTTATATTTCTCCAAATTCCTATAATCACAATAAAGAGCTGTCTTGGCAAAACCTTGCCTTGACAGCCCCTCTTTTATTCTTCCTCAAGTGCAGAAGTACAATGTGGACATCTGGTAGCTTCCAAAGGAATGTCACTCTTACAGTACGGGCACTTCTTTGTCGTAGGTGCCGCCGGAGCAGGCGCTTCCTCTTTTTCTTTCAATTTGTTGATACCCTTCACCAACATAAATACCACAAATGCCATTATCACAAAGTTGATAATGCCGGAAATAAAGTTTCCGTAATTCAATGTGGCTGCGCCGGCTTCCTGTGCTTCAGCTAATGTCTTATAAGTGTTGCCGTCCAATGCCACAAACCAGTTGGCAAAATCCAGCTTGCCGGTAAACAAGCTAAGCACCGGCATAATAATATCATTTACCAAAGAGCTTACAATACCATTAAAGGCGCCACCGATGATAACACCGACTGCCAAATCAATCATATTGCCCTTTAACGCAAATTTCTTAAATTCCTGCATCATCTTCATATTCTTTCCCTCCGGGTACATTCAGTATCTTTCGTATTGGTTTTCTGACAGAAAATAAATATCCGTCCCCCCGACATGTACATATGTTACTAATGTAATTATAGTAACTTACGGTGGAAAATGCAAGAGATAAATCTGTTAAGTTCTGTTTCCTTTGATAATAGGACTTAAGGGTTTGTATAAAAGCATGGTCAAAATAGATACGGATGCCCCCTTTATCAGATTCAATGGTGCCACACAGCAAATCACAAAGCTTACAATGCTTCCTTCTGTCATTAACGGATTCACTTCACTTCCCATATTGAGGATTGTCTCAATGGGCATCCCAAACAGCTCAGAAAATGCAGGTATCAGATAAATTGCATTAAATGCAGTACCAAATATGGTGATCACCAGAGTACCGGTAATGCATGCTACGATAGCACCTTTTTTCTTTTTCCAGAACTGATATACGATGGATGCCGGCAAAATCATACTGCAGCCCACTGCAAAGTTTGCTAATTCCCCTACAAATGCAGTTGAGGTGGGCTTAAAGAGAACCTTCAACAACACCTTTACAAATTCCATCATCACACCGGTAGCAGGACCAAAAGCAAAAGAACCGATTAACACCGGTAATTCACTGAAGTCCAAACCATAAAAAGAAGGTGCAAAGAATACCGGGATTTCCAATAGCATCAAAATCGCAGCAACTGCTGAGAACATACCAATCATGGCTACCTTACGGGTTGTAAACACCTTTTCCTTTACTCCTTTACATTTCTGTGCCAGCTTCTCTGCCAGAAATGCCACCACAAACAGTGCCAGGAAGATTCCCACCACCTGTGCCACAAACACTGCGTTTTCCTTTACGCTTTCCAAAAAAACATTCATCTTTTCCTCTCTTTCTGCCGCTTTCCTACGGCGCCGTAACCGCAGCCTTGCGGCGGTTCGGCAATGTCTATTAGATTTAAGGAAAATTCTTCTTTTGCGCAAACACAAAAAGCCCCAAGATATTCTATGGGCATAGATATCTCAGGGCATACTTTCACACATGCATTTCTTCTTTCATCCAGACTATACTGTTG
>JAZNAE010000036.1:0-71798 GCA_045586385.1 Lachnospiraceae bacterium
ATTGGAAAAATGGATTTGCATATGAGGCTGCAACTGCACTTATTCAATATGCTGACACTAAACTTGCTGTGAAGCATTTTATTGCACATTGTGATGCGGAGAATGTGGCATCATATAAGATTATGGAAAAGATTGGCATGGCAAGAACTTGTGAATGTGGAGGACGAAAAAATAGAAGTTCTGAAAATACGAGTTTGGAATATCAATATGAATTATTTATGGAATGATAATTTCAGTTCGTCTATTCGACAAATTCCAATTTGTAGAACAGTTAGAAAAACTTGAATTTTGTGGTGATAGTATGGATTATATAGAACTTGAATCTGAGAGATTATGCTTTAGAAAATATAAGATGGAAGATTATCCTGTTTTTTATGATATGTTAAGCAATCTGGAAAATATGAAATATCGTTCAAGCGAACCCAAAAATACTAACGCTGTCCGTGAATATATTGAATGGGGTATCAAATGTGCGGAACATAAACCGTGCATAAATTATAGATATGCTGTTGTATTAAAACAAACAGGAGAAACTATAGGTTCTTGTGAATTAGCATTTACAGACAAAGACCCTGCGGAGTTGGCATGGGAATTACATCGTAATTATTGGAGACAAGGCTATGGTACAGAAATAGGTAATACACTATTAAGGTTGGGGTTTGAGATACTTGGCCTCAGACGAATTATTGCTGACTGCAATACATTGAATAAGGGTTCTTATGGAATTATGGAAAAGATAGGAATGCGTAGAGAGGCGCATTATGTTAAATATTATCGTGGGAATAGTGCGCTCAATCATGAATGGTGCGATAAATATTTATATGCCATTTTGCAAGAGGACTATATGCAGATGAAAGAATAATGATTTATTGTGCACTTGAAAATTTCAGTTTGAAGCAATTGATAGGAGGACAATATGAATACACTGGATGCAATTAACAGCAGGCATAGTTATCGTGGTGAGTACGAGAACACGTCTATTCCCAAAGAAGACTTAATTAAAATTATGAAAGCAGGCTTGGCCGCACCGTCGGGGTGCAATAAGCAGACAACGAGCCTGATAGCGGTTGATGATCCTGCTGTTTTGGAAAAACTTCGCCGAGTAATTAATCCACCTGTGGGCGAAACTGCACCTGCAATGATTTGTGTCCTTACGCAGAGAATCTATGCATATCGTGATAAATGTTTTGCTATTCAGGACTATTCCGCAGCAATTGAGAATATGTTACTTGCTATTATTGAGCTTGGTTACCAAAGCTGCTGGTTTGAGGGACATATTACGGATGAAGATAGAATTGGTTATCAAATGGCTCAAATCCTTGGAGTACCGGATGAATTCGAGTTGGTATGTTTTCTTCCGGTAGGCATTGCAAAGACACCCCCTATTCTTCCTAAGAAAAAAGATTTTGAGGAACGTGCCTGGTTTAATGCCTTTCCAAAGTCAATCCGTTAAATCACAATTTGTAGGGAATAGAAACTTTAAAGTTGTAGAGGAGAAAAACGATGAGAAAATATAAAATATTCTTGCTTGGAGCAATAAGTTTACTGTTTTTTGGATTATTGCTACCACTGCCAATTCAGGCATTATTAGTGTTGGTTGATTCGCCAATCAAAGATTTTTTTTCAATACATACTCTATTGCTATGTGTTGTAGTTGGGGTGATTCAAGGACTGTTTGAAGAAGGTGGCTATTATCTTGTATTTAGAACTATACTTAAGAAAGAAAAATCTAGAGAAATACCAGTCATATTTGGATTAGGGCGTAGTGTTTTACATACGGTGTTTGATATTGGAACAATTCTTGCCACAGGCATGAGTGGTTTTTTTTGCCTTCTTGCCGTTGTTGGTAGAATTTTTAGTTTTGGGGCGTTGATGGGTTTGACTTTGATTGATTATTATGCCAGTACAAAAAGAAGAGTGGCATATTTATTATTAAGCATAGCTCTTCATACAATTATGAATGCTGTCTCGTCCTACGCTACCGAATTGGGACTTTTTAATATAGATAATATTTATGAATCTATATTCACGATTTGTTTTTCGTGTGTGACATTAATTATTTCAGTGTTTATTGGTAAAAACTCTCTATGTGAAGAAGCATAGCATATTTAAAGGTGTATGGAACGCAATATTTCAGTTTATTGGAACGATAAATTCCAATTTGTATGGAACAGAAAATTTGAATTTTTGGAGGAGAAAAATGATAAAAGCTATATACTTTGATTTGTTTTTTACTTTAATAGTTCCTACATATAGAGAAGCAAATAATGAATTTGATATATTGGATTTGTCAGTAAATGAATGGGAGAATTATGCCGAAAGCGATGTGTTGTATCAAGAAAGAGCTTTGGGATTAGTCAAATCAGGGAGGGAAATTATTGATAAGATTGTATCTACTATTCCATTTGATATTAGCGATATTAAAAAGGAAAAAGTTTTATTAGCACGTGAAAACAGAATGAAAGCAGCATTACAAAATGTTTCTATGGATATTATTGGTGTTCTAAAAAAATTGAAAGATAACGATATTAAGCTTGGTTTAATAAGTAATGCGGATGTTATTGATTGTAAATATTGGAATCAATCCCAGTTAAGTCCCATCTTCGATGATGTTATATTTTCCTGCAATGTAGGAATGTTGAAGCCTGATAGGAAAATTTATGAATTAGCAATGCAACATTTAAATGTATTACCATCTGAATGTTTGTTTGTTGGGGATGGTGGTTCTAATGAATTGTACGGGGCAAAATCGGTCGGGATGAAAACAGTAGTTACTGAAGCACTTGAAGTTAAAACTGATGAAAAACGAATTCGTATTATGGAACATGCAGATTATTGTGTAAAATATTTCAGAGAAATACTAAATTGTATTTAATCTGACAACTATCAATTTTCGAAACGCTTGAAAATTTCAGTTAGTAGGAGTGAATATATGAGTCAAATACAGCTGCCTTCGAAAATTAAATCCCTGATTGATAACAAGACATTTACAGTAGATGAGATTGGAATGTCCGGAAATCAGGTACTGATTTTTGAAGATATGGTTTTAAAAATTGAAAACAGTTCAGAGGCTGTGTCAGAGCAGGTGCAGATAATGCAATGGTTGGAAGGGAAACTCCCTGTACCACGGGTGCTTGCCCATGAAGAGTTCCATGGGAAAAGCTATCTGCTCATGTCAAAAATAGATGGTGAGATGTCTTGTGATACGTATTATTTGGAGTATCCACATATCCTTTTGGAAGCATTGGCCTATGGGCTGAAAATGTTATGGGAAATAGATATTACGGATTGTCCATGTAAACAGGATTTAGATGTCGTGTTGAAGGAAGCGCATATGAGAGTCCTGAATAATTTAGTGGATGTGGATAATGTTGAACCCACAACATTTGGGGAAGGTGGTTTTGAAAGTCCGAGACATTTACTTAAATGGCTTGAAAGTAATCGTCCTACCTTCGAACCGGTGTTTTCCCATGGAGACTTTTGTCTCCCGAATATATTTTTAAAAAATGGTCAAATAGAGGGTTTTATAGATTTAGGCAATGCAGGAATTGGCGATAAATGGAATGATATTGCACTTTGCTATAGGAGTCTTAGGCATAATTTTGATGGAACATATGGTGGAAAGGTATACGAAGACTTTAATCCCGATATGTTGTTTGAAAAATTAGGGATAGAACCGGATTGGGAAAAAATAAATTATTATATTTTGCTGGATGAACTGTTTTAGTTATAAGATATGAAATTGAAACGGATGTAAAGAGCAGGAGTTTAAAACGATATGAATACGAATATAATTTCAAATATTTTTCTCACATGTTTTCATGAAATACCGCTATCAATACAGAGATGTGGGGTAGGAATAGGAAATTATGTTTACATCGTAGAAAGCAATAATACAAAATATATTGTTAGATGTAGTATGGATTGTGATGCATACGTAGATACCATTTCTTGGTTAAACAAATTGTCTGCCTTAGATATTCCGACTTCCAAAGTTTTATTTCATGGAAAATATGAAAAATATAATTATTTGATTTGTACTTTTCTGGAAGGTGAAGATATAGGTTTAGTATATCAAAATTTATCAAAAACAGAGAAAAGAAAGATAGCGAAAGAAGTCATAGCAATACAAAATAAAGTATCAGGCTTATCCTTAGAACATCTCGATGGTACATGGACTTGGGTGCAATTTATTGATGATATGCTTGAAAGAGCAGACAAAAGAATTACGAAGAATGGATACTTTGATAGAGAAAGAGTAGAGCGTATAAAAGAGCAAAAAAATATTTTGGCAGAATATTTTTCTAATGTGGAACCTGTTGCATATTTAGATGATATAAGTACTAAAAATTTACTTATCTTTAACGGACAAGTATCGGGAGTAATTGATATCGATTGGATGGGAATAGGAGATAGCCTTACATTTATCGCACTAACATATGTGGCATTATTAAACATGGACTGTGAAACAGATTATGTGGAGTATCTTTTGCAAGAAAAGGGTTGTAATAGCGTGGAAAACAAAGCCTTTTTGTTTTATTCTTTACTCTATTGTGTAGATTTTATGGGAGAAAGAGGCAGTACATTTGGCGATAAAAGAATTGATGTTAACGAGCAAATTGTAGACAGACTCAATCAAATATATGAGATGTTATGGAAAAAATGGTCTGAACAAGTAGTATGAAAGGAAAAGGAGATGGAAATACGATATGTAGAAAATAATGATAAAGAATTTTGGTACACACTGGACAAGCATTTACCCGAGACAGAATTTGACAAGAAAGTTAGAGATAAAATGGGTTATGTATTATTAGAAGATAATAAACCGGTTGGATTTTTGCGTTACAATTTGTTTTGGGATAACACTCCATTTTGTACCATGCTTTTTGTAGACTGGGTGCATCATGGAAAAGGCTATGGCAAGGAGCTGATGACTTTCTGGGAAGAAGAAATGAAGAAAGCCGGTTACGGAATGGTCATGACATCAACTCAGGTTGACGAGGATGCGCAGCACTTTTATAGGAAGTTAGGTTATCAGGATGCGGGCGGTTTTGTAGTAAATGTCCCGGGGTATGAACAACCAATGGAAATGATTATGCTGAAGGAACTTAAGTAATAAAAGATTTCAAAACCAGGAGGTAATAAAATGATAATAGAAACAGAAAGATTAGTAATTACAGAATTTGATTTATCAATGGCAGAAGATGTACATAAAAATTCCTTAGATGAGGATAACAGACGTTTTGTACCGGATGAAGTTTTTGAAACGGTGGAAGAGGCAAAGGAAACCATAGAATTTTTGATGAGTTGCTATGAAACAGGCGAGGGTCCACTGGTATATCCTATGTTAATAAAGGGAGGTGCCAATATCGGTTATGTGCAGCTGGTGCCGATTGAGGAGGGATTTGAAGTCGGCTATCATGTTGCAAAGAACTATACAGGACAGGGATATGCAACAGAAGCACTATTGGCACTTATACAATTTGCAAAAACCGAGAAAAATCTGGATAAGATCTATGGTATTTGTGTTTCGGATAATGTCGCATCTAAAAGAGTTTTAGAAAAATGTGGATTTAAAAAAGAATATGAAGGCGTAGGAAATTATCAGGGAGAAAATGCTGAAATTGCAAAGTATTCATTCATATTCTAACCAAATTTTATTAGAGAAAGACGAGATAAATGAAAGGTCATGAGTACACTATTAATCCGGGGAGGAAAACACATGGATACATACGCTGTAGTACTTTATTTTCATGTAAACACAAATGATACTATAGGAAAGATAATAACAAGAACTGCGGCACTTTCCGGCAACAACTATATGCTTGATATAAACATTCCGCCGCATGTCACACTAGGTTGCTTTTTTAGTGACGAACAAAATGCTTTGCACGAGCGGGTTGGGATTTTTGCAAAAGATATCAAACCATTTGACGTAACATTTAATGCGATAAAAGCATTTGAACCCTATGTACTGTTTGCATCCCCTGTAAAAGATGAATATCTTGCGCGGTTGAATATATTGTTGCATGAATCGTTATTAAGCAATTATGAACCTGCAGAAAATGCAAACTATTTGCCAGACAGATGGATGCCACACTGTTCTTTGGCAGTACGGCTTGATGAGGAACAATTTGCAAAAGCAAAGGCTATAGAATGTGAAATAGAGTTACCATTTACCGCCAGGGTATCGAAAATCGCCTTGGCAAAATGCAATCCATATACCGAAGTAGCAATATGGGAAAGTAAGGAGGTTAAATAGACGATCCCAAAAATTACTTTAAAAGACAGTGTTAATATTAACCTTAATAAATATAGAATTAATTAACTATCAAAAGGAGCTAAAAAATGCCATTAGTTAGAGTAGAAATAATAAAAGGTAAATCTTCGGACTATAAAAAGAAGCTGCTGGATGCAGTACATGAAGGTCTTGTAAATGCGATTAAGATTGAAGATTGGGACAGATTTCAGAGGCTTATTGAGATAGAAGATGATTTTTTTGAAAAAAGTACAAGCAAAACAGATAAGTTTACAATGATTGAGATAACTATGTTTCCGGGCCGTACAAAAGAACAGAAAGCAAAAATCTATGAGGAGATTACAAAGGCGTTGCAGGAGAAATTGGAAATACAGCCAACGGATGTATTTATTATTCTGAATGAGCCACCAAATGAAAATTGGGGACTGGCAGGGATGCAAAGAGCAGATGGATAAGCAAGCAAAAAATAATCCGCCCCTGACCGGTAATCTTAGGCGGATTATTTTCTAACTAAATTATCAAAAAGGGGTACTGCTTAGTATTTTAGGTCTGTGTTGAGATGGTTAGTAATTAAATACAGATTTTTTATTAGAGAAGAAAAGGAATATATGGAGGAGAATATGAAAAATATTACGACAAAACAGTTTCATTTATTAGCTGACAATCAGATAGTATGGGATTTATTAGTAGAAAATCATGACGGGAATGCAGTAGGTGCACCTTTCTTTGAATATGCACTTACGTCAACATGGATGGACAAGAGATATTTATATTTGGACAGACTTTGGTTTGACGGAAAGAAGGCAGTTGGATTTGTTTTTTATGAAGCCCCTTGTACAGATGTATACTTTAGTTTGAGCCGTGGGTATGAAGAATTGGCAGACGAGATGATCGAATATGCGGAAAAGTGTATGCCGGGAAATGAAAGCGAAAAGGCACTGATTTTTGGAGCCGGTCAAAAGGCATTAATGGAAGCCGCTGAAAAAAGAGGCTATAAACAGTGCTACGTGAATGAAGAGTATGTCATTGATTTTGCAAAGGCAGAATTGAACGTTCTCTTGCCGGATGGGTTTCATTTTGTAAATCCGCAAGAGGTTGATCCTGTAAAGCTTGCAGTATGTATGTGGAAAGGATTTGACCACGAGGATAAAGGACCCTTTGAGAATTGGGAAGATGAGGACCCGGGCACGGATTGGAATCCGCAAAAAGCATATCAGGGTGTTATTAGTGATGTTATGTCGCCACCTCCTCATTCTACATATGAACATAACATTATCATTGCTAACGAAAAGGAAGAATATGTTTGTTTTTCAGGAATGTGGTGGGTACCAGAAAATAAGCTCGCTTACATGGAGCCGCTTTGTACTATTCCTAAGTATCGCAACAGAGGATTAGCGGCAGCAGCACTTTCCGAACATTATCATAGAATGAAAAAACTTGGCGCTGAGGTGATGACCGGTGGAGGAAATGATTTTTACAGAAAAATCGGATATAACCGTAAGAAGATGGTTTTTGCATGGAAAAAGTAAGTGAGAAATGAGGAGTGATTCCATTATACACATTTGAATTTAATTAATGAGGTAATACATATATGCAAGAACAGATTGATTTACTTAAAAAGAAAACCGTTTTACAGGCACAAAGATTGTGGGCGGAAAGTTGGAACTGTGATGCGAAGCTTTTTTTGCAGAAAGGAAATGTGTTTTTGAAGGATAAGGAATGTTTTTTTGAAATGGTGACCTTTGGGACCAATGCGGTAATGCGATTGAATGAGTGTTTATACGATTGGGCTAAGGAAAATTTTGAAACAGAACTTCCGGAAGACATTATGGATGGTGAGAATCTATACCGCATTGAAAGTAAACTGCGAGAGTATGGAAAAGCTTTAGAGGGAGAGCACGTGCGGTATTTATATCTATGCCCGGAGAATGAGTTGAGACAACCGAACGGTTTTACATTTGAGCTATATGAAGGTGAAGAGATGCAACAGCTTTACAAACTACCGGACTTTGATAATGCATTAAACTATTGGCTAAAGGGTGAAGTACTTGCTATTGTGGCCAAAAAAGAGGGTGAGATTGCAGCAATGGTAGCAGCAGACACTTATGTAAAGGGGTTGTGGCAAATTGGAATTGATACAGTAGAGAAATTCCGTAGATGTGGATTGGCATCTTATTTGGTAAAAGAGCTGGCAAAGGAAATTGTAAAACGAGGCGGAATCCCGTATTATACCACATGGGCCCCGAACCTTGCTTCTACGAATACGGCGTTGAAAGCAGGATTTCGACCGGTGTGGTGCGGATATTCGGCAGGGGACGTCAAATAACTGTTTACTAGTACGAAAAGTATTAGCAATATAAGATTATAGGAAAGATTGGGATATAAAATATTTAAGGAGGAATACATTATGGAAAAAGTGGAATATGAATTGCTTGATAACGTACTAACTGCAGAGGATTTTATTCGCTTAAAGGTAGCAACCGGATTTATGAACAGACCATTGGAACAGGTGGCGAAAGCGCTTGAAAACGGACTTTTCAATGTATGTGCCGTATGTAATGGTGAAGTAATCGGAATGGGGCGTCTGGTTGGCGACGGAGCTATGTATTGGTATTTGCAGGAAATAATTGTGCTTCCGGAATATCAAGGAAAAGGAATTGGAAGAAGTATTGTAAACAGACTTATTGACCATGTGAAGAGTACGGCTATGCCCGGAACCGGTGTGGAAGTGGGACTGACTGCGGTAAAAGGAAAAGAGCCTTTTTATGAAAAGTTCGGATTTAATTTAGGCTCATCCGGTATGAAAAAGTGGATTGATATAGAATAATAGAGAAACAAGGAGAAAGGGGATAATGCAATGGAAGAAATCAGATTAATCAAGCCTACTGTCGAGTACGGTAACGATGCAATGCTGTTTAAGACGGAGATTATAGAAGAGAATGGTCATGATGCCTTTGCAGGATGCTTTTCGTTGAAATTGTGCGAGACAGGTGAAAGATGGATAGAATGTCTTGAGATGATGGAAAATCCGGAAACCTGCCCCGAAAATTTTGTGACATCTACTACATATATTGCAGTTCGTGTTTCTGATAAGCGAATTGTAGGAATCATCGAACTGAGGCACCATATTAATCATCCTATTTTAGGTACCTGGGGAGGTCATATCGGTTACTCAATCCGTCCGTCGGAAAGACGTAAGGGTTATGCGAAGGAGATGTTGCGTCTATGTTTGGAGAAATGCAAAGAGCGTGGCATGGACAAGGTTATGGTGACCTGCAGCACCGAAAATACAGCGAGTGAGAAAACCATTATTGCAAACGGTGGCGTTTTTGAAAAGACAGTGCCGGGAGACGGCGAAACTATGAAGAGATATTGGATTATACTGTAATTCTTTATGAAAAGACTAATCTACAAGTCAAGAAATGAGAATAAAGAGATGTTGCAATTAATTAAGTATGGTAATACAAAAACATATTACATATCAAACGGAGCCGGTGGCCTATTGGTGGACACAGATTGGGCAGGAACTTTGCCCGCCTTTTTCCGCGCAATCAAAGAACAAAACATAGCGCTGACAGATGTAAAGTATTTAATGGCTACCCACTATCATCCGGATCATATGGGACTGGTAGGGGAACTTGTAGAACTGGGTATTCAGCTTGTGATTCTTGATATACAAAAGGAATATATTCATTTTTCGGATGGAGTTTTTGAAAAAGATAAAAGGGTAAGCTTTGTACCCGTCAATTTGGAAAAGGCTATTGTTATTACCTGCAAGGAGAGCCGGGACTTTTTAAAAAGGCTGAATATTGACGGAGAAATTATTCCAACTCCGGGACACAGTGACGACAGTGTTTCCTTAATTTTGGATGAGAGAATTGCTGTGGTAGGTGATTTATATCCTATAGAATCTGTTCCGGCATACAATGATGAAATATTAAATAAAAGTTGGAGACAGATACTTAGTTATAACTTAAAAACAGTATACTATGGGCATGCAAAGGAAAGTGATGTGTCGGAGGGAAGTTTAGATGATTACTTGTTTTAATGATTTTTGTAAAGAACTTAGGAAATGTGGATTTTCCATGGGCGGCGGAAATGCCAAAGGGATATTTTCGTTAGTTGACGGGGATTGGAAAACACAGGACCCGGACAGTCCGATAAAATGGCATACCGGCAATCCGGAAACAGATCCATGGGAATGGAGAATGCGTGTCTTGGAAGAATGTGATGACATTGCGTATGCAAAAGTATTCTTTGGTACAAGTGGATATATCACAAAGAAATGGTATCCTTATTTTCTTGCAGTGCGCAGACAGGGTATGGTTTTTGATGAATGGTATGATGAAGGTAAAATCAGCCAAATGGAAAAGAACATTTATGAAGTAATCAGTGAAAACGGAAGCGTAGCGCTTCATGATTTAAAACGTGAATGTAACATTACAAAGGAGGAAACAAGCAAATTCGAGCGTGCACTTACCAATTTGCAGAAAAATCTTTTTATTACCATGTGTGGCAGAAAGCAGAAGGTAAATAAATTTGGGGAAGGCTACGGCTGGAACAGTACTGTTTTTTGCACAGTGGAAGAATTTTGGGGAGAAGACTTGTCCACGGTTGTTTCTTATGAGGAAGCATACCAAAAGATTCATGACCATATTTTAGAGTTAAACCCCAATGCCGAAGAAAAAGTGATAAAAAAGTTTATTTTGTAGGAGGCATTTATGAGCGATTACTTAAGAGAAATGTGCAGTTATCCGAAATTGTATCACAAATTAGCCAAAGTGAAGAAGGAGATTGTACCTGAACGGGTAGATTATGGCAGTAATAAGAACCAGTATTTACTTCATTTTGCACCGAAAGGTGATAAGAAAGATATTGTTGTGGTTTGGGTACACGGCGGTGGCTGGAATGCAGGAACGCCTGATGAGTTTAAATATGTGGGACAGCATTTTGCGATGCAGGGATATCATTGTATTTCGCTGGGATATCGTTTGTCCCCGAAGAATAAATACCCTATTCAAACAGAGGATGTCTGTAAAGCATTTAACAAAGGGATAGAATACTTGGAAACACAGGGAGTTGACTGTTCAAAGGTAGTGGTTACAGGACCTTCCGCAGGAGCACATTTATCTGCTATTTTATGTTATAGCAAAGAAGACCAGGAAAAGTATGGTGTAAATATTGATAAAATTGCCGGATTTATCGGTGTAGCGGGCCCTTACTACTTCCAAGGTAAAATCATAAAGACCGTGCAGGTTCTTTTGTGGCAGCTCTTTTCAAAGGGATATGATAGAACAAAAGCAGAGCCATATTCATTGATTGCGAGAAATCACATTCCTATGCTACTGATACATAGTAAACATGATGGTTTGATTGATTTTGAAATGTCCGAGAAGTTCTATGAAAAAGCAAAGGAACTTGAAATAAAATGCGAGTTATATGAGGTTACCGATAAAATTAATACACATTCCGCGTATAGTGCAGGAATGTTTTTGGAGACAAGGTCGACAAATAAAGCATTGGATAAATTATATTCTTGGATAGAGGGGTTGAAATAACTACTTGTCCGGAGAATACAACGTTGTAAGGAGTATTATGGAAAAAGAGTTAGAAGTATATATTGATAAATTAAAGAGAGTTTATGATTCTGAAGGGAAATTACTTCAGTATCCGTCAAAGAGACCTATGCGAATTATGTCACTGATAAACATAGTTCAAAAGTTTGACATGGACAAGAAATATACTGAAAAAGAAGTGAATGAAATCATAAAAGAATCCATAGCGTTCAGTGATATTGAATTGATTCGAAGAGAGATGTTCCAATACAAACTGATAGGAAGACTTAGGGATGGTTCTGAATATTGGGTGGAAGAAAATTGGAGAGAGACTTATGACGAGTACGTTAGAGAAAGTTAAACAGATTTTATGGCATGAATATGGTCTTGATGTTTATGAAGCGTATCAAATGGTAGCAGGGGTTGGAGGAGATACCTATAAAGTAGAAACTGCACAAGGTGATTTTATATATAAAATAGCAGATGCGAATGAAATGAATCATCCTGAAGCAGAACCTGAGATATGTAATTATTTATATACAAAAGGAGTGGAAGTTTCCGTTTTTATGAAAAATAAAAGAGGAGCTTTTATAACACCCTGCGATAATAATAGAGTCAGTCATCTTCAACAATACATAGAAGGAAAAGTTTTTTCTACAAATACTGTCCCGGAATGGTTTATGCTTCAGTCCCCGGTTTTGCTTGGGAAAATACATAGTGAATTACGTGGATATAAAGAGTTGCCGGTGGGAATCGGACCGGATTTCTTTAGGTATATGACACCCGAAAGCGCAAAGCAATCTTATTTTTATTCATATGAAAATGCAAAACAAAAAGGAGAAACAGGTATTCTTGTGGGACTGGAATTTAGGATCCAATTAATGGATAAAATGCCTGACTGGAAATTTGATTTGTCAAAATTAACATATTGCAATACACATGGGGATTATAACGTTAATCAAATTATTTGCGGAAAAGAAAAAATAAATGCAGTGATTGACTGGACTTGTGCATGTCAGCATCCTGTAATTTGGGAAATTACCCGTTCATTCTTTTTGGCAGAACCAACGTGTGTTGATGGGAATTTTAACGAAACGGAATTTAAAAAATATGTTGAAGGTTATTGTAGCGTGGCACCGCTTACACAGTACGATAAAGACAATCTACTGAAAATATATTATTATCAACTCGCAGT
The DNA here is from genome assembly GCA_045586385.1 of Lachnospiraceae bacterium. GTDB lineage: Bacteria > Bacillota > Clostridia > Lachnospirales > Lachnospiraceae > Suilimivivens. The sequence continues at coordinate 13,010 of JAZNAE010000036.1, forward strand.
ATGTGATTATTATTCACAATATTTAAATGCGGACATCCACAAAAAAGAGGAATATTTATCACAGGCCGAGTTTGCAACGAAGGTTTTGAAAGAACTGCAATACAGTATTTAAAAATTAGGGAGAATAAGATATGAGTACACCCATTTTGAAAACAGAAAGATTAATACTCAGGCCAATAAAAGAGGAAGATGTTACAGCGATTTTTGACTGCTGGATGCAGGATGAAGATGTGTCCAGATATATGTGTTGGAAGGCAAGTTCCGATATTAACGAGGCAAAGGAGTTTGTTTCCTTTGAACTTGGGAATTTGGAAAATGATGAATGGAACCGCTTTATTATTGAACTGAAAGAGAGTGGAGAAGTAATTGGAACCTGCTTGATCTTTTATAACGATGAAGAGAATAATTGGGATATTTCCTATAATCTGGGAAAAAAATACTGGGGCAACGGCTATACCTCTGAAGCAATGACACAGGTAATGGATTACGCAAAAGAATCATTAGAAATCAAAGAATGTATTGCCGTTCATGCAGTAGAAAACCCGGCGTCCGGTCGAGTAATGGAAAAACTAGGGTTTCAGTATGAAAAGGAAGTGCCTTACGAGTGTAACGGTGGAGAAATTCAGACGGTCGGAAAGTATTACCGTCTTATTTTGAAGTAAACAAGGAAAGAGATTGCGAATAGGAATGGAAACAAGAAAAGACATTAAAAATTATAGCAAGGAAATTATCAGAATTGCCTATGAACATTATAAAAGAGAAATTTCCTCTTTGGAAAGAGTGCCGGTACAATCATCGGAAGTTTTTGAAAAATATTTGAATGATAAACTGAATGAAATAAACGGATTGGTATATTTAGAAAACGGAGCGTGCCTAGGATATCTTTTATATAATAACTGGCAGGAAGATGCAGAACTTTATTGCCGAATTCCGGAATGGGGACATGGTGCAGATGGTGAAAAGAGGGCAAAAATCATGAGCTATCTGTTTCAGACATTGGCAGAAGAATTTGTGGGAGAAAAGCCGGTAAATTTTTCTGTTAATTTGTATGCTCATGATGTGGAGATGCAAAGATTATTTTCTTTTATGGAGTTTGGCACACAGGCAGAAGCCGGTATTTGCCGGTTGGAAGAGACTGCTGATGCGAGCATCGATAAAATAAAAGTGTTACAAAAAGCAGAATTGGAAAATAGATGGGGTGAGGTTTGGAGTTTATTGTCTCAGTTAGTAAACCACTTGAAAAAGAGCCCTGTTTTTTACCCCGGGGAGGAATTTACGGAGGAAGTATATAAAGAATTCTTCACAGATGAAGGGACAAGAGTTTATGTCGCAGAAGATAAAAATAAAATAATCGGCTTGATAGCATCAAATCCTGATGAACTATTGCCGGTTTTTGCCGTCGGTGAATCTGCAAATGTAGGAGAAGTGTTTGTACTTCCCGAATATAGAGGACAGAAAATTGCAGAAGAGTTACTTTCCTATGCAAAAAGGGATTTGCGGCAGAGTAATTATCGATATGCATGGGTAGAGCATGGAACAGCGAATCCCAATGCCAGATATTTTTGGAATAAATATTTTAGTACCTATAGGTATGAAATGATTAGGAGGATACAGTAATGTTATGTGATGATATCCGCTTTTTGACAGAAAGAGCATTGTGGGAAATGGAGAATTTGATGAAGTGTATTCCTGATAACCTCTGGTTTGAAAGATATGACGGAATACCTATGTGGAAATACGTGTATCACACGTTGTATTCTATGGACAGATGGTTTATCAATCCTTATGATGTAAATTATAAAGATCCTGAGTTTCATATGGAAACCTTGGCAAATTTAAATGTAATTCCAAAAGAGGAATTTATATCAAGGGAGCAGATGGAAAGTTATTTCGCTCATGTAAGGGAGAAAATACAGAATTACATTAACGGGCTTTCGGATAGTGAACTATCCGAAAGGCCGGAGGGCTGTGATCTTAGCAAATTCTGCTTGATATTAGGACAAATCAGGCATTGGCACCGTCATATGGGAGTTATTTACGGATTTATTATTAAGGATGACGGGAAGTGGCCTTATGTGCTTAATATGAGAGGTCAGTATCCGGATGAACCTATGCCGAATTACTACTAGAAGGTACTCTTAGCTATCCATTTTGGCAATTATGTAGGTGGAAAACGAAAAACTTAGGAAATTAGAGTGAGGAAATTTTAGTGATCAATCAATATACAATTATCAGTTTAAAAGACCGACCGGAAATGAAAAATGAGTTTGCCACATGGTTTCACAAAAAGTGGGGAATTCCCCTTGAAGCATATCTGGAAAGTATGGAAGAATGTTTAGCCGGAGAGAGTGCAGTTCCGCAGTGGTATACCATGATGGATGGAGAGAAAATTATCGGCGGACTTGGAGTCATAGAAAACGATTTCCATGACAGAAAGGATTTGGCGCCCAATGTTTGTGCGGTATATGTGGAAGAAGAATACCGTAGCAGGAGAATTGCAGGGAAATTATTGAATTATGTCTGCGAGGAGATGAAGAGATTAGGTGTAAATACACTGTATCTTGTTACGGAGCATACTTCCTTCTATGAGCGTTATGGTTGGGAATTTCTTTGCATGGTACAAGGGGATGGTGAGCCTTCGATGACAAGGATGTATGTACATAAAGAATAGTATGATAAAATCCTGTTAGTAGTTGAAAAATTATTTTCAGGATTTTTTTGTATTTAAGGATTTTTTAATAATTGCCCTTTTATAATGTGAGCATACCGGTTAAGAAAATATGCCACGGAGGAGAAGAAATGTTATTACATATACTGAAAAAAGATTTAAAAAGAAAACGTACCATGAATGTAATATTGCTTTTGTTTATCATCATGGCAACCATGTTTCTGGCAAGCAGTGTCAGCAATCTGATTACCATATCGGGAGCAGTTGACCATTTTTTTGAAATATCAAAAACACCGGATTATTTGGTGTTCAGTTTGGGAGAAGACCACAAAGCTATTGATGAATTTTTTACTGAGAGTGAATATGTGACGGAATATGAGGAGCAGAAACTTTATACGCTCATAGATGAAGAAATTGAGATTGTAAAAAGTACACAAAATCCTGAAAAACACAAGTTTATAAATTCCAATACAACCGCAGTGGAAGCAGTGCCGGATAATTTTTTAGTAGTGTTTGACGGACAAGAAAAGCTTTCTTTAAAAAGAGGAGAAATTGCGCTTTGCAAGTTACAGGCAGAGGAAAATGACTTGCTGATTGGAGATGTCATAAGGCTTTCCTGTGGAAATAAGTCTATGGAGTTTACCTTGAAAGCCATTGTGAAGGATGCAGTTATGGGATCGCAAATGATGGGTTTTAAGAGAATTTTTATTTCTGTGGAAGACTACGAGGAACTGACAGAAGGCAATGCGTCTGTTTACACCTATTTGCACGCTGCAAAAACATCTGATTTAAACGCTTTGTTGAAAGATTACAACAAAGGTAACTTTAGGCAAATGGAGGCTGTGGAAAGAAACACATTAGACATGATTTATGTTTTTGATATGTTGATAGCCGCTATATTAATTGTGGTAAGCGTGTGTCTGATACTGGTTTCTTTTCTTATTTTACGTTTTACCATTGTATTTACCTTGCAGGAAGATTATAAGGAAATTGGCATTATGAAGGCCATCGGCATTCCGGATATAAGTATGAAAGGAATTTACCTGCTTAAGTATTTTGCTATTGCTACATTAGGGGCAGGCATCGGATTGGCTAGCAGTTTCCCGTTTGAAAAATTGTTATTATCACAGGTGGTAAACAATTTTGTAATTGAAGATACAGAAAGTCATTTTATGTGTAATATTTTCTGTGCGGTTATCATTGTTGCATTGGTACTTCTGTTTTGCTATGGAAGTACGGGAAAAATAAAGCAATTTACCGTCATGGAAGCAATTCGGAGCGGAAATAATGGGGAGCGTTTTAAGGCGGCTCAAAAAATCAATTTGTATAAGAGAAAAAGAATGCCTGCATTTTTCTATTTAGCATTTAATGATGTTTTAGGAAGTACGAGGCGTTACCTGATACTTGCATTTATCTTTTTCCTTGGAATGCTGGAAATGTTACTGCCCTTAACTGCTATGCATACGCTTTCCGACGAAAGTATTATCCGGACATTCTCCATGCAGCCTTGCAGTGTGTTTATAGATAACGGGAAATTGGAACAGTATATAGTCGGGGAAGAAGATACCCGGGAAAAAGTACATAGTGATTTGGAAAAGTTAGAAAAAGAATTGACTGAAAACGGATTACCTGCGGATGCATGGATTGAGTTTTACCATACTATTTCCTGTTATGCAGAGGATAAAGAAGAAAGCATAAGTCCCACCGTTATGCAGCAGACAGGAAAAGAGACGGATGACTATGATATGTTACAAGGACAAATGCCCAAATTGAATAACGAAATAGCAATTACGGAAGTTTCTGCAGAAAAATTGGGTGTTGGTATCGGGGATACGGTACATCTTCAGTTGCCCGATAAGGAAAAAGAATTTATTGTTACAGGTATTTATCAAAGTATGATGAATCTTGGAGAAGAAATCCGTGTCAGCAGGAATGCAGTTTTACCGCAGGAATGTGTGTCCGGCGGTATGGCAATTCAGGTTTTGATAGAGAGTGATTTGACGCAGGAAGAGATAAAACAAAGGATTCAGGATATTTATCCCAATTATGAGGTGGATACGGTACAGGAATATTTAAATAGCATGATTGGAAATATTTTGGATCAACTTGCCACATTAAAATTCTTTATTGTAGCAGTAGTGCTTGTGATTAATATTTTGATTTCTGTCCTTACCATGAAAACATTAATGGCAAGGGAACGTGGAGAAATTGCTATGTTAAAGAGCATCGGATTCTCAAACAGTACCTTGCGTGCATGGCAAAGCGCAAGAATATCGATTGTACTGCTTGCAGCGATTGTATTGGGAACACTTACGTCAAAGATACTTTCACCGATTGTGATAGGACCTATTTTTGCCATGATGGGCGGTACATCTATTAAATTGATAACAGATCCGTTGGAATCTTATGTGATTTTTCCCATGATATTGCTTTTGGCAACGGGAGCGGCATCTTATGTATGCGCCCACGAAGTATCGAAAGTAGATTTAAAAGAAATTAATACGTTAGAATAGGAGAGATGAAGATGAGCAGACTGGCAGTAAAAGATTTGTGTAAAACATATATTGTAAACAAAAGACAAAACAATGTGCTTCGCAATGTGAATTTTACCATAGAAGAAGGAGAAATGGTGGCAATCATGGGACCTTCCGGGTCAGGGAAATCCACGCTACTTTACACCGTAAGCGGGATGGATAATGCCACCGCCGGAAAGGTAGATTTTTTTGGAAAAGAAATCGGAAACTTGAGCGCCGGGGATATGAGCAAAGTCAGATTAAAGGAAATGGGCTTTATTTTTCAGCAGATGTATATGTTAAAGAATTTGACCATTTATGATAATATAGTGTTACCGGCATATCAGGCAAATGAAGGCGGAAAGAAAGAACGCGAGCAAATTAATGAACGTGCGAAAGAATTGATGCGTAAAATGGGAATCATTGAGGTGGCGGAGAATGACATCACAGAGGTTTCAGGAGGACAGCTTCAAAGAGCGTGTATCTGCAGAAGTTTGATTAATCAGCCAAAGATGATTTTTGCGGATGAGCCTACCGGTGCTTTAAATCAACAGAACTCTAAAGAAGTTATGAGGGAACTGAATCGCATTAATCAGGAAGGAACCACCATTATGCTGGTAACTCATGACAGTAAAGTGGCAGCGAAGTGTGACAGAGTGCTTTACATCGAGGATGGCAATATCAAGGGAGAAATGAACCTTGGTAAATTGCAGGAAGAAAGTGAACTGCGTGACAGAGAGCGGAAAATGTCAGGATGGCTTTTAGAGATGGGATGGTAAAAAATGTCTATGGTTGATATTTTATTGGTAGAAGATAATAAAGAACTGTCGGATTTGATAGGTATGTTTTTGAAAAAAGACGGATACGCCGTCAAGATAACGGAGAGTAGTGAGGAAGCGTTAGAGTTTTTAAAACAGAATAAGGCGAAACTGATTCTACTGGATGTGATGTTGCCGGGTATGGACGGATTTGGATTTTGCGCAAAGGTTCGTGAAATGAGTAACATACCCATTATTATTATGAGTGCCAAGGTGGATAAAGAAGATAAATTAAACGGTTTTTTGCAAGGGGCAGATGACTATTTGGAAAAACCCGTGGACATTGATATTTTGCGTGCCAAAATCGGAGCACTTATGAAAAGAAATTATGAGCTAAAACAGGAAAACGCTTTATTACAATCCGGCGCAGTTACCATAGATAAAGATGCAAAACAGGTCTTCTTTCATGGAAAAGAACTGTCACTTACGGTAAAAGAATATGAATTGTTACTTTTGCTTGCAGAAAATCCGGGAAAGACTTTAAATAAAGATTTTTTGTTTAATGAAGTCTGGGGCATGGACAGTTTCAGTGAAAATCAGACACTTACCGTACATATTAAAATGCTCCGTGATAAGGTGGAGGAAGAGCCGACAAAACCGGTAAGGATTAAAACCGTGTGGGGTGTGGGATACCGATATGAAGAAGTTTAATTTTTTGATAGGTTTAACAGGACTGCTTTACCTTGCACTAATGATTATAACAGGTTGTTTTATCTTAAGGCAAAGTGCAGAGAGCGACGGACTTTATCTGGTGGAGGCAAACAGAATTATGAGAGGAATGGAAGAGCAGGGTGGCTTTTCCATTCCTGATTTGGCTGAATATGCACAGATAAAGTCGGTAGATTTTCTGGCAGGGGAAGAGGTCTTTGATACAGAGAAAGCAGAAACTTTTTATCATAAGAAGAACGGATATGAAACGTATATGGAGCCGCTTGTGATAAACGGGGATATTTTGGGGACGGTCCGCATGGATTATCAGCAAAGCGTGGATAATCAAAAATTATTCTGGATGTTAGAGAGTGTGATTGCGGTAGCAGGCGTGTTATCCATTCTTTTACTTTTTTATGTTCGTAATAAGGTGGTTCGTCCTTTTGCATTGCTGAGGGATATGCCTTATGAACTTTCCAAAGGAAGACTTGGTACAGAAGTTGAAGAAAGCAAAGACCGATATTTCGGAAAATTCATCTGGGGAATGTCGATGCTGCGGGACACCTTGAAATCGTCTCAGGCAAAAAACTTGAAGTTGGAAAAGGAAAAGAAGATGATGCTCCTTTCCGTTTCCCATGATATTAAAACGCCTTTAAATTCCATTAAACTGTATGCGAAGGCATTGGAAGAAGGAATGTATGAAACGCGGGAAGAGCAAATTCATGTGGCGAAATCCATTCAGAAGCTATCCGGTGAGATTGAAGACTTTGTGAAAGAGATTGTCAAAAATTCCAGTGAAGAAATTATACCCATTGAAGTGGAAAATGGTGAATTTTATTTAAAAGAACTTGTGGAAAAGGTAAAAGAATACTATGAGCCGAAATGTAAATTAGTCATGACAGAATTTTCAGTTGCCGGCTTTGAAAACCGACTTCTAAAAGGAAACAAAGACAGTGCGTTTGAAGTAATAGAAAATATCATGGAAAATGCCTTTAAATATAGTGATGGAAAGAAAATTGCGATTGACTTTTATGAGGAAGACGGTTGCCAGATTGTGAAAATAACAAGTAGCGGAAATACTATAAAGCCGGATGAGATGCCTCATTTGTTTGACAGCTTTTATCGCGGAAGCAATGTGGGAGCACAGGAAGGAAACGGTCTGGGACTTTACATTTGCCGTGAGATTATGCGTAAGATGGAAGGTGAAATATTTGCACGGTGTGAGGAGGATGGAATGAGTTTTCATCTTGCGTTTGTGATATGATAATATAAAAAAGGGAATAAAAGCACATTTACAATTATTTGGATAAGTGTATAATAGTAAAAAGAGGGACGATGAAAGAGTATGAAAAAGTTTTTTACACTACCAAATATGATTACTTCCCTACGAATAGTAGGAACTTTATTTTTATTATTTATTCATCCGTTTACGGCGGCATTTTATATTATTTATACATTATGTGGGGTTACGGATGTATTGGATGGCTTTATAGCCAGAAGAACAAAGAGTATCAGTGAGTTTGGTGCTAAGCTGGACAGTATAGCTGATTTATTGTTCTATTCTATTATGATCATAAAAGTTTTTCCGATATTACTTGAAGTGCTGCCGATGCAGGTTTGGTATATGGTGGCAGGGGTATTAATAATTCGGTCGGCATGCTATTTGTTAGCGGCTATTAAGTATCGGAAGTTTGCATCTTTACATACATACATGAATAAGGTTACGGGATTGGCCGTATTTTCAATTCCCTATTTTATCAGGGAGCCTTATGCAGTTATGGTATGTAAAGTAATTGCGGTTATTGCAGGAACAGCTGCGCTGGAAGAACTGATTATGCATATCGTGAGGAAAGAATATAAACCCGGTGTGAAAACAATATTGGATATTTAAAAAACAAAACCTGATAGAAATCTATTTTCTATCAGGTTTATTTTTTAAAATTATACTGTTTTCTTTGTATCCTTTATCATGATAGCTGCCATGATAATTGCACAAACAATAAAAGCAGATCCTCCGATAATACCGGTAGAAGCCGGTCCCACAAAAGGATTGATACTTGTATTTACATCAGCAAAAAATAACGGTGCCGCGGCAAAGCCGTTTAAGCTTCCGTGGGCTATGGCAGCGGGAAGACAACTACCTGTGCGGATAGTGATAAAAGTAAAGATAACGCCAATCACAATGCAAAAACAGCACATAGCAAAAATGCCTGTAAAGGGATATCCCCAGTATCCTGTGCCGTAATTATGTCCGATTGCAGTAAGAGGTGCATGCCATAATCCCCAAATGACTCCGTTTACAAGGAGAACTACCGGCAGGCTGAACTTTTCCTGCATTTTAGGAAGAAGATATCCTCGCCAGCCCCATTCTTCCCCAAAGCAGGTAAAGATATTAAGAAGCGGTCCGATTAACAGGGCCGTAAGAGATTGCGCAATCATGGTCGTTTTTAACATATCTGCGGTGACCTCAACTCCTTGTGCGGCAAATGTCGCAGCCATATAAGACATGCCGGAATCAAATTTATCAGGGAAAATCACATAAAATACGATAGCACCTAATATAATGAGTACCCAGGGACCAAACCAACCAAATAAAAAGTAGGGAATACTTTTCCGTCCTGTTTTAGGAACAATGTAGGAATTTTTAAAGCCTTCCTTGGTGATCAGCCTGGTAAAAAGAACACCGATTGCCGGAATAAACATAACACTTCCGACCAGGAGTTGGCCTATCATTTGCATACCTACGGAAATACTGCTTATTGCGGGATATATTACCGCAAATGAAAGCAAATAAGTAATGCCGAAGGTAATGGCTAAATAGATGATAATACGTTTCGTAGTTAAGCTTTTTTCAGTCTGTTCCATAACGGCCTCCTAGGATATAATTTTTACGGCTGTGCCGTATGCAATTACTTCGGCGGCACCTGACATGACGGAAGAAGTTCCGTAGCGTACATTAATAACAGCGTCTGCACCTAATTCATTTGCTTCGTCTACCATACGCTTTACAGCGATTTGTCTTGCTTCGTTTAACATCTGGGTATATCCTACCAATTCTCCGCCTACCAAAGTTTTCATGGCAGCCATAAAGTCACGGCCCACGTTTTTGGTGTGCACAACAGTTCCTTTTACAATACCTAAATCTTCAATTTCCTTTCCCGGAATATAATCAATACTTAGAAGCTTCATCTAATTCTCCTCCTTCAATTTCTTTAAATCTTTCTTTTAATGCAAGTAATGTGCCGATGACGCTGCCTATTGCAATCAGTGCTAATAAGAAGATTACACCAAGTGGAACGTTATCTCCACTTTCTAGAATGACCCAAACAACAAGAATAATGGGAATAACCATTATTAAGATTGCACTGGTAGCAGCCACAAGAGCATTTTTCTTTAATAATTTTTTATCGCTCTTTTTGATATCCATAAATCTTGTGCCTCCATCTTCCATGTTTTCCATGTCGGAAAGAAGTTTTTCTACAGGCAATGTATCCAGCGTGACATCTGAAGAGAGAATGTCTTTACAAAAACCTTGTATGGAATCCAGATTTTTGCTTTCCCTCTCTAAGGTAATCAAATGTCGCTTAAGGCAATCTTCCAAGGTAAGATGTTTTGACTGTAACTTTCGGATTTCTTCGATAGGAATACCAAGTTTTCGAAGTAGTTTAATTTGTTGCAGTATGTAAACATCTTCTTCAGAATAGTCACGATATCCGTTTCCTGCGTTGCGGGACGGACTTAAAAGACCTTGTTGTTCATAAAAACGGATATTCTTTTTGGTAATGCCTATGGCCTGTTCCACTTCATTAATTTTCATGACTTGCCTCCTTTCACGCTCTATCCTATACCTTCCACAAAGAGGAAGGTCAATACTTTTTTAAAAAAATTTTTATGACAAAAAATACTTCTATTATATTACCACAATACAAGGGAAATTACTATTTGCAATCAACCTTTCTTATGATAAAATTATAAGTGGTAAAGCAAAAATTTTTTATTGCGGAGGATAAAATCATGGACAAGAAAATTACTATTAAAAGTATCGTAGCAATCGGTATCGGAGCAGCACTCTTTTTTGTAGCGGGACGTTTCATTGCAATTCCGATTTTTGCTAACACAACAGCAAATTTACAGTATGGTATTTTGTCTGTATTCAGTATCATTTTTGGACCCCTTGTTGGTGCACTTGCGGGATTTATCGGACATACCTTAATTGATTTGTCATGGGGTGGTCCTTGGTGGAGCTGGATTATTGCATCTGCAGTATTCGGTGTTCTTGTAGGACTTGTTAAGAAGAAAATTGATATTGAAAACGGTAAATTCGGCAAGAAAGAAATTATCACTTTTAACGTAGCACAGATCATTGCACATGCGATTTGCTGGATCGTAATTGCAAGTGCCCTTGATGTTCTTATTTATCAGGAAGCGATTTCTAAATTAGTAGGACAGAGTCTTATCGCTTTTGCCGCAAACTCTGTTACAACTGCTATCGTAGGAACATTACTGTTACTGGCATATGCTAAGACAAGAACCAAAGCAGGAAGCCTTCAGAAGGAAGATTAATTAACATGCAAAAACCGATTATCTCATTTAAGGATTATACGTATCATTATCGTTCGCAGGCAGAGCCTACGATTACAAATATTAATCTGGAGATATTTGAAGGGGAGCGAATCATTATAGTTGGTCCGTCAGGGTGTGGTAAAAGCACCCTGGCGCACTGCCTGAATGGTTTGAACCCCTTTAGTTATCCCGGGAAAACAGAAGGAAGCCTGACTATTTGTGGCACAGAAGCTGACAAGTCAGGTATTTTTGAGTTGAGTCAATACGTAGGAACCGTGCTTCAGGATACGGACGGACAGTTTATCGGAATGACTGTGCTGGAGGACATTGCTTTCGCCATGGAAAATGATTGTGTGGCTCAGGAGGAAATGATAGAGCGTACTAAGGCAGAGGCTGCAAGGGTTTCTTTGACAGAGAAATTAGACGCAGCACCGCATGCACTTTCCGGGGGACAAAAGCAACGTGTTTCCATGGCCGGTGTAATGGTAAACGAGGTGCCTATCTTACTGTTTGATGAGCCGTTGGCAAATCTGGATCCGGCAGCGGGAAGAGATGCCATAGAGTTAATCGATAAGCTACAGAAAGACGGTGGTAAGACAGTCATTATTATTGAGCACCGGTTGGAAGACGCTATGCAAATGGGTGCGGACCGTATTATCATGATGGAAAACGGAAAGATAGTAAATGATACAACGCCGGAAGAATTATTCTTATCCAATAAATTAATTGAAGCGGGAATCCGTGAGCCTTTGTACCTATCAGCGCTGAAATATGCAGGAGTTACATTGACAAAAGATATGCATGTGGAACGTATGCAAAATCTTACATTAACGGATGAGAATAAAGAGCAAATCAGAAAATGGTTTGCAGAAAGAAGTGAAAAACCGCCCGAAGAGGAAAAGCCGGAAGTTCTCCGGGTAGAAGATATTCATTTTGGCTATACGCCTGAGAAAGAAAATCTGACGGATATCAGTTTTTCCGTAAAAGAAGGGGAAATGGTCAGTATCGTGGGAAGAAACGGTGCAGGGAAAAGTACCATGGCGAAGCTCCTTTGCGGTTTTGAGAAGCCCGGTAGCGGAAAGCTTTACTTAAAGGGCAGGGATATGGGCGAAGATACCATTAAAGAGCGTGCGGAACATATCGGATATGTGATGCAAAATCCCAATCAGATGATCAGCAAGCCCATGATCTTTGATGAAGTAGCACTTAGTCTTGTGATGCAAAATCTTCCTGAGGATGAAATTAAAGAGCGGGTTTTTGAGGCTTTGAAAATATGTGGTTTATATGAGTTTCGAAATTGGCCTATCAATGCTTTGAGTTACGGACAGAAAAAACGTGTCACCATCGCAAGTATTTTAGTTTCCAGACCCCAGATTTTGATTCTGGATGAACCTACCGCAGGGCAGGATTTCAGACATTACACGGAAATCATGGAGTTCTTAAAGGAACTGAATGAAAAAGGATATACCGTTTTGATGATAACTCATGATATGCATTTGATGTTGGAATATACGAACAGAAGCCTGGTATTTTCTGATGGCAGAAAAATTGCGGATACCACACCGGAAAAGTTGTTCTCCGATCCGGAATTACTTAAACAGGCAAGTTTAAAAGAAACGTCGCTTTATGTGTTGGCTGAAATGTGTGGATTGCCACCGGAGAGTTATATCCGGGCGTTTATTGAATACGACAGGGAGGTACGCTCATGAGTGCAACACTTTCCTATATTAAAAAGAAATCTCCTGTTCACGGCTTGACAGGAAGTACGAAATTTATTTTCTTCCTGGTATGGAGCCTTGCAGCCATGATTACCTATGATACCAGAGTTTTGGTTGCTATGTTTTTATTGGGCGTGGTATTTTTTTGGATGTCTAAGCTGACATGGAAGGATATAAGGTTTGCAGTTCTTTTCATGGCATGGCTTATAGTAATCAATTTGATTGCTTTATTTTTGTTTGCACCGGAGCAGGGCGTGGAGATTTACGGAACAAGAACAGAACTTGTGCATTTGTTCTGGAGATATTCCGTCATAGCGGAAGAGATGTTTTATTTATTTAACTTTATGTTAAAATATTTGGCAGTTATTCCGGCCGCACTACTTTTTATTCTGGCAACAGATCCCAGTGAATTTGCAGCCAGCTTAAACAAGATAGGTGTCAGTTACAAGGTAGGTTATTCTGTGGCAATTGCCCTTAGATATATTCCTGATGTGCAACGTGACTTCCGGGAAATTTCCCAGGCACAGCAGGCCAGAGGGATTGACCTTAGTAAAAAGGATAAGTTAACAGCCAGGTTGAAGAATTCCGCAGCGATTTTATTTCCCCTTGTATTGTCCAGTTTAGACAGGATTGAAGTGATTTCCAATGCCATGGAACTTCGTGGATTCGGTAAAAAGAAAAAGAGAACATGGATTGTGGAAAGACCTTTTAAGAAGGCAGATTATATAGCGATCATAATAGCAGTTTGCATGATGATTATTTCTTTGGGATGTATGTGGTTAAACGGCGGAAGATTTTGGAATCCTTTTGTATAAGCGATTGCATTGACATGTAGATAGGCACATAGTATGATAAACTCAAAAACCATACTAATGTGCTAGGAAATAAGGAGATTCATAATGTCAAAAATATACACAGCAGTAGACCAGATCATAGGTCGAACTCCTTTGATTGAGTTAACACATATAGAAGAAAAGTACCACTTAAAAGCCAGACTGATTGCAAAACCGGAATATTTGAATCCCGGTGGTTCCATTAAGGACAGAGCGGCAAAGCAGATGCTTGATGATGCAGAGGCAGCAGGCATCTTAAAGGCAGACTCGGTCATTATCGAACCTACATCAGGTAACACAGGCATCGGACTTGCTTTGGTGGCAGCAGCCAGAGGCTATCGCACCATAATCGTTATGCCGGAGACGATGTCTGAAGAGAGAAGAAAACTGATGAAAATATACGGTGCCGAATTGGTACTCACAGAAGGCAGTAAGGGCATGGCAGGTGCTATTGCGAAGGCAGAAGAATTAGCAAAGGAATATCCGAACAGTTTTATTCCGGGACAGTTTGAGAATCCTTCCAATCCGAAAGCGCACAGACTTACTACCGGGCCGGAAATCTGGGAGGATACGGATGGTAAAGTAGATATCTTTGTGGCAGGTATCGGTACCGGCGGAACTATAACAGGCGTAGGAGAATATCTAAAGGAACAAAATCCCGAAATAAAAGTAATCGGTGTGGAGCCGGATGCGTCTCCTGTTTTATCCGGTGGAGAGGCGGGACCTCATGCCATTCAGGGAATCGGAGCGGGTTTTGTGCCCAAGGCGCTTAATACAGATATTTATGACGAAATAATCCGTGTAAAAAATGAAGATGCCATAAAAACGGGAGCTGAAGTCTGCAAAGAAGAAGGAACTCTTGTGGGAATCAGTTCGGGAGCGGCACTGTATGCTGCAATTCAGGTTGCCATGCGTGCGGAGAATGAAGGAAAGATGATAGTTGTAGTACTTCCCGACTCGGGAGACAGATATTTATCAACAGCACTTTTTTCATAAATCTCTTAAAAAGCCCTTATTTTCAAGGTTTTTACAAAAAACGTCAAAAAATAAAATTAGTACTTGTATTTTGAAATGTACGTGTTATTATATAATTAGTAGTACTTTAGTGTGAGTATGTCTTGTTATAGGAGAAGGAAGAGATATATGCGCAAGTTTAAGATTAGTAAAATTATAATTTGTTTAGCACTTGTTCTTGCTTTGGCAGGAGGCTTATTTGGCTACAATACAATAATGAAAGGTAAAGGCGAGATTACCGAACAGGCAGCTACCAGAGGTGATGATGTACCGCCGGAGGGAGTTGTATTTATTGAACCTGAGATGGTAAGTCTTGCAGACGCACTTGCCGGATCGGCTGATACGCAGGCTGCAGCGAAAGCCGCATTTGATATCGTAAATGCGAAAAGACAGGAAGCGGGGCTCGGTACTCTTACATGGAATTCGGGACTTGAACAGGCTTCAGCAGTCAGAGCGGTAGAAGCTGCACAGGCATTTTCCCATACCAGACCAGATGGATCTGCATGGTGGACAGTTAACAGTAACATTATGTATGGTGAAAATCTTGCAAAAGGATATGCAAATGCAGATGCGGCTGTAAAGGCATGGCTGGATTCACCTACACATAAAGCAAATATTATGGATGGTGGATTTACATCAGGAGCAATTGTAATTCATGTTCACAGTAATGGACAGTGGTTCTGGGCACAGGAATTCGGATATTAAAAATTATTACCGGATGAAAATATTCATCCGGTATTTTTTTGCCTTTTTTTAAGGTATGGTGTAAAATGTTGTGTATCATTAAATAAAAGAGGGAAACCGGTATGTCAAATAAAATCTGGGCGATTATCATGGTGATATCATTATTATTGGTGGCTGTATCAGGATATAACGTTGTAAAATTATATCAGGAATATCAAGCAGGAATAGAGGAATATGAAGATTTAGGGCAATTTGTATTTGTGGAAGAACCGGTAGCGGCTCCGGAGGATGCACAGACCGATTCAAAGATAAAAGTTTCATTACGGATTAATCATCCGGTATTAGAGGCAATGAATCCGGATTATTGCGGATGGCTTTATTATGAACCACTGGAAATAAGTTATCCTATTGTTCGTAGGCAGGATAATGAATATTATACCAAGCATACCTTTGAAGGCGAAGAAAATAAATCAGGGGCCATATTTATGGATGCATACAATTGGACGGATTATGCGGACTATAATACATTTATTTATGGACATAATATGAGAAACAAAACCATGTTCGGAAGTCTCAAGAAACTGCTGAATGATGAAGAAAAAATTGTAGAAAATAATCCGTATTTTTATGTATTCACGGAAGAAAAAGCATATATGTATGAAATATTTGCAGTATATAATACAAAGTCAGATTCAGATACCTATAATCTGATTCACAGCAAAGAAGAACAGGAGGCAAATATTGCATACATAAAAGAAGTGGCTACATGGATGTCAGATAAAGAAATAAAGGGTGAAGATAAGATAGTAACCCTTTCTACCTGTTACGGGGTACGTACCAAAAACAGAACAGTTGTCCAGGGCGTGTTAATTGCCATGGAAGACAGGTAAAGAGTTATCCTGCTTTGGCTCATTAACGGTAACGACCTGAAACCCGTCTATGATAAAAGAACCATCTTCATTTGTAGGTGTTACGGAAACAATAAGTGACTGTGCATCACTGATAGGGTAAGTATAGATAAGAGAATCCTTTGAGGATTCTTTTATTTTTTCCGGATTAAGTGTTGCTAAATCCCGGTTGGCACCGGAGAGGGCATTATAATAAGCAGTGGTACGCGAAGCAAGCTTTTGGCTTAATCTGTAATCCGCACCGGCACTTACCATAGATAAACCTGCAAAACAAACCAGAGATAAGATGACAACAATTAATAAAATGGAAGAAATTCCAACATGAATGCCATAGCTTTTTTTTCGTTCCATAAAAAGTCAGTTCCTTTCCAAAAGCATAAGTCTTTTATTTTTCCTTGGAAAAATAGTCAAGCATCAATGAGTAAATTACCCGATTATTTTCTTTGCTGTTAAAAGATATTTCGCAGGTAATAAGATTATTTACAGCAGGAGAAATCTTTGCGGTAAGTACGTATGTATAGTCCGGATCATCGGATGAAGGCTTTGCTCGTAAAAGTTGATTAAAGTTTTCGTCAAAACAGAGTTTTATTTCATAACTCTCTGTATCACAAGATACATATGCATATTCTTCAAAAAGAGAAACCACATCGTCCGGATTACCATTACATCCGTAAAAGGATTCTGCAAGATTCTGAGTCCATAAAACACCATGATGAAGCTCTACACTATCTTTGCTGATGCGGTGAGATTCGACAAACATTTTAATACAGAGTGCGCCGGCAAGGGAAAAGAAAAATATAGCAATAATCAATTCCATTAAAAACAAGCCGGTTTTGGAGGAACTTCTATTTTTCATGGGGTATTCCTCCTTCTGTTTTTGTGCTGATATACAAATCATAGTTTTCGCCATCTGTGGTTGTAAAGGAAAAGGCAAGCAAATCGTTGTTTAGCTGTTTTAGTGAAAAATTGGAAACCGATACAATACTTTGTCCCGCATTTGCAGGTAACGGTGTGTCTTTACGAATGGTCAGTTCTTTCAAATCATTTTCATGTTGATAAAGGTATGTAATATAAGGAACACCATTAATTTCCTGTGTGACGGTAAGAGCAGGAGTATCATCTAATTTGCTCACAGAAACAGAGCCGGTAGCATCCGACTGCCGGATTTTTTCGGTTATGTAGGCAAAGGCTGTTCTGCCGTTAAAGTTTGATTCCATGTTTGCTACAGTTTTGCTGTAAATGTTTGCACCGATAGAAATCAGAAAAAAAGAAGAAAGTGCAAAAATGCAAAACAACGCTATAACAAACAGGATATCAATGATGTGGTTTTCCTGCTTTTTGTTCATGATGTAGCCTCTTTCAAAATAATGGTGACATTGGGCCTTATGTTGGAAGCAATGGGCCTGTAATCAACAAAAAACAATGATTTGTCGTAAGTGAGTCCATAATGTTCTTCCAAATATGCAAGGCTGGGAGGATAATATCCTTCCACAGCATAGCAATGGGTAATGTTGCGGGATAGTGCTGTTTCCAGACTTTCCTGTTGCTTGTTGATGGTAGTTTTTTCAATAGACGAAAGGCCGTATAAAAAAACAATAATGAAGGCTGCACAGATAATATAGGAAAATCTGACACGGGGTATGCGTGAAAATATATTTTTTCTTTTGCTGAAGCGATTTGCCATAGTGATACTCCTTTTTTATCCGATACTGGACATTACACCCATAAGGGGTAGCAATACAGATAAAAGAATCATGCCCACAATGAGGGAAAGAATAATGACTAATGTGGGTTCAATGATGGAAATAATACGATTCAACTGTTTTTCTGTTTCATCATCATAATTTTGAGCAATCTGCTTAAATACAAGATCCACGGAACCGGAGCGGAATCCTACGGATATCATTCGGGAATAGAGATTGGAAAAGATTCCGGCATCTGCAAGCGATTCGGGGAGAGTCATTCCGTTTTCCAAAGATTTTTTGCAGACATCAATTTTGGAACGCATCTGATGATGTTCCACAATTTCGGAGATCATGTCCAGGCTTTTATAGGTATCCATTCCACTGGTAAGGGCGAGATACATGCCGTTTGCAAAACGTCCTGCAGCAACTTTTTCATAAAAGTTTTTACTGAGAGGGAAATGCGTCATAAAATGTATAACTTTGGTTTTGCCGTAAGCGGATTTGTAAAAAATAAGGGTTATAGCCACAATAACGAATATAAAAACAGTAATGATCAACGAGTATTTGCTGAGGGTATTTCCAATGGAAAGAAGGGAAGTTGCAAAGGCATTCATTTCTGTGCCCAGCTGGGTAAATACCTGCCTGAAGATAGGAAGTACCTTAACAATCAAAACCAATATGATAATTACCATCATAGCAATCATGATAAGAGGATAGGTAGCAGCACTTTTGATACTTTCTGAAATAGATTCTTCTCTGTCATAATAGTCCGCCAGAGAGATAAGAACATCGTCAAGATTACCGGATTCCTCACCGAGAGCGATTAAGTGAATTACATAAGAGGGAAAAACTTCCGTACTTTCAAGGGCTGCATAAAAAGCGTTACCCTGCTGGCAGGAAGAGGCAATCTGTTTAAGAAGCTCTTTGCCCTCTGAATCGGCAGTATCCTTCTGTAAAATATTCATGCCTTCAGCAGGTGTAATGCCGGCCCCTATAATCATGGCACTTTGTCTGCAAAAGGAAGCTATCTCTGTATGGGATAATGCTTTTTGTTTGTTCATAATGTATTTCTCCTATCCTGTAATCAGTATATATATTTGGTGACGTAATTGCTGCCGTCTCCAATAAAATTTTTTAGTGTCTCTTCTCCAGCACTGGCCGCAAAGGTAGGGTCCATAATAGACCATGATTCTCCGTCAAATTGGATGATACCGTTAATCCAACCCTGGCATTCCACATAGGAACTAATCCAGGCATGGTAAGTTTCACCGGCATATCCTACTTCAAGACGTGTGGGAATTTGCTGGGAACGAAGCATACCGGTCATCACGGAAGCGTAGTCTAAACAGATTCCGGTTTTTGAGGCAAGAATTTCATCCGCACTGGGAATGTAGCCACTTTGCACGTTCTGTGCTTTGTCATAATCATAAGTAATATTTTCCGTTACATAATTATATATGTACATGATGGCTTCCAGATCATCCTTTGCGGGGGAGACAAGTTCGGAAGCCTTGGAAACAATATTGCTGGATGAGTTAAATTTTACATATTGGTTGGGGTAAAGAAAAGGGCCCATTTCGTTGGTAATCTCTGCATCAAACTGTTCGGATAAAATGGCGGCATATTGATTGCCATCTATATTTTCATAAATGCCGAGCTGATATGTACCATTTCCTGCTGAAAGGGGAAAGACTTCATAGGAGTCACCGTTTAAATCGTAGGTATAGGTCATGGAATCAGGGCCGGTAAGCTGAAGCTTTACTTTATGGTTATTGCCCGTATACAATGCCATAATATAGCCGTCCGATAAATTGCTGATATCAACCGTGACATAGTCATTGGAATAAACTACATCGCCATCGGCGGAAGGAACAAGACAAACAGGAGTATTGTCCCTTATAGTGGTAGACGCTGAAACATAAGCCTCATGTTTTTCTTCGCCACACCCTGTCAGAGGAAGGGCAATGCATAGAAAAATAACAAGACTGACAAATATACCATATTTTTTTTTGAATAAAATGTCATTTGTCCGTTTCATGAAAAACCTCATATGTATTAGTAAAATAATTATAATACATTTGAGGGCATTTTTCTATATAAGGAAAGGGAAATTTGGTCATAGGAAAGATGTGGAAAACATAAGATAGAAAAAAAGTCGGAGAGATGTATGTTAAATTATATTTGGGCGACAATGATTTTTATCGGCATTATATATGGGGTGATTACGGGAAGTATGAAGGAGATTACGGAAGCCGCATTAAACAGTGCGGGGGAAGCAGTCTCCTTATGCATTTCCATGGCAGGAATCATGGCCTTTTGGGTAGGACTTATGGAGATAGCGGAAAAGTCAGGTTTAATCAAACGGCTTACCGGTTTTCTTTCCCCGTTTATTTCTTTTATGTTTCCGGGGATTCCAAAGGGACATAAAGCAAGAGATTACATATCCACAAACATCATTGCCAATATATTGGGACTTGGATGGGCTTGTACGCCGGCAGGGCTTATGGCGATGGAAGAACTTGCAAATTTAGAAAAAGAGCGTGGAAATGTAAACAGACAGATTGCCAGTAATGAGATGTGTACATTTTTGATTCTAAATATTTCTTCGCTGCAGTTGATACCGGTAAATATGATTGCTTACAGACAACAGTACGGAAGTGTAAATCCGGCGGGTATTATTGCTCCCGCCGTTATGGCTACCTGCATCAGTACCATAGTGGCCGTTATTTACTGTAAAATTATGGATAAAAAAAGGTGTTAATGCGTGCATACTATTGGCGGTTGTAGTATTCAATACCGTCACTTGGAAGAAAATAGGTTCTGATATACCCATCCTGCGATACAATAACAAATTCATTGCTTGCTTCCAGATAATAAATAAAATCATGATCTTCAGATTCCAGTTTTTTGAGAGCGTTCTCAGAAGCGATAACGCGATTGGCAGCTGATAAATATTCTTCCGCAGAATCAAACCCCATTTCTACACCATGCTTTTCGTAATGATCGTAAAGTTGTTCTTTGCTGCGGAAAGTATAGTCAATGGAAAGTTCTTCAGCACGGCTTTCGAAAGGCACCGGCTCGGAGATTGCAATAGGTGTATTTACCGGTTTGTCTGAAGGCTCATCCATAACAATCGGTTTGCCGAGTAAATAAGCAACTATAACAAGACCCAGCGCGGCAAGAGGATATTTGTTTTTTAATTTAGAAAATAGTTGATTCATAAAACGTGTTCCCTTTATAATTGATATTCTTTTTTTACGGCTTCAAAATCACCGGTAAAACGGAAAGTGTGAATGCCTACGCTTGCGGCACCTTCTACATTTGCCGGCAAATCATCGATAAACAGACATTCATCGGCGCATAGGTGATAGGTTGCAAGAAAATGTTCATAAATTTCTCTTTCCGGTTTAATCATGTGGACATCTGAGGACACCATGACACCTTCAAAATAGGAAACTTCTTCAAATCGCGGAAAATAATTATAAAATTCGTTGCAGGCGTTAGAAAGTACATAAACCTTGTAGCCCTTTGCTTTTAAGTATTCACAGAACTCCTTTGCACCGGAAACAGGCTGCATGCACATTTGCCACTGATCTACACATTCTTTTAACTGTTTATGTAACCGCTTGGGAACCCGTTTGCTCACAGGTTCATAACGCTGCTCGTTGGTAATGGTGCCGTAATCACCTTGGATCCATTCCGGACCTTCGAAAAGCTCTTTCCGGATAATTGCCCTGTCTTCTTCCATATCCAGAAAGGTATTAAGGCAAACTTCGGGGTTAAAGGTCAGTAATACATTTCCCATATCTAAAATGATATTTTGAATCATGAAAACGTCATCCTTTCAAAAAAGATATCAGCATTAGTATATCAAAATGTTGTTTCTGATGCAAAAAAAAGATATACTTGTTATAGAATAATCAGCAGAAGAGGAGACGGTAATATGAACGAGAAAGGAAGAACATTATTTTACGGAATCGGTGCCGCATATTTATTATATTTGTGTTATGATTTGTTTCAATCGGGAGTAAGAACGGGAGAAGCAACGCTTCCGATCACACTTTTTTGTATTTTGTTTGGGGTGGTAGGTGCAGGCCTTGCAGTTCTGGCCGTAAAGCAATATAAAAAATATATGGAGGAAGCTATGGCAGATAGCCCGGACGAGGGAAATAATGCTGATACGACTGCAGCGACGGAAGATGGTAAGAAGACAGATGATGAGCCGGGCGATACAGCAGGCGATGATACGAAGGAAGAATAGAGAGGTATGGGAATGTACACAGCAAAAGAAGACAGATATGATAAGATGATTTACAATCGTTGCGGAAACAGTGGTTTAAAACTGCCGGCACTTTCCCTTGGAATGTGGCATAATTTTGGCTCTGTAAATGACATAGAAAATATGAAGAAAATTCTGTTTACCGCTTTTGACAACGGAATTACGCATTTTGACTTGGCTAATAACTATGGTCCTGTATACGGAAGCGCGGAAGCAAATATGGGCAGAATTTTGAAGTCTGATTTAATGCCCTATCGTAATGAAATGATTATTTCCTCCAAAGCAGGTTACGATATGTGGAAAGGACCTTATGGAGATGGAGGCTCCCGTAAATATCTGATAGCAAGTTTGGATGAAAGCCTTAAAAGAATGGGACTTGAGTATGTAGATATCTTTTATCATCACAGACCTGACCCGGAAACTCCGTTGGAAGAAACCATGGCAGCCCTTGACCATATTGTCAGACAGGGAAAAGCATTATACGTGGGAATTTCCAATTACAATAAAGAACAGACAGAGAAAGCTTACCGGATTTTAAAGCAGCAAGGGACACCGTTTGTGATTCATCAGCCGTCCTACTCCATGTTAAACAGGTGGATAGAAGAGGACGGTTTAAAAGATTATTTATATGAAAACGGAATCGGATGTATCGCATTTAGCCCTCTTGCTCAGGGAATTTTAACCGGAAAATATTTAAAGGGAATACCGAAGGATTCCAGAATCGGAAGCGGTAAGAGCCCGTATTTACATAAAAGTGATATTACACCGGAAAAACTGGAGAAAGTAAGAGCACTGGATCAGTTGGCAAAAGAGAGAAACCAAACGTTAACGCAGATGGCCCTTTCTTGGATACTCAGGGACGGAAAAGTAACTTCCGTGCTGATTGGGGCAAGCAGGCCTGAGCAGATAATAGAGAATTTAAAGGCTCTCGATCATACAACATTCTCACAGGAAGAATTAACATTAATTGAAGAAATTTGAGTTGACAAAGAATTTACCAATGGTAGGTTCTTTGTTTTTTTCTTTACAATATACTAAATATATGCAATACTATAAACGTGTTTACAGTATTGTAATATAGGAGCTAACGATATGCCTACGAGTCCGAAAATCCCGAAAGAAATGATATTGCAGCATGCACTAGACATGTTAATTCAAGATGGGTATTCATCGATTAATATTAAGACATTGGCAAAGAGAATAGGCTGTTCTACACAGCCTATTTCCTGGCATTTTGGAAATATGGAAAATTTCCGTAAAGCATTGACAGAGTATGCACTGGATTATGCGAATAAAAAAATGCTTTCCGATTCAGAAGGGATTTCGGCTTTTTCAAATGTGGGGATAGGATATATTGACATTGCATTTGATGAGCCTAATCTGTTTCGCTATTTGTATATGAGTGGGGAAAGTGGATATCATGCAGGTGGTTTTGATATTTTTGTAACTGCTGATACGAACTTTGCTATGATAGAACAGATAGCAAATCAATTAGAGACATCGGCTGATAGGGTGAGTGATTTCTTTAGAAATACTATTATCTACACACATGGACTTGCATGCTTTGTGGTGTCAGGTTTAATAAAATCGACCAAAGAGGAACTGTATGATATGGTAAAACAAGGAGCCGATAGGTATATGCTACAGGCCGGTTTTGCGTTAAAGGAGAGAACAACATGAAAGTTTCAAGACAAGTAATTATGCAAGGATTAAAACAGACCTTATGTATTCCGATTATTTATATAAAACATGGATTTCGATTGCCGAAGAATAGTCAATACAGTAAGGTAGAGTACAGACTGCCCTTTGATGGAGAATGGACGGTGGTAAACGGTGGTTTGGAAAAAGAGTATTTCCATCCGGGAGGACCGACGCAAAGGTATGCGTATGATTTTTTGATGATGGATGAATCAGGAAAAACATATCGGGGAGAAGACCCTGCGGATGTCAGTGATTATGAATGCTACGGCAAAGAGGTAATTGCACCCGCAGACGGAACAGTTGTGGAAATCGGAACGGACTGTGAGGACGGAAAGATAATGTTGCCGGGGAATATGGAAGCAACAGCAAAAGATATTCGCGGAAACTATGTTTTGATAAAGCATGCGGAAAATGAGTATGGATTTATCGGTCATTTGCAACCGCAAAGTATATGTGTAAAAGTAGGAGAAAATGTACAGGCAGGACAAATTATTGCTAGGTGTGGAAATACGGGGAACAGCTCGGAGCCGCATGTTCATTTCCATGTACAAGACGGAACGGATTTTTTTACTTCTGCCGGAATTCCCATTAGCTTTAAAGGGATCTGTGTATCTGCGCAAAATGGATACAGCAACTATGATAGGCATAAGACTCCTGATATACCTTTAGCAGAAAAGAGAATGCGAATCGGCAGAGGGCAACGGGTAATAAACAGAGAGTGATTAATAATGGTAGTGATGTTTAAATGCCATAATCATTTCTCGGGTTAAACTTAAATTATCATCCTCAAGTTCGATTTCGTCAGGAGAAAACCAGCCGGCTTCCGCAAGCTCGTTGGTGTCTAAGGTGATTTCGTCAGAACCATCAAGCTCGCAAAAAAAGCCAAGAAGGAGACTTCCTGAAAAGGCCCAAGGCTGACTTTTGTAATAACGGATATTTTTTACCTTAAGCCCAACTTCCTCCATGACTTCTCTTGAGACGGTTTGCTCAGCCGTTTCTCCAATTTCCGTAAATCCTGCGATAAGGGCATAATTCGTGGTAGCTCTGCCGGCGTATTTACTCATGAGAATTTTTCCGTCATGAAGTACACCAACAATAACCGCAGGGGAAATTCTAGGGTAAACCATGTTGTGGCAGTTCGGACAACTGAGCATACGCTCCTTATGGTCAGGCACCATTTTGGAAGAACAGCAACCGCAAAATTGGTTGTTTTGATACCAACTGAAAAGATGATGTCCGGTAATGCCGGCGAATGCCGTGTGTCTGGAGTCTGCGGTTCTGAAAATACGGACACTTTCATAGTGATAACCGTTTAATTCGATTGTCACATCAGCATGCTCCGGATATGCTAAAAAATACTTATAATCGTCAATGGAAAACAAGTAATGATAAGCACAGGAATAATCCGACAGTTCTGCTAAAGTCGGATAACGGAGCTTGTTATCCTGAAAACGGACAAGAACGGTATCTTTGGAAAAAATCAATATAAAATCCGAAGGCGTTGGTTGCTCATCTCTATATTCGTTATGATAAATTTTTGGGAAAATGTCTTGTATCATGAAAGTCTCCTCATATTATATCGTTTTAGTAAAACAGATAACTCGTATACTATCATCATAAGTCGCAACGCTTTTCTTTTCAAGTATTCTTTGGTTTTCCACTGGTAACATCGCTTTTTCTATGATAATATTAAAGGTTGTAAGGTGCATTCAAATAAGCAGATATTTACAAAGGAGCACAAATTATGAAATGGATGAAATTTAAAATAAAAACAATTACGGAAGCAGAAGATATTATTATCAGTACCCTTTACGATATCGGTCTTGAAGGTGCACAGATTGAAGATAAGATACCCCTTACTTCTGCAGAAAAGGAGCAGATGTTTGTGGACATCCTTCCCGACGGACCGGAGGATGACGGAATTGCCTATCTTAGCTTTTTTGTGGAAGAAAAAGAAGACGGAAGCCTTGAGGTAAACGGAGAGAAGACTACCGCCGAAGAAATTCTTGCCAATGTAAAAGCAGAGTTGGAAGATTTGCAGTCCTTTATGGATATCGGAGAAGGAACTGTAACCATAGATGAAACAGAAGATATTGATTGGATTAATAACTGGAAGCAATATTTTCATCAGTTTACCATTGACGATGTGCTGGTGATTCCTTCGTGGGAAGAGGTGCAGCCGGAAGATAAGGACAAGATGATTCTGCATATTGATCCCGGTACAGCTTTCGGAACCGGCATGCATGATACCACCCAGCTTTGTATCAGGCAGCTTCGCAAATTTATCACACCGGAAACCATACTTTTGGATGTGGGAACCGGAAGCGGTATTTTGGCAATATTATCTTTAATGTTCGGTGCAAAAAAGGCAATTGGTACAGACCTTGACCCTTGTGCCATTGATGCCGTGGCAGATAATTGTGCCAACAACGGTATTTCTGCCGAACAGTTTGAATTATTAATCGGCAATATTATTACAGAAAAGGAAGTCCAGGATAAGGTTGGTTACGAGTGCTATGATATTGTTGTGGCAAATATTCTTGCAGATGTGCTTGTGCCCCTTACCCCGGTGATTGTAAACCAGTTAAAGCCAGGCGGAATTTATATTACGTCAGGCATCATTGACGATAAAGAGCAGACTGTGGTAGACGCTGTTAAGGCAGCAGGTCTTGAGGTACTTGAAGTGACCTATCAGGGAGAATGGGTATCTGTAACTGCCAAGAAAAAGGCTTAAATTCTCACCGAAGGCGGAGAAAAAGAGGAATAAGATATGTACCAGTTTTTTGTAGAACCTTCCCAAATACAGGGGAATCGCATTATTATTACAGGAAAAGACGTAAATCATATTAAAAATGTTCTCCGCATGAAAAAAGGAGAGGAACTGGCAGTCAGTAACGGCATGGACGGAAAAGAATACCGCTGCGAGATTGATAATTTTACAGAGGACGAAGTAGTTTGTGTGCTCCGTTTTGTGAAGGAAGACGCATTGGAACTCCCCTCTAAAGTCTATTTGTTTCAGGGACTTCCGAAGGCCGACAAGATGGAACTGATTATCCAAAAGGCGGTAGAATTGGGCGTATATCAGGTGATTCCCGTATCTTGTAAGAGGGCAGTTGTAAAACTGGATGAGAAGAAAGAAAAAAGTAAGATTGCCAGATGGCAGGGGATTGCGGAAGCGGCTGCCAAGCAGAGTAAACGCGGCATTATTCCGCAGGTAAAGCATGTAATGAGTATGAAAGAAGCCATTGCTTATAGTTTAAGTTGTCAGGTAAGAATTATTCCTTATGAGCTTGCGGAGGGAATGGAGAAGACAAAAGAAATAATTAATGCCTTAAAACCCGGCGAGGATGTGGCAATTTTTATCGGACCGGAAGGAGGCTTTGAAGAAGCAGAGATACAGGCGGCAATGGATGGTGGGATTGTGCCGATTACTCTGGGAAAAAGGATTCTTAGGACAGAAACGGCAGGAATGACAGTACTTTCCTGGATTATGTATCAATTAGAAAGTTAAAAGCATACAGTAATCATAGATAATACGTATATTATAGTAGAAAGACCGGTGATAGTATGGAAATATATTTAGATAATTCTGCCACTACCAGGTGCTTTGATGAAGTGGCAGCTTTGATGACCGACATTATGTGCGGTGACTACGGAAATCCTTCCAGTTTGCACAGAAAAGGGGTGCAGGCGGAGAATCACATTCGCTATGCAAAAGAAGTAATTGCCAAAAATTTAAAGGTAAGTGACAAAGAAATTTTGTTTACTTCCGGTGGTACGGAATCGGATAATCTGGCAATCAGAGGATGTGCCTATGCCAATTGCCGTGCTGGAAGACATTTGATTACTACGCAGATAGAGCATCCGGCAGTTTTGCAGACCATGAAGCATTTGGAAGAAGACGGTTTTCGTGTGACTTATCTTCCTGTAGATGAAAAAGGATGCATCCGGTTAGAGGATTTGCAGCGTGCAATTACCGGAGAAACCATTTTGGTTTCCATTATGCATACCAACAATGAAATCGGTTCCCTGCAGCCTATTGCGGAAGCAGGAGCACTAATTAAGAAGATAAATCCGAGAATTTTGTTTCACGTGGATGCTGTACAGGGATATGGAAAGTTCAGAATCTATCCCAAAAGGATGAATATTGATCTTTTGTCTGTGAGTGCACACAAAATTCACGGCCCCAAGGGAGTTGGATTTTTGTATGTAGATGAGAAGGCAAAGATAAAGCCGATATTATTTGGCGGCGGTCAGCAAAACGGCATGCGTTCCGGCACCGAAAATGTAGCAGCTTGCACAGGTATGGCAAAAGCGATTGAAAAAGTATATGCAAATCTGGACGAGGATGTAGAAAAACTTTACCAATTAAGGGAAGTTTTTGTAAAAGGACTGGAAAAAATGGAGGGTGTATCCGTGAACGGATGCCCGGGCAGAGACGGGGCACCTCATGTGGTAAGTGTTTCCATTCAGGGCGTGCGAAGTGAAGTGATTCTTCATGCTCTTGAGGATAAAGGGATTTATGTGTCCGCCGGAAGTGCCTGCTCCGCACATAAGCCACAGCCTTCTGCGACACTTCAGGCAATCGGACTTAGTAAAGAATTGTTGAGTTCTACTGTAAGATTCAGTTTTTCTGTTTTTACAACCATGGAAGAGATTGACTATACTTTACAGGCAATGTGTGATATAATTCCCATGCTTAGAAGGTATACGAGAAAGTGATACACAAGCAGGGATAGAGAGCTGCATTTGAAGAAAAGAAGTTGTTATAAACGAAAGGAGTAAACGGATGTTTACAGCATTTTTGATAAAGTACGCAGAAATCGGTATCAAAGGAAAGAACCGCCATCTGTTTGAAGAGGCACTTGCCCAGCAGATTAAGTATGCACTTAAGAGATGTGACGGAGAGTTTAAAGTAACCCGTACACAGGGAAGAATCTATGTGGATGCATTATCGGAGTTCGATTATGAAGAAACCGTAGCAGAACTTAAGACGGTGTTTGGTATTTCCGGCATTTGTCCGGTGGTTTATGCGGAAGATGAAGGCTTTGAAAAACTGGCAGAACGTGTAGTCAGTTACATGGACGAAGTTTACCCTGATAAGAATATTACATTCAAAGTGCAAGCCAGAAGAGCACGTAAAAATTATCCCATGAATTCCATGGAAATTAACAGCGAACTGGGCGGTGCTATTTTAGATGCATTTTCGGAAATCAAAGTGGATGTGCATAAGCCCGATGTTCTTTTAAATGTAGAAATCCGTGAGAAGATATATATTTATTCGATAGAGATTCCGGGTCCCGGAGGTATGCCTGTGGGAAGTAATGGTAAGGCAATGCTCTTATTATCCGGTGGAATTGACTCCCCGGTTGCTGGATATATGGTTGCAAAAAGAGGTGTTAAAATTGATGCGGTGTATTTCCATGCGCCTCCCTATACCAGTGACCGCGCGAAGCAGAAGGTAGTGGATTTGGCGAGATTGGTTTCCAGATATACAGGCCCTATTTATCTTCATGTGATTAATTTTACAGACATTCAGCTTTATATTTATGAGAAATGTCCCCATGATGAACTGACCATCATTATGCGCCGCTATATGATGAAGATTGCGGAAAAGATTGCAAAGGATACTGAGTGTCTTGGGTTAATTACCGGTGAAAGTATCGGTCAGGTGGCACCCCAGACCATTCAGTCTCTGGCTGTAACCAACGAAGTTTGTACACTTCCCGTATTCAGACCGTTAATCGGATTTGATAAGATGGAAATTGTGGAGATATCCGAAAAGATTAACACTTACGAGACTTCTATTTTGCCTTACGAGGATTGCTGTACGATTTTTGTGGCAAAGCATCCTGTAACGAAACCGAATTTAAATGTCATTAAGAGACATGAGAAGAATTTGGAAGAGAAGATAGATGAACTTGTGCAGACGGCACTTGATACGGATGAAGTGATTGTGGTGAATTGGGAGAAATAAAGATACTCATAAACGTCAT
This sequence comes from Lachnospiraceae bacterium, assembly GCA_045586385.1. Classification (GTDB taxonomy): domain Bacteria; phylum Bacillota; class Clostridia; order Lachnospirales; family Lachnospiraceae; genus Suilimivivens. Next base: position 43,038 of record JAZNAE010000036.1, read on the forward strand.
TCTGATTTTGTTTGGCGGCGAGCATCAAATTCGCTGCCTATAATATTTTATGCTCGCCGCAAAACGAAAGTCAGAAGGACGTTTGTGATTTGAGAAAATAAGAAAACGGCACATGCTGTAAGCGATGTGCCGTTTGATATTCTTTAAATGAATGGAAGCAGGGCTTCCATATTTCTCGGTTGTGTGCTGCCGGATATCATCCGGTCAGCATTTCACAATTCCTAGATCATGTAAGGCTTCAATGCTTCTAATACTGCATCAGCATTGTCTTCTGCATGAATATTTAAGTCGATGGGCTTAGATAAGTCTAAGGAAAAGATACCCATAATGGACTTAGCGTCAATTACGTATCTTCCGGAAACTAAATCGAAGTCATAATCGAACTTAGTAATATCGTTTACAAAAGATTTTACCTTATCGATGGAATTTAATGAAATCTGTACTGTTTTCATTGTCATTACCTCCTTCTTTTTCATACCTTCTGCTACTATAGTAAAGGCTTGCGAAAAAAAAGTCAATGCTAAAACAATACAAAAAAATTGGAGAAAAACATGAAAAAAGTGGCATTACACAACCTTGGTTGCAAGGTAAACGGCTATGAAATGGACGTTATGCAACAAAATTTGGAAGAAAAGGGCTATATTGTTGTACCATTTGATGAAAAGGCTGACATTTATATCATAAATACCTGCACGGTTACAAATATTGCGGACAGAAAAAGCAGACAGATGTTACATCGTGCCAAAAAATTAAACCCGGATGCCGTCGTGGTGGCAGTGGGTTGTTATGTACAGACGGGAAAGGAAGAGGCACTTCTGGACGAGAGCATTGACCTTGCGATTGGAAATAACCGTAAAAAAGATTTGGTGCCTTTGCTGGAAGAGTATTTAAAAGAGCAGGAAAAGGATAAAACACTACAGGGGAAATCGGTGATTGATATTAATCAGACGGATGAGTACGAGGATATGCAGCTTTCCCGTACAGCGGAGCACACCAGGGCCTTTCTGAAAATACAGGACGGATGTAACCAGTTTTGTTCTTATTGTATTATTCCTTATGCAAGGGGCAGGGTAAGAAGCCGTAGGGAAGAGGAAGTGCTTGCTGAGGTGAAAAAACTTGCGGCAAACGGATATAAGGAAGTAGTTCTTACGGGGATTCATTTAAGCTCTTACGGACTTGACTTTGATAACGTAAAAAACATACCTGAGGGACAGGCTTTTCCCCATGAAAGACTTTTTGCATTGATCAAAAAAATACAGGAAGTAGAGGGCATTGAGAGAATCCGTTTGGGATCTTTAGAGCCGAGAATTGTTACGGAAGAGTTTGTGAGAGGCATCAGCAGTCTTTCCAAGTTTTGCCCTCATTTCCATTTGTCTTTGCAGAGCGGCAGTGACAGTGTTTTGAAAAGAATGAATAGAAAGTACACAACAGAGGAATACTATAAGGGAGTGAGTCTGCTTCGGAAGTATTTTGATAATCCGGCAATCACCACGGACGTAATTGTGGGATTCCCGGGAGAAACGCAGGAAGAGTTTGAAGAGACGGTAAGTTTCTTGGGAAAAACAGGCTTTTATGAAATGCATGTTTTCAAGTATTCCAGAAGAAAAGGAACCGTGGCGGATGCCATGAAAAATCAAGTGCCGGAAGATATAAAAACAAAGAGAAGTAATGTACTTCTTTCATTAAATGAGAAAATGTCGGAGGATTATCGCAGGGCACATTTACATAAGCCCACCGCTATTTTGTTCGAAGAAGAGAAAACCATCGGAAATAAAAAATATCAAATCGGTCACAGCATGGAATATATAAAGGTGGCGATGGAAAATGCCGATAATCTTTCGGGAGAGATAGTAACCGGACAAATAGATGACTTTGTAAATCCGGAAATTATGCTCTTTCATAAGAATACAGAAACAGAAAAGTAACTGAAAGGCAAAGGAGAACGCTTGCCCTTTAAGAGTTGAATTTTACCATAAAATAGGGTAATATAAAACATAATGGGCAAGAAAGACTAAGGGGTACAAACATGCAGGATTTAGGCAATACTCAATATTTTAAAGTAGAAACAGATAACAACAGTGTAAAGAAAACTCTTGAAGAAGTATATGCTGCTTTGACAGAAAAAGGTTATAACCCTGTCAATCAGATTGTAGGTTATATTATGTCCGGTGACCCGACTTATATTACCAGTTATAAAAATGCGAGAAGCCTCATTATGAAGGTGGAGAGGGACGAACTGGTAGAAGAGATGCTGGCAGAGTATATCAAGAGCAATCATTGGAATTAAGCATATGAGAATCATGGGATTGGATTTCGGAGCCAAAACTGTAGGGGTGGCAATCAGCGACCCTTTACTTATTACGGCTCAGGGAATAGAAATTATCAGAAGAAAAGAAGAAAATAAGTTGCGAAAGACCTTGGCGCGGATTGAAGAGTTGATTGTAGAGTACGAGGTAGAAGAGATTGTTCTTGGCTTGCCTAAGAACATGAATGATACACAGGGTGAGAGAGTGGAGCTTTCCTTAGAATTTAAAGAAAAGCTCGAGAGACGTACCGGACTTCCCGTGCATATGTGGGATGAACGCCTTACCACTGTTGCGGCGGATAAGGCTATGATAGAAGCAGGTCTTCGAAGAGAAGAGCGTAAAGAACATGTGGACAAAGTTGCCGCTGTATTTATTTTACAGGGGTATTTAGAGTTGCGTAGCAGACAAATAAAACAGGAATTTTAGGAAGGAAAGAAAGTAATTGGAAAAGATAGCATTTACTCTCGAAGGAGCAGAACAGGTTTGGTTTTATGTACTTGAGCAGACAAAATTGGGCGGAATCCGTTACATTCTGGTTACAGAGGAAGAGGAAGGCGATTCGGATGCCTTTATCTTAAAAGAAGTATCGGACGAAAAGAATGCGGAAAGTATTTATGAAATCGTGGAAGACGAAACAGAACTGTCTGCTGTTGCGGCGGTATTTGAAAATCTTTTGGATGATGTGAAACTTACATAGATGGCGGTTTAAGAAATTGTCTATGTAAATATGGAGGTAAATTAGTTGAAGAAAATTGAAGAAAAGACAAGCTCCGGATTAAAGATTATCCCGTTGGGCGGACTGGAGCAGATTGGAATGAACATTACTGCCTTCGAATATGAAGACAGTATTATTGTGGTGGATTGCGGTTTGTCGTTCCCGGAAGATGATATGCTTGGAATCGATCTTGTAATCCCGGATATTACTTATTTAAAGAATAATGCAGATAAAGTAAAAGGCTTTGTGATTACCCATGGACACGAAGACCATATCGGTGCCCTTCCTTATGTACTTAAGGAACTTAATGTAGCGGTTTATGCGACAAGGCTTACCATGGGGCTCATTGAAAATAAATTAAAAGAGCATAATTTAATTAATCATGTAAAACGTAAAGTGATTAAATTCGGACAGTCTATTAATTTGGGACAGTTCCGTGTGGAATTTATTAAGACAAATCACAGTATTGTAGATGCAGCAGCACTTGCTATTTATTCCCCTGCGGGTATTGTGGTGCATACGGGGGACTTTAAGGTGGATTATACACCGGTATTTGGTGATGCCATTGACTTGCAGCGTTTTGCCGAACTTGGCAAAAAGGGTGTACTTGCACTTATGTGTGATTCCACCAATGCAGAAAGGCCGGGATTTACGGCGTCCGAAAGAACCGTAGGAAAAACCTTTGATGCACTTTTTGAAGAACATAAAAACACACGTATTATTATTGCTACTTTTGCATCCAATGTAGACCGTGTGCAACAGATTATTAACTCTGCTTATAAATTCGGCCGTAAGGTAGTGGTCGAAGGAAGAAGTATGGTAAATACCATTGAAGTAGCTACCAATTTAGGGTGCCTTAGCATACCGGACCAGACGCTTATCGAGATTGAACAGCTTAAAAATTATCCGAATGAAAAGACGGTGATTATTACAACCGGAAGTCAGGGTGAAAGCATGGCGGCACTCAGCCGTATGGCAGGTGATAATCATAAGAAGATATCTATCGGACAGGGGGATACGGTTATCTTTTCGTCCAGTCCCATCCCCGGAAATGAAAAAGCGGTAACCAATGTTATTAACGGACTGTTGGAAAAAGGTGCGGATGTGATTTTCCAGGATGTACATGTGTCCGGACATGCCTGCCAGGAAGAGATTAAATTAATTTATACTCTGGTGCATCCGAAATATGCCATTCCGGTACACGGAGAGTATAAGCACTTAATTGCACAGGCAAAGATTGCAAAGGAACTCGGGATGCCGAAAGAAAATATATTTATCATGCAATCCGGTGATGTGCTTGAGCTTTCTGAGGAATCTGCAAATGTAGTAGGAAAAGTGCCCGTAGGCGATATTCTGGTAGACGGTCTCGGAGTGGGAGATGTAGGAAATATTGTACTTAGGGATAGACAACATCTGGCCAAAGATGGTATTATCATTGTTGTTCTCGGAATTGAAGCAGGAACGGATCAATTAATTTGCGGACCTGACATTGTTTCCAGAGGCTTTGTGTATGTAAAGGAATCTGACGAATTGATGGATGAGGCAAGAATCATAGTGTGTGATGCGGTAGAAGGATGCTTGGACCGTGGCATTACGGATTGGGGCAAATTAAAGAGTTGCATCCGTGATTCTTTAAGTGATTATGTCTGGAAAAAGACAAAGCGCCGTCCTATGATTTTGCCCATAATTATGGAATTATAAGACAGACCGACAGGAGAATAGTGTATGTTGGAACAGAGCATGATAGATGCTGTAAACAAATATACGAAGGCGATCAAGGAAACGGAAATCTATAAGAAGTATTATAGTCAACTAATGATTTTAAAGCAAAATCCCGAGCAATTTGCGAAAGTAAATGAGTTCCGTGAAAGAAATTATGAGTTGCAAAATAATTATAAACAGGATGAATTGCTTGAAAAACTGGAAGCATTTGAGAAGGAATATGAGGATTTCAGGGAAAATCCCATTGTAGAGGATTTTTTGCAGGCAGAACTTGCATTTTGCAGAATGATGCAGGATGTGGAGATTTTGGTAACAGAAAAACTGGATTTTGAATAGTTCCGTAACAGAAAGGTATGGGAGTATATGAAAGTAAGATATCTGATAGGTGCCGTAATAGAAGCCATAATTAAAGTAGTGGTAATAGCTGTGGTGGTTATGTTTGTACTTCGTACCTCTACTAAGGCATATGATTTCGGCTACAGAGTATTTGCGGATGAACCTGTTTCTCTAACCGCAGGAAGAACAATTACCGTAGGAATTGCTGAAGATGCAGACATAAAAGATATTGCAGCAATGCTTGAAGAAAAAGGATTGATTGAAGATGCTGATTTGTTTGTGGTTCAGGAACTTCTGTCCGCTTATCATGGAGATATCGTTCCGGGTATTTATGATTTGAGTACCAACATGAAGGCAACGGAAATGCTTGCCGTCATGTCGACTCCGGCTATGGAGGATGTGGAAGAATGATTACGGAAGAGAGAATGAGTGTGTTTATTAATTCCTTTGATCCGGGAAATACACCATACTTAAATGAACTTGAAGAATATGCAATTAAGACCAATGTGCCGATCATCAGACCTCAGATGCAGAGTCTGCTGAAGCTTCTTTTAACCATAAAGAAACCGAAGCAGATTTTGGAGGTTGGGACCGCCATTGGTTTTTCTGCTTTGTTAATGAGTGAATACGGACCGAAGGATTGTAAGATAACCACGATAGAAAAATATGAAAAAAGAATTCCTATCGCAAAAGAAAATTTTGCGAAAGCCGGGAGAGAGAAACAGATTACCCTTTTGGAAGGAGATGCTACGGAAATCTTAAAAGAACTTTCCGGACCCTATGATTTTATTTTCATGGATGCAGCAAAAGGACAGTACATAAATTTTTTGCCGGATATATTAAAGCTGATGCCCGAAGGCGGACTTTTAATTTCCGATAATGTACTGCAGGATGGAGATGCCTTAGAGTCCCGCTACGCAGTGACAAGAAGAAACAGAACCATCCACACCAGAATGCGGGATTATCTGTATGAACTAAAACATTGTGAAGAGTTACAGACAGATATCCTCCCCGTCGGAGACGGTGTAACCATCAGTGTAAAGTTATAAATTTTTGAGAAAAATTTCAATGGCTTACGATATTTTCATTTCCATGAAAAGCCATATACGCCATGAAGGAAAGACCAAGTTTGTATGGCAGTCTTCACTGCCTTACAAACTGTTTTGGGCTTTCCGGAATGCTTGGCGTAACCGGATTTGAATGGAAATAAAAATACGTAAGCACGTCAAATATTTAGAAAAAGAGGAGTAAATTTTATGAGAAAACCGGAACTTTTGATACCGGCAAGTTCATTAGAAGTATTAAAGACCGCTGTACTGTTTGGTGCAGATGCGGTTTATATCGGTGGAGAGGCATTCAGCCTTAGAGCAAAAGCGAAGAACTTTTCCAAAGAGGATATGCAAGCAGGAATAAAGTTTGCCCATGAACATCACGTAAAGGTTTATGTAACCGCAAACATTCTGGCGCATAACAGCGACCTCACAGAGGCTGAGGAATATTTTAAAGAGTTAAAAGAATTAAAACCGGACGGACTGATTATTTCCGATCCCGGTATGTTTATGATAGCAAGAAAGATTTGTCCTGAAATTGAAGTGCATATTTCTACGCAGGCCAATAATACCAACTACATGACTTATCAGTTCTGGTATCAGCAGGGGGCAAAGAGGGTAGTTTCTGCAAGAGAGCTTTCTCTAAAAGAAATCCGTGAGATCCGTGACCATATTCCGGAGGATATGGAAATTGAGAGTTTTATGCACGGTGCTATGTGCATTTCTTACTCGGGACGTTGCCTGCTCAGTAATTATTTTACTGGAAGAGATGCAAATCAAGGAGCGTGTACCCATCCCTGCCGTTGGAAATATGCGGTAGTGGAAGAAAAGAGACCGGGTGAATATTTACCTGTTTATGAGAATGAGCGGGGCACCTATATTTTTAACTCTAAAGATCTTTGCATGATTGAATATATTCCGGAAATGATTGCGGCAGGAATTGACAGTTTTAAAATAGAAGGCAGAATGAAAACTGCGCTCTATGTGGCTACGGTAGCAAGGACTTACCGGAAAGCGATTGATGATTATTTGGAATCCGAAGAGAAATACCGCCAAAATATGGATTGGTATAAGGCGGAGATATCAAAATGTACGTACAGGCAATTTACAACAGGATTCTATTTCGGAAAGCCTGATGAAAATACGCAGATATATGACAACAATACCTATGTAAATGAATATATTTATCTGGGAATTATTGAAGATGTGAAAAATGGTGGAAACTGTGTTAAGATAGAACAGCGAAATAAGTTCTGTGTAGGTGATGAAATAGAAATTATGAAGCCTGACGGAACAAACGTGCCTGTAAAGGTTCTTTCGCTGACCACAGAGGACGGAGAAAAAGTAGAAAGTGCACCTCATCCCCAGCAAGTTTTATGGGTGGAACTAAGTGAGAGAGCAGACCAATATGACCTTTTGCGTGTGCATAAGGAAGATTAAAAGAGGAAATGAAAAATTTATTTGTGAAAGGAATGACAGGAATGAGCAATGTAATGAATGTGGAAGAGCTTTTTGCCAGTAAGGTGTTCACCCGGGAAACGATGAAAGTACGTTTGCCAAAAAATACCTACAAAGAAGTAATCAGGCTGATGGATGAAGGCGGTGAATTGTCTCTTGCAACGGCGGATGTAGTTGCCAAGGCGATGAAGGATTGGGCTGTGGAGAACGGAGCAACCCATTATACACACTGGTTTCAGCCGCTTACAGGTATTACGGCAGAAAAGCATGATTCTTTCGTGTCCCATCCTGATGAAAACGGCAAAATGATTATGGAGTTTTCCGGAAAAGAATTGATTAAGGGTGAGCCGGATGCATCTTCATTCCCTTCAGGAGGACTTCGTGCAACCTTTGAAGCCAGAGGATATACCGCATGGGATATTACATCCCCGGCCTTTTTAAAAGAAGATGCAACAGGTGCAGTCCTTTGCATTCCCACTGCATTTTGTTCTTATAAAGGAGAAGCACTTGATAAGAAAACACCGCTGCTGCGTTCGTTAGAAGTAATTAATGAGCAGGCACTCCGCATTGTACATTTATTTGGAAATACAGAGGCAAAGAAGGTGATTGCTTCCGTAGGTGCGGAACAGGAATACTTCCTTGTAGACAGAGAAAAATATTTACAGCGACCTGACCTGATTTTTGCGGGACGTACGCTTTTTGGGGCACCTGCACCTAAGGGACAGGAAATGGAAGACCACTACTTTGGAAGCATCCGGGAAAGAATCGGTGCTTACATGAAGGATTTAAACATTGAACTTTGGAAATTGGGGGTAACAGCCAAAACACAGCATAACGAGGCAGCACCTGCACAGCATGAACTGGCACCTATCTATGAAGAAGCCAATATTGCGGTGGATCATAATCAGATTGTCATGGAAACAATGAAAAAGGTGGCAGGACGCCATGGACTTACCTGCCTTTTACATGAAAAACCTTTTGCCGGCGTAAATGGTTCCGGTAAGCATAATAACTGGTCACTCACAACTGACAATGGTGTCAATTTGCTTGATCCCGGTGATTCACCCAATGAAAACATTCAGTTTTTATTTGTTCTTGCCTGCATTATTAAGGCAGTAGATACACATGCAGACTTGCTTCGCCAGAGTGCCTCTGATGTAGGAAACGATCACAGACTGGGAGCTGATGAAGCACCTCCGGCAATTATTTCTATTTTCCTTGGAGAACAGCTTGAAGATGTAGTGCGCCAGCTTGTGGAGACAGGGGAAGCATCCAGTCTGATTGAGGGCGGTAAATTGCAGACAGGTGTTTCTACCTTGCCGGATTTTGTGACTGATGCAACGGACCGTAACAGAACATCACCTTTTGCCTTTACCGGTAATAAATTTGAATTCCGTATGGTGGGTTCCTCAGACTCTATCGGAAGCCCGAATACTATCTTAAATGCCATTGTTGCAGAAGCATTCTGTGAAGCGGCAGATGTACTTGAAAAAGCGGAAAATTTTGATTTGGCAGTACATGATTTAATTAAAGAATACTTAACTAAACACCAGAGAATTATTTTCAATGGAAACGGTTATGCGGAAGAATGGGTAAAAGAAGCAGAAAGACGTGGGCTTCCCAACTTAAAGTCAATGGTGGATGCGGTAAGCACGCTTACAACTGACAAGTCAGTTAAGCTGTTTGAAAAATTTGGTATTTTTACGAAGACAGAGCTAGAGTCCAGAGAAGAAATTCTCTATGAAATATATGCTAAGACCCTTAACATTGAAGCCCTGACCATGATTGATATGACTTCCAGACAGATTATTCCTGCGGTAGTAGGTTACTGCAAGACCCTCGCAGAAACAGTAGTTGCAGTAAAGGGGGCCGATGCAGATGCAGCAGTTTATACACAGCTTCTTACGGAAGTATCAGAGAAACTTGCAACCATGAAAGCAGCACTTGTGAAATTACAGGAAGTAGAAGAGACTGCTGCAAAAATGACAAATGCCAAGGATAAAGCATTCTATTATAAGGATGTGGTAAGAGAAGCCATGGAAGAACTCAGAGTTCCCGTAGATGAAGCGGAAATGTTGGTGGATAAAAAAGCATGGCCTATGCCTACATATGGTGATTTGATATTCGAAGTTTAAATGTATTGAAACGTAAATCCCCGTCCGGTAAGACGGGGATTTGTTTTTAAAACAGAGATAAAATTGCGGCGAGAATTGCTGCAATAAGGGGATAACCAACAAGGGTTCCCAACCATTTTCCAACAAGCGTTTTCTTGGGAATATAAGGCATTAAATCCTCCGTGCCGGGAATAAACCAGGCTTTGGTTTTTCCTACCCAGTACCAGTCTATAAAGAGCCTGTCAAATAGTCCCTCAATTAATAAAATAACTGTTATCTGCCAAAAAATATCAAAAAATCCTCTTGCCCCATTGATAAAATAAACCATTGCAGGTACAAAAAATAAGATGGGAACAAACAAAAAAACTCCGGCGATGGTATAACGCTTTTTTATTTTTTCCTTGGTTGTAAGGCCGAGTTCTACAACCCGCTCCTGCACCTCCGGCTCATAAAAATAGACAGAACCCACAGGGCTGTTTGCAATTCCTACCACACAGATTATTAATAAGATAAAACACATTGCCAGACTTTCTACTAATAGTAACATATTTTTTCCTCCTTCGTTTTAATAATTAATCGTTCTTAATGTATAATTTAAAATCACAGCAATCTCCGCCGGTGCCCAGGGTTTTCGTTCTTCCCCAAATAAGCTTCGGATGCATGTTTCCATAACAATAATCGTCTGACTGACAGAAAAACCGGGCAAGTTCCGGACAGTCATACTTTTTACAGGTTTCCACATAAGGACATTTGGTCATATCTGCTGCAAAGCCATTGTTACATTCTTTTCTTACATATTCAAAGCCTGCCTTAGGGCCGAATAGTGCATCCAGCATTTTTTCCATTAACGCAGGAACTTTCTTATATAGGCCGGGAATTTTCATCAATACGGGAATCATTTTTGCCATTTTTTTAATCTTAATAAAGCAATATTTTTCATAAAAGTCTAAAGCCTGTTCCGTACTACCTTCTTTATGAACCAATACCTTATAAAAGGCAATGGATGGCAATATCTGTTTTAAATGTGACATGACACCTTTAGGTACGTTTTGGTGTTCCAGTATGTAGGTCGCCGCATGTTCATATACTTCATCAAGTAAATTATCCCATCCATTACGTTTGAATTCAGCCATTAAGCTGCTTGGCATGGGCTCGGTGCGTACGTATTTTTTTGCGAGTTTCAGTGCCTTTCTTTTGTCCATTATCCTTCCTCCTCAATACAAGTCATATCCTTTATTTCAAGCCGTCGTTTCTTATGCCGTGCGGAGGCCAATTATTTGTAATTACATCCGCATCTATTTTAAACAAATTCGAACATTTCTCATCGCCATATCCAATTACTTCATTTCTGTAATAGGGCAATCCATAAGCTGAAAATGCAACAAAATCTATATTACAAATATAAGGCATAATGTCTCCTAATCCCATTTCATTGAGAAATATATATGCTCCGCAGCGTATGCAACTGTATTTATGACTATATTCGTCATCCGGTTCCTCATAGATATATTCCCAAGCATATGGATATTCTTTAGCAAACTTTTGACTATTCTTAGCAATTTTCTTAAGCAGATTCTGTATAAATTTTCTTTTCATAAACTTTCGAATAGCTTTTTGTATACTTACCGGTAACGGTTTAAAATGTCTTTCCTCCAGTTTGGTAAGTAGCTCCCCAATTTGCTCATCAGATAAGTTATATTTTCTTCCGACTAAAAACAAAGCAGCATATTCGCAACATCCCACCAAATTGTTGGTATCATTTGCATTATGACTTCCTCCGACGTAAGGTATCTTTGGTAATATTTCACTTTCAAAAGTATTCTGTACCAGCTTGACTATTAAGGGGAAATCTTCCTTAAAAAGATCCTCAACCTCTATCTTTCCAAATGAGAGTATTTTTTCAATTTCTTTACGATATCTTTTTTTGTGCTTTAAATAATATGAATGCATATTAGTCACCATCAATTCATGCTTATCATTAGAGTGACGTTATTATCAGTGCCACTGCATAATATATAACAGATATCCAATTTGTCCATCCTCCGCCAATTGCTATGTTCAATCCCTTCGGTAATTTTCTCGTCAGAGGTGCAAACAAGAAAAGGATTCCCGGTGAAAAGAGAAACATCCATCTTGGCATGACCGTCCATCCACAAATTATAAAAATAGCAAGTACTAAAAATCCGATCCCCTGTAATCCAAATACAAAACACTTCTGTAGACTTAAATACTTTATAATTTCATTCATGGATTCTTCATGGTCATGACGCCCAATTAAACCAAAATACGCACAATGACTGTGGTATACACCTCCGCATATTATTCCAAAACAGTTTACAAAAAAGCAAACCCATCCCCAAACCTGATAATGTTCACTCATAACTAAAACCAAATGATAATAGCCAATGCAATACAGAAAAGCAGCAATCGGTCCAACGATACCGCCAATATAAAGCCTTGTCCGACTTTCCTTCTTCATAATTCCAATAATATTGTTCACTGTGCCGGGACTAACACAACCTTTTCTACTAAAATACAATACCATGTCTCCGATATACATAAGAATTGCTCCGATTAAACCAATGAATAAAAATGTTTTTAACATTCATCATTCCTCCTTCATATCATCGATTTTTTCAAAAGTGTTTTCCACTTTCTTTGTCTGTGAGCATAAAAACAAACCGCCCACATATACACAAATACTGTTTTCCAGCCAGCTTCTATTTCTACAATATCTGTATATTTCGTGGTATGTTCATCTAACTTTTCCAATATAATTTCATGATTCCACATAGGTACATGCTTATTGCTTTCAATGGTAAAGATTCCGTCCTCTAATCCAAACCGCATAACCTTAATTGTATGCAATCCAAAAGGTATTAATCCAAATAATTTGAACCGAAAAGTCGAAATACAGTTTTTTCCCCATATTAAATCTTTTTCTCTATTTAAAGGCTCAAAAGTGGCATATGGATAAGCAATATATTGTAACGTTTTGAGTTTTTGTAATTTAATATACACTTTTTCTTTAGACGCTTGGAAAACAGAACTTTTTCTAACAGTCAGCAATTGTACACCTCCAAATTCTTATAGAAAACTGGTAATAAAAATTTCCAGTCCAATCAAAATAAGGATTGTGCCGCCCAAAACCCCGGCTTTTCCCGATATCTTGGTTCCTGCTTTCTTTCCTATACAAAGACCGGCGTAACAAATAATAAAGGTAACAACACCAATCAGCAGACAGGCAAGTAATGCTTCTGTGAAACTATAATTGGAGATGGTAAAGCCTACCGAAAGTGCGTCGATGGAAGTGGCAACTCCTTGTATGAATAATCCTTTTATTCCTACAGCGGAGGCTGCTTCTTCGGATTCCTTATTTGTTATTCCGTCGTAGAGCATCTTCCCTCCAATATATAAAAGCAGAACAAGGGCAATCCAAGGAATAAACCTTTCAAATACCGAAAACAGCCGGGCAATTGTAGAGACGCATATAAAGCCGATTAGTGGCATCGCAAACTGGAATATCGCAAATACACCTGCCACACCACACATTTTTTTCTTTTTCATGAAAGGCTCATTTAATCCATTGGCAAGGGATACCGAAAATGCATCCATTGCAAGGCCGGCTCCTAACAGTATGTTTTTGAAAAAGAATGAAATACCAAAATCCATTGTGTTTTCTCCTAATCCGTAAAATAGAAAAACCCAAGTACAGTGAAAACTATACTTGGGTATATACCTTAGATAGACAGACTCCATGCATAGTTTACCTATACATGAGTCTCGCAATTTAAAACAAGCCAGACCAAAAGGTCAGTATGTTGACTTGCTACGATGCACGCTTGCTACTCCCCCATGGGAATTTCCTGCTTGCATTTTACCATTAAGTTCCAGTTCTTGTCAAATTAAACTTTAATTTCCAAATATCCTAAAAGGTTGCTCATATCGTATTCGGTAATCACGCCCAAATTGGAATCATAGAACTTTCCATCATAATGAACCAGATAGTGACAGAAGCGGCCCATTTTTTCCATGAGAATACAGCACTTAGGAAGTGTTGCTTCAGCTCCTTCTGTATATACAATTACATCACTGTGATCGATACCGTAATAATTCAGTGCGGAAATCACGCGGCCCATGGTAGCCTGCCATTCCCTGCAATCCATAACACTGATAACTTCAGCAATAGTGATGCCTGCGAGCATGGCAACGCAGGTTTGTCCGCAAAGACCATCTTCCGGCTGGATAATAATGTCAATACCGTCAATTTTACGGATGGGATTATCAAAACTGTAAGGACTGTTTTGCTCCATTTGAATCAGACTGCCTGAAATATGAAGCAATATTTTGTGTATTTGTGTGGTGTCAATGTGGGAAACATCATCGTCACTTAAATGAATTTTGTAATTTCCTTTTTCTTCGGGAATTAATTCACAGTCAATAATCTTGTTATCCAGAACGATATCTGCCTGGATTACATCTCTTTGCTTACATACTTCCCATACATTAAAAGGAATACGAATACAATAAATGTCATCTTGTTTTTCGACTTTACCGTTGAAAAAATACCTCATAATATAACCTCCTATTGTAACCCAAATGAAAACGCTTTCATTACCTAAAACATAACAGAATTTTTGCTTCTTGAAAACTATTTTTGCCCGAAAAGTGCTTAAGTATTTAAAAAAAAACATCTTGATAAAAAAGTAACAAAGGAATTCATGTTAAAAACGTTAAAAAATGAAATTAACGAATTTGCAAAAATCAATAAATAAAATTCACAAATTTGAAGAAAATATTAAAATAAAATAAAAAAAGTGCTTGCATTTTATTTTGAAATGCGTTACTATAGTCAAGTGCCTAGCACAGAACTAAATATATAGGGCTATCGCCAAACGGTAAGGCAACGGACTCTGACTCCGTCATCTCAAGGTTCGAATCCTTGTAGCCCTGTTTCTAAACAAAGAACTCACGAGCCAATGGTTCGTGAGTTTTTTGTTTCGAAACTGGGCTTGCCCTGCTTTCAAGAACTCACGAGCCAATGGTTCGTGAGTTTTTTGTGTGTAATAATGTTCTAGGCATAGCGTGGCAGGAATGGTAAAATATTAGTAACTAAGATAATAATATGGGGGTTTAATATGACGGTAGAAAAAAAGTATGAGCTGACAAAACAGATTAGGGAAGCTATTAACAGTGTTTTTGTAGGAAAAGATAATGTAGTGGAAAAGGTGTTAATCTGTCTTTTGGCAGGAGGACATATTCTTTTAGAGGATGTGCCGGGTGTAGGGAAAACCACGTTGGCAAGAGCCTTAGCCAAGGTAATTGATTGTAGCATGGGGAGAGTGCAGTTCACACCGGATACGTTGCCGGGCGATATTGTGGGTATGTCGGTTTATAACATGAAAACCGGTGAATTTGAACATAGGGATGGTGTGATTATGAATCAGGTTTTGTTGGCAGATGAGATTAACAGGACTTCCCCCAAAACCCAGGCCAGTCTTTTGGAAGCCATGGAAGAAGGTCAGGTAACGGTAGATGGTGTAAGTTACGAATTACCTAAGCCGTTTTTTGTGATTGCAACACAGAATCCGATGGAGTTTTTAGGAACCTATCCTTTGCCGGAAGCACAGATGGACCGCTTTATGATGCGTATTTCCATAGGATATCCCAAAAGAGAAGAAGAGATGAAAATGGCAGTGCAATATTTGCAGGGTAAAACAACAGATACATTAGAGCCGGTATGCACGACAGATGATATGATAGAATTAATGAGAGAGGTAGAACAGATACAAATAAAAGAATCGGTCATCGGATATGTGGAGGATTTGGTGAGTCTTACCAGGCAGGAGACTTCTTATCAGTATGGAATCAGTCCCCGTGGTATGTTGGCGCTGCTTCGGGGAGCACAGGCAAAAGCCTTTTTGGAACAGAGAGATTATGTAAAACCGGATGATATAAAAAGTGTGGCAGAAGGAATTCTTCTGCATCGTCTGACATTAACATCGGAAGCGAAAATCAGGAAAATAGATGCGGCATCCATATTACATGGTTTGGTGATAAAGACAAAAGTACCTGTTTAGGAGAAAACCTTATGAAATGGAGAAGGATTGTTTTTTTATTGCTATGGGTTATGTCTTTGATAGGGATATCCTTTTATGGAGGAGCGGTTAGCTATGGATTTTTTTGGGGGATGACATTACTTCCCGTGGTATCTCTTACTTATTTGGTTTTGTTTTTTGCCCAATTTCGTATCTATCAGGAAATACAGAGTAGAACAATTGTGTGCAAACAGGTGATGCCCTATTATTTTACATTGCCCAATGAAACTTTTTTTTCATTCGCGGGATTAAACGTGAGGATGTTTTCCGGATTTTCCTATGTAACGGATATTCCGGATGATGAGGAATACGAGTTGTTGCCGGGCGAATCCTATACCTACCATACGAATCTTGTTTGCAAATATCGTGGGGAATATGAGGTGGGTGTAAAGGAAATTGTAATCACAGATTTTTTTCGTCTGTTCCGACTTCGCTACAGGATTCATGGGACCATTAAGGCTTTGGTATATCCCAGGTTAATACATAAAGAAGAGCTTTCCGGTATAAAAGATATTATCGATGTAAGCAGTTTGCAATCTGAAATGAATAGGACACAGCCGGATGTTGTTACCAGAGATTATGTGCAGGGCGACTCCCTAAAATACATTCATTGGAAAGTCTCCGCAAAAGAGCAGAAACTAAAAACCCGCAATTTATTAGGAGAAAGAAAAAAGGAAATTCTTCTTTTTTATGATACCAAAAGATATGATTCCAAAGAGGAAATATACATACCTCTTGAAAGTCAGATTTTGGAAACGGTTTTGGCAATTGGTCTTCATTTTGCAAAAAAAAGTATACCCTATACTATTTGTTATGGACAAAACGGCATAAGAAAGCAGCAGATTGAGGGTATTACCCAAATGGAATATTTATATCAGGAAACCGTCCGGATTCAATTTGACGAAAAGGAAAATCCGGAGAATCTGCTGAAGCAGATGATACAGGAAAGGCTGCATTTACAAGCCCATGCGTTTATTGTGGTAGCCCACGAGGTGAGTGATGAAATGATGGAGCAGCTGCAAATGTTTGTGGAAGAAGGATTTTTTGTAATATTGTATCTGGTTACAGATGAAAATGCGGAGAACTATATCAGACAGAGTAACGAAAGATTTAAAATAGTGGTATTACCTGTAGAAGGCGATTTGGAGGAACTGTTGTGAGTAATCGGTTATTTAGTGCTTTATATCCTATGTGCTATCGTATCATGATGACAGTATTACTGGCAGGAGTTGTTATAAACGGCATTGGACACATGATGGGGATTGTAGAAATATCTTCATGGAATTGGATTTTGATTGGGTGGTTGGCTTTTTTACTTTCAGGAATCAATTATGGAAAAATCAATGAGATGTTACTTTGCGGAATTGCGTTGGTTTTGAGTGTGGTACTTATGATTCCCCTGATAGGAGCCGGACAAATCAGCGGTTTTTTTGAAAACTATGTCAATTGGCTGATGGGAATGACAGGATATGAGGAAAAATGGATGCTGGGCTACGGCCTTATGCAGATGGTATGGGTAGTGATCGCCTGCTATTTTTTTGAAATGATTTTTGAAAAAAAGCAGATTATCAATGATATTGCGGCAATACTTTTGCTTGTAAGTCTGCTGACATGTATGCTGTTAGAGATAAGAGTAAGACGTGCCGGAGTGGTATGCATTATTTTGTACGCGATTGTTACCTATATACAGCGGATGCGTAAAAACTGGGATAAGAAAAAGATGCGGGACAGCAGGGAATATATTCTCTTTTTGGTTCCGTTTCTGTCATTGTATTTATTTGTGCTTTCTTTCACACCTACAAGTGAAAATCCGTATAACTGGGATTTTGTAAAGGATATTTATGATAATTTAAGTGAAAGAGCAACCATATGGTGGGAGAATATGGGAGGAGGTGCACGGGAAGATTTTGGAGCGTCTTCCATGGGATTTTCCGAAGAAAGAAAACTTGCAGGAAGTTTAGAAGAATCAGATAAACACATCATGAAAGTAAAAGGTGATATACGTCAGGTTACCACCGGCTATCTGCGAGGAAAAAGCTATGATACCTTTGACGGAACGGAATGGAAAAAGACAGTTGTGGAGGACTTAAAGGAATATCCCCTTGATTCGCTTGAATTGCTATATGCGATGAAGCGATACGATCCGGAAAAAATGGATCATTATATTTGTATAGCGAATCTGAATATCAAATACGAGTATTTCAACACAGGATATCTTTTTGCTCCCGGCAAACTGCTTGGTATCCGTAATATGGATTACAAGTGGAGCGCAGGTGATGCTGTATTCGGAGAGCAAAAAGGATACGGAACAGAGTATGGCTTGAGCTATTATCAGCTGAATGTGGGTGGATCGGATTTTGCAGGACTACTGGAGAGTACGCAGGAAGATGATGAAGCTATATGGGGAGAGATGCTGGAAGCAAGTCCGTCATGGCTTAGGAGAAGTTATACCCTGGAGGATCTGGTAAAGTACCGGGAAAAGATAAGAGAAAACTATTATCAAAAAATGGAACTGTCAACCAAGACACAGGATTATTTAGAAGAAGTGACTAAGGGATGCAAAACTGATTTTCAAATATTGAAGGCGATAGAAGAGGAACTTAGCAGTTATACCTATACACATACGCCGGGTAAATTGCCGGAATGGGTAAAGTCAAAGGAAGATTTTTTGGATTTCTTTTTGCTGGAAAGTAAACAAGGATTTTGCTCACATTTTGCGACAGCTTTTGTTTTGCTTGCCAGGGCAGAAGGAATTCCTGCCAGATATGTAGAAGGTTTTTGCGTGCCGCTGACAGACAGTAAGTATATGCAAGTATCCGCAGACATGGCACATGCGTGGCCGGAAGTATATTTGGAAGGAATTGGATGGATTCCGTTTGAACCGACACCCGGATATGGCAGTTTGCGATATGGCGGCTGGGAGGCAAATGATTTAAAGGGGATATATGGTGCTGAAAAAGAAATGGCTGCACCTTTAAAAGAAGCCGGGAAGGAAACAGAGGAAGAGCTTCAAAAGGAGAACGTAGCGGAAAAACAAAGGATAGAAGTGGTTCTTAGAGGAGGACTGGTCTTTTTCCTAATTTGTCTGGCAGTACTTTTGATAGAAAAACTGGTGCAAAAACTGCGATATACGCGTATGAATGTAGAGAGCAGATTTTTGGTGGAGATAAGAAAGAGTTTATGGATATTTGCAAGGCTTGGATATAGAAGAGGAAAGTCGGAAACGCTGTGTGAGTTACAGGAAAGGATAAAGGCAGACCATCCACAGTGGTTAGATGAAGCAAGGATCTTTACTTGCTTTGAGGCATATCAGGAATATTTATACCGGGGTGAAAATGTAACAGAAAATCTGTTGCAGGAGATTCAAAAAGAAAGTAGAGAATTATTACGAATGGTAAAAGAAGATAATAAACTGACATATTATAAGGTGTGTATCGCATTGTTTCTTCGTATGAGTATGTAAGAGTGTGCTTTTTGTAAAAATCACTAAATATGGGAAAAATGTTGCTTTTCTTTCATAAATGTTGTATGATAGTTTACATAATTTGGTACCTATGGGATAGTTTGTCAAATGTTGGAGGAATAGAAATGAAAAAGAGTAGGATCGTAAAATTAATTGCCATACTCGTTTTGGCAATCGGAATTACGGTACTTCCCACAAACCGGCTTATTGTACAGGCACAGGAAGTAATAGCAACGGTAGAAGGCACTGTATTATCCGAGACCACGAAGGAGTTATTACATCTTTCCACAAAGGAAGGTAAGATGGAAATTAAGTTGGATAGTAATACGGATACAACTGAATGCAAGATGCTGCTGACAGGTGAGAAAATAAGGGTTTCCGTATCCCACGGATCGGACGGTTATCTGCATGCCGTAAAAATTACCAGTAATAGCAAAACTCCGGGAATTACCATAGATACATCCACATCTGTTGCGGTAACGGGAGTGATTAATGAAAAGTCTAACAGTGAAATTTTGTTTTTTGATACAGAATGCGGCACGATGGAGCTAAAACTGGATGCGACCACCGATATCAATAATTGTTCTATATTGGTAGCGGGAAAAACCTATGAAATTGTCTGTGCCAGAGGATCTGATGCGTATATGCATATATTGTCTATTAAAGATTCCAATGCAATTGTAAAAACATCATCCGGAACAACCATCAATATCTCTTTGTTGACACCGTCACCGGCAACGGCACTTGACAGCAATATCGTTACGACTACGGTTACCGGAACGGTAGATTCACAAACAAAAGAAAACCTTCTGTATTTAGCTACCGACGGCGGTATTATGATGGTAGTGATTGACAGTAAAACAGACAGCACAAAGGGCATGGTTCTTACGCCGGGGACCAAGTTGACAGTATCGGTATACCGTGGTGCAGATGCCTATATGCATGCGGCAGTGATAACCGGTGCAAATAAGGATTCCTTAACGGCTACATTGGACCAAGCCACAAAAGCAACCGTGACAGGAACCGTATCGGAAAAATCTACCGAAGAAATGTTGTATTTAGATCTTGAACATGGAGAAATGAAATTGAAAACGGACGCTCTTAAAGAAATAAAGGGACTTAAAGTTCTTGTTGCGGACAAGGAAATCAGCGTAACATGTGAGAGAGGGTCTGATGCCTATATGCATGTGACAAGCATTACAGGTTTATAATTTAAAATTATAGAAGAGAGTTCCGGACGATGTGCCGGAACCTTTTTTATGCAGTTAATAAAGGTTTAAGGGAGGATGAGTTTGGGAATACTATGTAAAAATAAAAAACCCGTAATAAGGTTTTCGCAGTCCCTTGACGTAGTTTTTAAAAACTGATATACTCGTAAAAAATACATAAAGTGGTAAAGCCATGAAAAACGAGGTAATAAAAATGATTTGCAAAATAGTATCGGATTCAGCCGTAAACATGCGGGTGGCAAAAGGTGATACAGAATTTGTTTCAGTTCCTCTTACCATCAGAGCGGGAGAGAAGGAGTTTATTGATGATAACTCTCTGGATGTACAGGAAATGGTAGATTATATGAGTAACTTTAAAGGAAAATCCGGTACGGCTTGTCCCAGTGTAGATGCGTGGTTGCAAGCATTTGAGGGGGCGGATTGCATTATTTGTTTTACCATCACAAGTGGTCTTTCCGGTAGCTATAATTCAGCAAAAGCGGCAAAGGAAGATTTTGAAGAGAAAAATCCGGGTAAAAAGGTTTTTATCGTAGATACGCTTTCTGCAGGGCCTGAAATGGAGCTTTTGGTTGATAAGGCAGAAGAATTGTTGAGTCAGGGAATGGAGTTTGACGAAGTGTGTAAGTCCGTTATGCAATATAAGGAGAAAACAGGACTAATGTTTTCGCTGGAGTCATTGACCAATCTAGCAAATAATGGACGCGTCAGTCCTGTGGTAGCAAAGATTGCAGGGGTTCTCGGAATACGCGTAGTGGGGCGTGCCAGCGATAAGGGACAGCTTGACCCGATGGATAAAAGCCGCGGGGAAAAGAAAGCACTTGCCGCTATTTGGCAGAGAATGAAAGAATTAAATTATGCCGGCGGCAGGGTGAAAATTGACCATTGCAATAATCCGCAGGCGGCAGAGCAGATGAAGAAAATCATATTGGAAAAATATCCGGCAACAAAGGTTGCCATTGGGGTAACTTATGGACTGTGTAGCTTTTATGCAGAAAACGGGGGGCTGCTGGTGGGTTTTGAAAAAGCATAGGTAGTTAGGTCGGTTTCTTTTGAAACCGGCTTTTATTTTTAGGAAATAATTTGAGATAATCTACTATTTCTTTGGAAAAGTTCGTGGTATACTTGTAAAAGATGTTGTTATGTGAAGAAGGAGTAAGAGATGTACAGTTATCAAAGCAGAATCAGATACAGTGAATTGGATGCGTCAGGGCATTTAAAGATAGAGTCGCTATTGGATTATTTTCAGGATTGTACTACCTTTCATTCGGAAGATTTGGGACGAGGGGTAGATTATTTAAAAGAAAAACATATGGTGTGGGTACTCAGTTCTTGGCAGATTATTGTGGATAGGTATCCAAAACTTGGAGAGAGAGTAACGGTTGCTACAGCACCCTATGATTTCAAAGGGTTTATGGGTTACCGAAATTTTCTTATGACAGATGAGACCGGGGAACGTATTGCTTGCGGAAACACCATCTGGAGTCTCATTGACACGGAAAATAATCATCCCATCAGGCCTACTGAAGAGATTGTTAATGCGTATGAATTGGAAGAAAAATTGGACATGGAATATGCACCCAGAAGAATTACCCTTCCGGATGATTTGGAAAAAGGGGAAAATATAATTATAAGGCCTCACCATTTAGATACCAATCACCATGTGAATAACGGACAGTATGTCCGGATTGCACTTGATGCACTTGGAAAAGAATGTAGCATTAGACAACTCCGGGCAGAATATAAGAAACAGTCTTATTTAAATGATACACTCACGCCTTTCGTTGGAACTTCCGGGGAGGGAACTTATGTGATTGTACTGAAGGATGCGCAGGATGCAGTAAGTTGTGTAGTGGAAATTCAGACGGTATCATAAACGATAAAGAACGGAGAGACCAAAATGATTGAATTAGGAAAAAGACAGATACTCACTATTATTAAAAAAGTAGATTTCGGTGTTTATCTTGCGGATGTGGAGACAGATGAGGAAGATAAAGTATTGCTTCCCATAAAGCAAGTGCCTGCAGGTGCGCAGATAAATGATAAAATTTCCGTATTTATTTACAGAGACTCTAAAGACAGATTGATTGCAACCACAAATGAACCGATGCTGGAGGTAGGTCAATTTGCCTGCCTGAAAGTAAAGCAGGTGGGAAAATTCGGTGCATTTCTTGACTGGGGATTAGAAAAGGATTTGCTACTGCCTTTTAAAGAACAAACGATGCCCCTGAAAGCGGGTGACGAATGCATGGCAGCACTTTATGTAGATAAAAGCAACAGACTGTGTGCCACCATGAAAGTGTATCACTATCTGCGGACGGACAGTCCCTATAAAAAGGATGATAAGGTAGAAGGAATTGTGTATGAGATTAGTCCCAATTTCGGTACGTTTGTGGCTGTGGACGAACGTTACTCAGCCCTAATTCCGAAAAGTGAGCCGTCGGAAGGAATTAAAGTGGGAGACAGAATACTCGCCCGCGTGACAGAGGTAAAAGAGGACGGTAAGCTTTCCTTAAGCATTAGGGAAAAGGCATATATGCAAATTGATGCGGATGCGAAAAAACTGCTTGATATGCTGAAGGCAAATGACGGGTATCTTTCCTTTGGCGATAAATCTGCACCGGAGCTTATCCGTGAAAAGACCGGTATGAGTAAAAATGAATTTAAAAAAGCGGCAGGAAATTTATATAAGCAAAGATTGATTGAAATTCAGGCAGAGAGTATGCGATTGGTTAAGGGGAAAGAGGATGAACAGTAAAAAGGCAAATTTGGCATTTTTAATATCGATTATATGTTATATAGGGGTTATGTTGTTGGTGCCTGGTTTTTTTCCTGCCGTTGCAGGGAGTCTGATTATCAGTAATGCCCTTTCTGAGATGGTGATTTTGCTGCCCGGACTACTCTTTGTCCTTTTGTCTAAAGAAAAAGCAATTGGTTTTTTGGGATTTCGTAAGATAAAAATCTCGACAGTGCTTGCGATTATACCATTTACCATGCTTACATCGCCGTTTATTACGTTGGTGAATTTAATTTCCCAGTTTTTTGTGGAAAATGAAGTGACAAACATGGTTGATGGTTTTCAGATGACACAGATGCCCTTTTGGCAGGTATTTGGTACGGTGGCAATTTTTGCACCGTTTTGTGAAGAATTGGCGTGCAGGGGAGTCTATTATCACAGTCATAAAAAGACCGGAGGGATGTTTAAGGCCTTGCTTGTATCCTCTCTTATTTTTGCCATGGTGCATATGAATATTAATCAGGCAAGTTATGCCTTCGTGGTAGGCGCGCTGGCAGTACTTTTGGTAGAGGCGACGGGGAGTCTTTGGTCTTCCATCATATATCATGGGCTGATTAACGGAAGCCAGATGGTACTGCTGTTTTTGGTACAGGCAGTAGACCCGCAGGCATACAGCCAGGCATCTGCAGAAGTGGTCACTACAGAAATGCTGGTTTATATGGTGGCGGTATATTTGGCTATCGCTGCAGTCTGCCTGCCTTTGGGATGGGCACTTTTGGTATGGATAAGCGGACGCGAAGGGCGCAGAGGTATTCTTCATATTGTATGGGAAGAGCGAAAGAAAAAGGATAAGGTCATATCAGTTTCGCTGATATTAGCACTTATCCTTTGCATAGCGGTGATTGTGTGGACTATGATAGCTCCGTATGTGATTCAATCATTTTAAATAAACATATCGAAGTTGCTGCCTACAGTGGGATTTACCGACAACTCCATGGAACGGTCCATCATCTGAATCAGGCTGTCGCCTAAGACTTCGGTATTATCCAAGGCTTTGCTTAAAACAGCAGTACCTATTTTGGTGCCGATTTCCATATTGGCTATGGCCGTTGATAATTCGGGAATATGCATAACAAAGCCTCCTTTCAAATTTACAGTATAATTATAACATGTTTTATGTAAAAAAGCCATTTATTTGCAAAAACATGTTATTTTTTATTGTAAAAAATTTGTTTATGTTGCATAGAAGAATGTTTTGGGATTTTTTAGGGAAAAACATTAAAAATAAACAAAAAAATAAGAAAAACGTGTAGATTTATTTGTGCATTTGTATTAAAATGAAAAAGAAGTCTTTTTCTGTAGCACAAAAAACAAAAAAAACATTGTGAAATTTGCATACATTTTGAGATGCGATAAAGGAGTGGGGGATAATGATTTCAAATCAGATATTACAAAATACCATAGAGGGATTAAAGGGAATTGCACGTGTGGAATTCAGTGTTATGGACGTGGATGGTAAAGAGGTGGCATCTACCTCCGCAAGTATGAATGTGAGTTCCGGCACCGTATCCGAATTTGCCAAATCACCTGCAGATTCTCAGGAAATACAAGGATGTCAGTATTTTAAGATATTTGATGAGCAGCAGCTTGAATATGTGTTGGCAGCAGCCGGCGTAGGTGAAGATGTTTATATGGTAGGGAAAATGGCTGCTTTCCAGATTCAGAATCTGTTAGTGGCTTATAAGGAACGCTTTGACAAGGATAATTTTGTAAAGAATCTCCTTTTGGACAACCTGCTTTTGATCGACATTTACAGCCGTGCAAAAAAACTGCATATCCAGACGGATGTTAAGCGTGTTGTTATAATCGTGGAGACCGGTAATAATAAGGACAATAATGCGTTGGAAGCGGTGCGTACCTACTATGGAAATAACAGTAAGGATTTTATTACTGCAGTGGATGAGAACAGCGTAATTGTTGTCAAGGAGCTCTCTGAGGCGGACAGTTCTAAGGAAATTGAGAAGGCTGCAGCAAATATGGAGAATTTCCTTGTTAAGGAAGGGATGACGGATATTCATATTTCTTATGGTACGGTGGTGAAAGAAATCAAAGAAGTGAGCCGCTCTTACAAGGAAGCAAAAATGGCACTGGACGTAGGTAAAATATTCTTTGATGACAGAAATATTATCGCATACAGTGAACTGGGAATCGGCCGTTTGATTTATCAGCTTCCCATTCCTCTTTGCAAGATGTTTATCAAAGAAATTTTCGGAGGAAAGAGTCCCGATGATTTTGACGAGGAAACATTGGCGACAATCAATAAGTTCTTTGAGAACAGTCTGAATGTTTCGGAAACCTCCAGGCAGTTGTTTATACATAGAAACACACTGGTGTACCGTTTGGATAAGCTACAGAAGAGTACAGGCTTGGACCTTAGGGTTTTTGAAGATGCCATTACCTTCAGAATTGCACTTATGGTAGTGAAATATATGAATTACATGGAAAGTTTTGAGTATTAAAATACAGGTGGTGAACTGATTTGGCTAAGAATGACGTAAAAAGAAGAAGAAAAATAGCGGCGGCAAATGATGAAATTATTACGCTGAAAAATGTAAGTAAGGCTTATGCCACAGGTGCACCTGCACTGAACGGTGTAGATTTGCATATTAAAAAGGGTGAGTTTGTATTTATTGTGGGGGACAGCGGTTCCGGTAAATCTACGATGATCAAACTGCTTCTTAGGGAGCTTATCCCCAGTTCCGGTGAAATTAATGTAATGGGATATGACCTGACGAGAATCCGTCACAGAAAAATACCGAAATTCAGAAGAAATCTCGGTATTGTTTTCCAGGATTTCCGTTTGTTAAAGGACAGAAATGTATATGAGAACGTTGCTTTTGCACAGAGAATCATTCAGGTGTCCAATAAAGAGATAAAGCGGAATGTCCCCAGTATTTTAGCGACAGTGGGACTTGCCGGCAAGTATAAGGCAAAGCCCAGACAGCTTTCCGGCGGTGAACAGCAGAGAGTTGCCATTGCAAGAGCACTTGTAAACAGACCCAGCATTCTTCTGGCGGATGAGCCTACCGGTAACCTTGATCCAAAAAACTCATGGGAAATTATGAAGCTGCTTGAGCAGATTAACGAGAACGGAACTACGGTTTTGGTAGTTACACATAACAGGGAAATCGTTAATGCCATGCAGAAGCGGGTGGTAACCATGAAAAAAGGTGTGATTGTAAGTGATGAAGAAAAGGGTGGATATATAGACGATGAGGATTAGTACATTTTTTTATACCATCAAACAGGGTATTATTAACATTTTCAGAAACAAGTGGTTTTCCCTTGCTTCCATAGCAACCATCAGTGCCTGTCTGTTTTTGTTCGGTCTGTTTTTTGCGGTTCTTATGAATGTGGACAGTATTGTGAAAACGGCACAGGAAGGTGTATCCGTTACGGTATTCTTTGATGAAGGAATCAGTCAGGAACGTATTGAGATGATTGGTGAAATGATTGATAAACGGCCGGAAGTGGCGAAAAAGCGTTTTATCTCCGCAGAAGAAGCATGGGAGACATTTAAGGTAGAGTATCTGGGTGAATATTCAGATGGTTTTACTGAGAATCCTCTTGCAGATTCTGCAAGCTATGAAATTTATATGAATGATGTTTCCATGCAGCCGGCACTTGTAACATATCTGGAAGGCGTGGAAGGCATCCGTCTTGTTAACCGTTCTGAAGTTACGGCGGCATCACTGACAGGAATCAATGCGCTCATTGCCTATGTCTCCATAGGTATTATTGCTATTTTATTTGCGGTATCCATATTCCTGATCAGTAACACAGTTACCATCGGAATTTCTGTTCGTAAGGAAGAAATCAATATTATGAAATATATCGGTGCGACAGATTTCTTTGTGCGTTCTCCTTTCGTGATCGAAGGTATGTTAATAGGAATTGTAGGTGCACTTATTCCTGTGGGAATTATTTATGTGATTTACAATCATGTAATTGAATATATTATGACAGAGTTTGCAAGTATCAGTAATCTGCTTGCTTTTGTGTCGGTGGAAAAGATTTTTGCACAACTTCTTCCGATATCCATTGTTATGGGTGTGGGCATCGGCTTTTTGGGAAGTATTACTACAGTAAGAAAACATCTTAAAGTATAAGAGGTTACGATGAAACAATGGAAAAGATTCGCGTGTCTCTTTCTTGTTTTGGTAATGTTCTTTTCTTTCAATGAAAGCACAGGGCTGGTTTATGCCGGCGAGTTGACTAATGCCAGCATTCAGAAGAAAGAAGATGAGGTAAAGCAGGCAAAAGAAGAAAAGAAGGCATTGCAAAACAGCCTGACAGACGTAAAGAATATAAAGAAACAGTTAGAAGAATCAAAGGCAAATCTTTCTGCGTACATTACAGAGTTGGATGCCAGCCTTGCAACCATTCAAAGTAAAATAGCCGAGCTTAAGACGCTGATTTCTGACAAAGAAACGGAAATTGCTGATAAGGAAGTAGAACTGGAAGAAGCGGTTGCTGTACAGGAAGCCCAGTATGAGGCAATGAAATCCAGAATTAAGTTTATGTATGAGAAAGGTGATACATTTTATCTGGAACTTCTTTTTGCATCAGAAAGTTTTGGAGATATGCTTAATAAAGCAGAATATATCGAAATGCTTTCTGCCTATGACAGAGAAAAATTAAACGAATATGCTGCCCAGACAGAGTATGTTACACTATGTAAGGAAGGACTGGAAGCAGAAAAAGATGTTCTGGAGGAAGCAAAAAGTTCTGTGGAAGCGGAAGAAACAGCCATGAATGAACTGATTGCTGCAAAAGAGCAGGAAATCAACGCGGTATCCGGCGATATCAAAAATAAAGAGGCGGCAATTGCGGAATATGAAGCTTACATTGCCGAACAGAATGAAACTATTGAGGCCCTTGAAAAAGCGATTGCCGAAGAGAGAAAGAAGCTTGCGGCTGCGCAGGGAAGAAAATATGACGGTGGTGTATTTACATGGCCGGCACCTTCTTATACCAGGATATCCGATGAGTATGGAAACCGTATTCATCCTATATTGGGAACGCCGCAGTTCCATAATGGATTGGATATGGCTGCTCCCGGTGGAAGTCCTATCTTGGCAGCTTATGATGGTAAAGTTGTGGCAGCGGCTTACAGTGCCACTATGGGCAATTACATTATGATTGATCACGGGGATGGATTGTACACCATTTACATGCATGCATCTGCGCTATATGTAAAAAGCGGCGCAGAGGTGAATAAAGGTGATAAGATAGCGGCTGTGGGAACCACAGGACGTTCCACCGGTAATCACCTCCATTTCAGTGTCCGCTTAAACGGAAATTATGTCAGTCCATGGAATTATTTGCGAAGCTAACAAAAGATAGCTACAATGGTTACGGAATAAATAAGCGTAGCCAGGGAATAATCCCGTCTCGTGCTCTTGGGAATCGAAGATGTTCGGTTCCTTTTTTTATTGTAAAATCGGGGCTTTGCGGACTTTTCGGAAATAAAATAA
>JAZNAE010000037.1:0-2220 GCA_045586385.1 Lachnospiraceae bacterium
GCCAGTGAAAATACAATTGCTTATGCAACCGCTTACATGAATATATATGCTTTGGGAACTGTTTTTGTACAGTTGACGCTTGGTATGAACTCTTTTATTACGGCGCAGGGCTTTACGAACATTTCCATGGTGTCGGTTATGATTGGTGCGGTTTGCAATATCATTCTGGACCCGATTTTTATATTTGGTTTGAATATGGGAGTCAGAGGCGCGGCGCTTGCAACGATTCTTTCGCAGGCAATTTCCTGCGTGTGGGTTGTATCGTTTTTATGCGGAAAGAAGACTTTCCTTCATATAAAACTGTCCAATATGCGGATTGATGCCAAGATTATTCTGCCTTGTATTGCACTGGGAATGGCGACATTTATTATGCAGTCAACGGAAAGTGTGATTTCGGTTTGTTTTAATTCTTCACTGTTAAAATACGGTGGGGATATTGCAGTCGGTGCGATGACGATTTTGACCAGTGTCATGCAGTTTGCGATGCTTCCGATGCAGGGAGTGGCACAGGGTGCGCAGCCGATTTTAAGTTACAATTACGGAGCAAAAAATGCGGCGCGTGTGAAAAAAGCATTTGGCATTTTGCTCAGAACTTGTCTGACCTACTCTATGGTATTGTGGGCAGTTATTGAATTGGTTCCGGGATTGTTTGTAAGTATTTTCACACCGGATCCGGTATTGCGTGAATTTGCGGCACCGGCACTTCGCATTTATATGGGTGGCATTCTGCTTTTTGGTATTCAGATTGCTTGTCAGATGGCATTTACATCCCTTGGTAAAGCCGTGAATTCGATTGTTGTTGCGGTGGTGAGAAAGATTGTGTTGTTGATTCCGTTGATTTATATTTTACCGAATCTGGTATCTAATAAAGTAATGGGCGTTTATTTGGCAGAACCGGTGGCGGATGTTTTGGCGGTAACATTTACTGCGATATTGTTTGTTTTCCAGTTTAAGAAGGCAATGAAGGAAATAGAGAATTAATGAATTTATAATATCAGCTTTTCACAGTAGTGGGAGGCTGATATTTTTGCGTTAATTAGGGTGCAAAAAAATTTTTACAAAAAAATGTAAAGTACGCTTGACATAGGAAAGAAGGGGTGTTATATTATGAATGTAAAGTGAACTTTACAAAAGCGCGCATACAATTGAATAAGGAGTAAGAACATGAAAAATAGGATAGAAGCAATCAGAAAGGAACGCGGAATCCGTCAGGAGGATTTTGCAAAAAGCATGGGTGTTTCCAGACAGACGATCAGCTCCCTGGAAACGGGACGATATAACCCGTCGATTTTTCTGGCGTATAAGATTGCCAGATATTTTGAGATGACAATTGAAGAAGTTTTTATTTTTGAAGAGGAAGATTTAAAGTAGGAGGGGAATGTTATGAAATATAGTAAGAAGATTTGGTTAAGCGGATTTTGGTGTGTATTAGGGGCAGTTTTAATTGGACTTTCCTTTGCAGGTGTTGTGGATGAATTTTGGAACGGTATGGGAAGTGGTTTATTTATTGTTGGTTTGCTTCAGGTAATCAGACAGTTGCGTTACCGCAATAATGAAGAGTATCGTGAGCAGGTGGATATTGCATTAGATGACGAGAGATACAAATATATCGCTAACAAGGCATGGGCATGGGCCGGATATTTGTATGTCATGATTGCTGCAGTGGGAAGCATTATTTTAAATATTTGCGGACAGGACGAACTGAGTACGATGGCATCTTGCAGCATGGCTTTTCTGGTTGGACTTTACTGGGTAAGTTATATGGTGCTTAAGAGGAAGTATTAGGAGTTTTTAGAAAGAGAATAATTTTGTTAATTAAGAAGGCGCTGGTTAGACGGCGCCTTCTGTCTTTTTATATAACCTGGTTTCTTTTTGGGGCGTGAAGAGATATAATGAGGCATAAACATAATTCTCGGAGGATATTATGGAATCACTCAAATTCACCATTACAACTAAAATGGAAAAAGAAGATTTGAAGAAATTCATGTACATAGCTACGTTTTTTAGAAAGAAATCCACGATTCCGATGCTTATTACCGTATCTTTATTGGGCTCGTTGTGGGTGAATTTGGCATGGGGAAATGTCACTACACTCGGATTTTTTGTTGTAACAATTATTATGCTTATCTTTATTGTGGGAGTTATCTGTTTCAAGATAGAAAGAAGAGTAAAACAGCGCATTAAAACGGACAACACGGGAACTTTGGGGAGCGAGAGCGT
>JAZNAE010000038.1:0-7644 GCA_045586385.1 Lachnospiraceae bacterium
CAGTCATATGAAAATATGAACTTTACGCATATTTGCGCCGGATATATGGAACCCACCTCCACAAATTGTTCCAACGAAACCACACGTGAAGGTACTGCCCTTGCCATCACCATTTATGAAGACAGCATCCGTTATACTACTTATGACAAATATGGACAATATTACGGCAAATACGCTTTAGATACAACCGTTGAACGTGATAGTGCCAAATTAACTGTAGGTGGCAAAACTTCTTATGTACAGGGTGATGATTTAGCACTTAAAATCACTTATGGCGGAAAAGATGTTTCCAACGACGAAAAGGTGATCATCACCGGCTATGACAAAACGAAACTCGGTTCCCAGAGACTCACCATATCCTACAAAAACAGTGTAAGACATATAAGTATTTTTGTTGGTAAAAAAATATACTACAATGCTACTAATAACATAACCATAGATGTTACCGTACCGGCATCCTATAAGTTTACCATTAATAAATCTACCCGTTGTGACGATTTGGCTTGCGGTTTATTTAAGAATTTTAAGGGCTATTCCTTCAGTACAAATGTAGCTCCCCGTTATGCTTCTTATACCGTATCCATCCCCAATCCTTGCGGTTCGGACGTACAGCCTGTGATTTACAGATTTGCCAAAAACAAGAAGTATACTAAGATAGACAGTTGGTTATCCGCAGACGGAAAATACATTATGTTCACAACCGGCAATATGAATTGTGACTACTATGTTAGTGAAGCAATCGATTAATCAGTCCCCTAATAAACAAATATTATTTTGACACACAACAAATGCCCGGCTCAAAACCGGGCATTTATATTTCATAGAGAGTTGTACAAGGAGTCTCTTCTTCACTATTTATTACATACCAATCTGTAATCTAAAGGCTTTAATATATGCCCGTGACACTCTGACGGACAGCTGTGGAGCCAGGAATACCTTACAGCTTCTATCCTCCTCCATCTTTACACTGCCGATTCTGTCCAGATTCAGTACTACTGATTTGGAAATTCGCATAAACCGTTTATCCGCACAGATTTCTTCTATCTCAAATAATTTAAGATTCACCTCATACTTTTCGTTTTTCGTAATGGCATAAACCTTTTTGTCCAGGGCTTCAAAATATAAAATATTGTCCAGCTTTAACTTATGTATCAGATTATTTTTCTTGCCGAAAACCACATCCGCCTGCTTTGCGGCAGTATTCTTTATCAGCACTTCTTCCTGATTTGATAGAGCCGGCACAGAATCCTCAACAGAGCTTACTTCAGTCCAACCAAGCCCCATTACCTTACACCATAAGGACAAACAATGACAAAAGTTCCTTAAATGTTTATTATACACTAATGGCTCCGTATATCCTACTATCACATATCCGTAATTCACGCCATTATAAACTAACGGTACTACATGATAATTATTTATGGTATCCGGTGGCATATTATTCTCCGGA
The DNA here is from genome assembly GCA_045586385.1 of Lachnospiraceae bacterium. Classification (GTDB taxonomy): domain Bacteria; phylum Bacillota; class Clostridia; order Lachnospirales; family Lachnospiraceae; genus Suilimivivens. The sequence goes on from JAZNAE010000038.1 coordinate 1,451, forward strand.
AATAGTTTCCCTTGTTTTACTTTTTCTGCTCCTCCTGTGACGATATTTCCGGACATATACTGACACCAGATTTCCCCATTGGAATTCAACAGATTTACGGACAACAGATTTCTGTTGGGTATCAGGTATTCCCTGTCACGCACAATATCCCGCATCTGTTCCACGGTTTTGGCATCCATGATTGCCTCTTCCAGTTTTCCATTGCGAAAATACATTTCATGCTGCTCTTCCTTCTCTGCTTCCAACAGACGAAACTTCAAATTCGCCGGACTTTGAGCACCGCATCCACAACTTTTACCTGTAATAAGGGAGAATGGGGGGCGCATTTTCATAGTCTCTTTCTTCCCTGTAATCAGCTCATGTAGACGATTCATAGCCTTTGCGCCACACTCCTTAGCGCTGGCAGGAAATGTGGTCACGGATATCAAACTATTGAAGGCGCATGGATGTGCATTATATCCGCAAACCCGAATATCCTCCGGTACACGGATTCCCTGTTGGAACAATGCCTTTATCAACGCAAACGCTACAATATCCGTAATACAGACAACCGCTTCCGGAATTTCCACATCCCCGCCGGCTATGTCTCTTGCCAGCTTCTCCGCACAATCTGTCCAATATCCACCATACAGACTTATGCACTCTTCTTCACACAGCCCATGGGAGATAACTGCATTCTTAAACCCCTGAATACGACGGCCTCTGTCAGACTTATTGCCTCCCAGAAAATAGATTCGTCTGCAACCATGTACCACTATCAGATGCTCCGTGATTACCTCAAAATCTCTCATGCTATCCAGTACAAAGCTATCCTCCGTTATAGAAGAAACTCCCAATGTTACCACCGGCACCTTACAACGCTTCTTAATCAGTCCCTCTACACTACGTGCCAGATGTTTATGTGCGGAAAAGGAATGCTCATTAAAAATAACACCATCATATTCATCAAAATTGATATAGGAGTAAATACACTCCTCTTTATTGGTATCCACCATCCCTTGTGAAAGCATGGAAAAGGTCGTGGTTTGGTATTCCAGTTCATTGGCATACTTCTCCACTCCCTTGATATAGTCATCGTTATAGTCACCTTTTATTTCACCGCAAATAATACATATTTTCTTCCTTCTCATATGGCACCTCATCCTTTGCAGAAGTAAATTTATATACTATATATACCATATCCCACAGCCACTCTTTTGTCAACTCCAAGTTGCCGTTTTTTATTCCCAAGTTGCCATCTCTATTTTTTTCTACGCATGTGGCATCTTAGTCGAATATACATACCACTTACACCTCTATATAACCTCATATCTGTCTAATTCAGTATGTTGTCCGCTTAACCTTGTTTCCTGAATATTTCTTTACTATAATATTTTTAGGCCATGCAATATACACACCTTCCGATGCAAAACGCAGTATATTCAGCGTCTCTCTCCCAAGGCCTCTTTCCCACAACACTATGTGGTTAACGGTTTACAGAGTCTCTGATGCTGCTCAGACCTTTCCGGAATCAATACCTCCTTGGATGAGATGACTAATCCTCTCTCTTTCACCACTGATTCAGACGGCATATATTCATCGGAACGGATTAACATTGAAGATGCCCGGTTTTCGAACCGGGCATTTTTTCTATTGCCAATCCCCCCGTTTCAATGGTATGATATACCCATTGATACTTGAAAGAAAAGAGGCCAATACGATGGTTCAAATCATGACTTCTGACGAAGCAATCAATTTAATCAATGATGGAGATGTCATCTGCCTGAATTCCTTCTTAGGAATAGAGAATCCGGTAGCATTACACGAAGCCATTTACAAAAAATATAAAGCAACCGGTTCCCCCAAGCATCTGACCATGGTTTCCAGTGCCGGTTTCGGCGTGTGGGACGATGCAAGCAATGCGGAAATGTACATAAAAGAAGGTGCCGTAGACAAAATCATCTGCGGTCATTTCGGTGCCATGTTCAGTACCAAGAAGCTGGTATTGGAAGACCGTTTTGAAGCCTACAATCTTCCATTAGGCTGTATTTCCCATGCCATTCGTGCACAGGCCGGCGGTATCCCCGGTGCACTTTCCAAGGTGGGATTGGATATTTTCGTGGATCCCTTAGTAGACGGTCCCGGTATTAATAATATTTCCCATGATGATTCTTTCGTAAAACGAGTGGATGTGGATGGAGAAGAGTTTTTATATTACAAGCTCCCCAAATTTGATATCGCTCTATTAAAAGGAACCGTTTCTGACTATAAAGGCAATATTACCTTTGATGATATGTATATGTCCGGTGATGCTCTTTCCATCGCTCAGGCCACAAAAGCCAATGGTGGTAAGGTCATTGTACAGGTGGACCGTTATGTGACTGGATCCTCCAGACCCCGTAACACCATTATTCCCGGCTGTCTGGTAGATGCTATCGTTATGGTGAAGCCTCAGCCCCGACATGCTGCTTTTGAATCACTTACCGGAAGCTTCGAGATTCCCTATTCCCAGTGGACGGACTGGAGCGAAATGCTGGAAAGCCGTACCTCTACCAAGAGTGTAGTAAACATCCCCGGCAATATTATAGGCAAGCGTGCCGCTATGGAGTTAAAGGAAGATGATATCGTCAATATTGGCGTAGGTATCCCTGAAACCGTCACCAAATATGCCCGTGAAAGCGGTATCTTAGACAAGGTAACCTTAACCGTGGAATCCGGCGGAGTAGGTGGTTTCCCTGCATCCGGCAAGGTATTTGGTGCTGTTATCGGTGCGGACGCCGTGTATGATATGGCCAACCAATTCGACTTATACAATAATGGCGGTTTGGACATCTGCTTTATGGGCGGCATCGAAGTAGACAAGCATGGTAATGTAAATGCACACCGTAGTCCCGGAACCTATGCAGGTATCGGTGGTTTCGCCAATATTACAGCCAAAACAGGCACAGTGGTCTTCTGCCTCACCTTTAATACCAAAGGATTGGATGTAGATGAAAACGACGGCAAAATTACCATCAAAAACGATGGTTCTTTACCCAAATTTGTAGATAAGGTTGCCGGCATCAGTTTTTCCGCCAAGCGAGCCCGCGCCAACGGTCAGAAGGTACTCTATGTGACCGAACGTTGTGTATTTGAGTTGGGTGAAAAAGGGCTTCGCCTGATTGAAGTGTATCCGGGTGTGGATATGCACAGTGATATTTTGGATTTACTGCCTTTTGAGGTGGAGATTGATCCTTTATTGCAGTATTAAATAGTTCCGGAAATACTTATCCCCTTCAGCCGAAACTGAAGGGGATTGTTTTGCCTTACCGTAATTTCTTCACCGGTCTCACATACTTCCAGAACCGCTTACTATCATGATAAAAATAGAACACTCTGCCCTGCGTGGTATCCAATTCATACCCTGAGGAGGCATAATCAAAATTCTTCATAGCATCTTCAATCTTTTGTTCCACCATCTGGTTTTGTGTCTCGAAATTAAAGGGACCATGCTCAAACACAATATAGGTACCTTCCTCCACATCCATAAGCTGCATCTGCTCGGGCACATCTCCGATATAATCGGCAGGCAGTCTCACGCCATAGGCTTCCGCCAAAGGAATCCCCCAGTTGCAAATCCTTCCGGGCGGCTCATTGATATAGGCCATCACCTGACCGCTACCACTATCCGGCTCATCACCTCCCATATCATCCAGCTTACCCGGTATACTGTTCAATAATCCACAAATCGTCTCGCAATCCTGTCCCGGAATCATACTTTGCTTCTGCCAGAAGTCCCAATATCCAATACTTTCGTAATTTCTGATATGCAGAAATTTGTGAGTCGGTATGGTCACAAAATAAACCTTTACATCACTTGTTGTATTTTCCATACTTACACCTCCATTAGCCATTAAGTAGCAATCAAAAGGTTTTAGCACAGTACGAAGCACGACCGACACCGGATTCCTTCTGTATACTCCCGGGGATACTCCATATGCCTTCTTAAAGGCTCTGGAAAATGCTTCATGAGAAGAAAATCCATAATCCAACGCAATGGTCAGCAAACCTCTGTCCGTATCCCTGACTTCCTTCAAAGCCAGCGCCAGACTTCTCTGCCTCATATACTCTCGAAGGCTCATCCCGGACACTTCCCGAAACTTTCTCGATACATAAAACTCAGAAAAACCAAGCTTCTTCGCAAGGGCCGAAAGCGTTAAAGTCTCATCCTCTTTTCTCTTAATACAATTATCAATTTCCTGTATCAAAACCTGTATCTGCTTCTGCCATTCGTCCATTTGACTGCCACCTTTCCTTTGCTCTGGAATTAGTATCGCACAGTTTACGTAAGTTTGCTTGATTTCAGTTGCGAATCTTCTTATACACCCAAGAATACTCTTCTACATCATAACCGATTTTCTTATAAAAATCATTCCCTCCACCGGTCAGAACCTTACCATCCATTTGCTTAAATCTCTTGTAATGCTCTGTAAGTGCTGCCGAAGCTAATCCCCGATGCCGGTACTCCGGTATGGTACACAAGGGCTCCATGTAAGCAAGTCTGTTTTCCGGCACCCACCACATACCACAAAAGCACACATATTCGCCCTCTTCGTTCGCAATTATAATATTGTACTCCTGAGTAGAGTGCGGCGGCGGTGCCATTACATTATTGAGCACACCGGTGTATGATTTATGGGGATTCCAATCTCTTTTATCATTTGTATCCTCCCAATTTTCGAAAGGCCCTAACTCCCACTCATTAAAGCCTTTCCAGGTACATCTGGAAAGCTTCACCGGGTCCAGTTCCGACGGGTTTACAAAATGAAAACCTTCCGGCAATTTATAATCCAATGTTGCACTTTTCATATCTAATACATATGTCTTCTCTTTGTAAGCTTGTTGGAAACCATACTTCCCGGCTGCTTCCATAAGTGCGTTTTGACCTTTAGAAAACATCAATTGTTTCTCACCGTTATATTCCGGAAATGCCCCATCTGCATATACAATCATTTCCTCAGCCAGTTCTTCGTATCCCGGGCGTAAAACAAAATATATATTGCCCAAATTTTCATAAAAAACAAATCCTACCACAATGTCTTCTTCCAGCCAAAAACGACACAAATGCAAATAATCCTTATTCATCCAGGAAGAAGTCAAGGCGTACTCAAAAAACGGTGGTTCGATACTTCCCATCCCTTTTTCTGTAGCCAAATTATAAACTTCTACCATAAAATCCCATACCAGATTAATATCTGTCAAAATCTGAAATTGTTTTGTTCTTATTTTTCTCATATTCATTTCCTCCATTTTCTTAATACAACCGAAACCTGTAACTAATATTCTCTCTGTAACAATCCAAGTATCTTAAACTAAAAATGGTCTGCTTTCTTACGAAAACAGACCATACACAAATAAACCTTTATTAATATATTAAAAGGCAATCCATGAACTATAGTCTAATTTCGGTAACACAAATAAAACCTATTACAGGCTCATACTAAATGTTTCGTTTACCAAATCAGACTATCTTATCATTTCATCACCCTTCACACCGGATAGTGTGCCTTTCATTTAGAGAAATATTAGCACTGACCAAAATGAATGTCAATCATTTTTCGCCTATTGCCTAAAAATCATTTTCGGTTTTCACATTTCTTAACGGGTCTCACATACTTCCAGAACCGCTTACAATCATGATAAAAATAGAACACTCTGCCCTGCGTGGTATCCAATTCATACCCGGAGGAAGCATAATCAAAACTCTTCATAGCTTCTTCAATTTTTTGCTCGACCATCTGGTTCTGTGTGGCAAAATCAAAGGGACCATGTTCAAACACTATATAAGTCCCTTCCTCTACATCCATAAGCTGCATCTGCTCGGGCACATCACCTACATAATCAATAGGCAGTCTCACCCCATAGGCCTCCGCCAAAGGAATTCCCCAACTGCAAATTCTTCCTGATGGCTCATTGATATACGCCATCACCTGACCACTTCCGCTATCCGGCTCATCGCCTCCCATATCATCCAGCTTACCTGGTATACTATGTAACAATCCGCAAATGGTCTCGCAATCCTGTCCCGGAATCAAACTTTGCTTCTGCCAGAAGTCCCAATAACCAATACTTTCATAATTTCTGATATGTAAAAATTTATGTGCCGGTATGGTCACAAAATAAACCTTTACATCACTTACTATATTCTCCATACCTACGCTCCCATTACTCATTAA
>JAZNAE010000039.1:0-28767 GCA_045586385.1 Lachnospiraceae bacterium
GATTTTGGCAGACGGAACAGATATCCGTAAATATGACGTTGCAAAGTATCGTGATACGATTGGAACCGTATTTCAGGATTTCCAGATATTTGCGGGTAATGTGAAAGAAAATGTTATGCTTAATGTAGACGATGATTGTGATGAAGAACGTATTACACAGGCGCTTATCGATAGTGGACTTCTGAAGAGAATTAACCGTATGCCGGACGGACTTAATACGGAACTTACTACAGAATTTTCAAAAGAAGGTATTAACTTATCCGGAGGTGAGAGCCAGAAACTTGCCATCGCACGTGTATTCTATAAAAATGCAGGTCTTATGATACTGGACGAACCATCCAGTGCACTGGATCCGATTGCAGAATACCAATTGAACCATGCGATGCTTTCGGCAACAAAGGATAAAACAGTTATTTTTATTTCGCACAGATTGTCCACAACGCGAATTGCAGACCGTATTATTATGTTGGAAGACGGCTGCATTGTAGAGCAAGGAAGTCATGAAGAACTTCTTAGTAAAAACGGTAAGTATGCGCAGATGTGGAAAGTACAGGCAGGAGCATACATAGCAGTATAACGGTGATTATTCGAAAATAGAAGGAGAAGACTATGAAAAGAAGAATATCTGCAATAATTGTAGTAGTTGGACTTACCGTTTCCCTGTTGGTAGGGTGTGGACAAACAGAAAATACAGACATACAGGCGGCAGAGAGTGCACCGGCAGCAGAACAGACAGAAGCAATACCGGAAGTAACACCAAAAGAAACAGAAGAACCGGAACATACACACAATTATACAGAGGAAATTACAACAGCGGCGTCTTGTGAAGGTGTTGGGCTGAAAACCTTTACGTGTGAATGTGGCGATACATACACAGAAGAAATAACTGCCACGGGACATATTTTTGAAAACTATGCATCAAATGGAGATGCTACATATTTAGCAGACGGGACAGAAACAGCGACCTGCAACGGTTGTGAATTAACTGATACCAGAACAGTGGAAGGCAGCAAATTGGAATATACTTATACGGATATGGAAGCGACAATGTACGCACAGCAGACCGTAAATGTCCGTGACATTCCTTCAACAGACGGAAATAAGGTAGGTAGCCTTTCTGCTAATGATGAAGTAAAAGTAACAGGACAGGCAGAGACAGGCTGGTATCGCATAGAGTATGATGGTGGTGTAGCCTATGTATCTGATAGTTATTTAAGTGAAGATAAGGTAGAAGTAGTACAGGCAGCTAATGTCGGAAGCACAAATAATGCTTCATTACCGCCTTGTCCATATACATTGCATACTTGGACGAGGGAAACATCGGCAGAAGGATGTCCTATGTTTGTTATCTATACACCATATACCAATATAGGAGATATAAGATGGGGATCGCCTACTCCTACACCCGATATTTTACAAGAAAATGCAAATGGTGATAGTATGATATGGGATGCCGTTTCAGACTTCGCAAATGCTCATGGTTGTGGTTTTCACTTCTTATATCCTGTTACAAAAGTAGGAGATTATGCAGAAGGAACAATTTATAAATGTATAGCCAGTGCTCATTTTACTACCGGTGGTGCATGTCAGATTTTTGACGGGACATGTCAGGCAGGAACGGTTGATTAGAATGTGCAGATGAAAAACTTCAAGCAATCATTAAGGCAGGAACTTATGCCGCTACAGGGATGGGTAAGCAGGCTCCGATTATTATTGCGGTAACGAACAAAGAACTGCGAGATAAAATTGCAGAGGAGAACCGTAAGATTGGTGGTTGGGGGGAAGGATTTGATCCCTTCTACGGTGCTCCGGTTATTTTAATTGTATTAGCAGATAAAGCCGTTCCGACCTATCAATATGATGGATCCCTTGTACTCGGTAATCTTATGAATGCAGCAGAAAGCCTTGAAGTTGCCAGTATTTGGATTCATAGAGCTAAGGAAGAATTTGAGTCAGAATTTGGAAAGAAGATTCTGAGCGACCTTGGTATTGAAGGAAACTATGAAGGTATCGGACACTGTGCCCTCGGTTATGCAGCAGAGCCGGCTAAGGCACCTTCACCGAGAAAAGAAAACTACGTTTATTATGTTTAAGGAGGGTTACAATGAAAATCTATGTTAATGTAAATGCGGGGTTTGACGGAAACGGTACAGCAGAAAGACCGTTTCGTCGTATCAATGAAGCAGCGAAAGTGGCACAGCCGGGAGATGAGGTGTTAGTGGCACCGGGAATTTACCGGGAGTATGTAGATCCGGTTCATGCAGGCCTTGAGGATGCAAGAATTACCTATAAGAGTACAGAGCCTCTCGGGGCAGTAATTACCGGAGCTGAGCAGGTGAAGAATTGGGAATTTTATGAAGCAAATGTTTGGGTATGCCGTATTGCAAACAGTCTTTTCGGTGGATACAATCCCTATACTACGTTTGTATATGGAGACTGGTATTTTGCTACCGCAGATAAGCATACCGGTTGCGTGTATTTAAATGACAAGGCTATGTATGAAGCACAGTCTCTTGAAGCATGTATCAAAGGAGAAATCTATGAATGTAGCTGGGTACCGGAAGAATCTGTTTACAAATGGTACACCGAGCAGGATAAAGAAAAAGATGAGACAATTATCTATGCTAATTTCCAAGGGAAAAATCCCAACGAAGAAAATGTGGAAATTAATGTAAGACGCGAATGCTTTATGCCCTCCAAAACAGGAGTAAACTATATTACCGTCAGTGGTTTTCATATTAATAAAGCGGCAACCACATGGGCACCGCCGGCAGCATTTCAGGATGGCATGATAGGCCCCCATTGGAGTAAGGGATGGATTATTGAAGATTGTGAGATTTGGGGCAGCAAATGCGCCGGTATCTCTGTGGGAAAATATTTAGATCCGGATAACGACCATTACTTTACCTATAAATACGTTAAGAGCCCTACTCAGATGGAAAGGGACGCCGTGTGCAAAGGACAATATCACGGATGGCTGAAGGAGAATATCGGAGGACACATCATCCGCCGTAATAATATTCACCACTGCGAGCAGGGTGGTATTATTGGACGTATGGGTGGTGTATTCAGTATTATTGAGGATAATCACATCCACCATATTAACAATATGATGGAGCAGGGCGGTGCAGAAATTGCCGGTATTAAGATGCATGCAGCGATTGACGTGATTATGAGACGTAATCATATTCACCATTGTACCATGGGCATCTGGTGTGACTGGGAGGCACAGGGAACCCGTCTTACACAGAATTTACTCCATGATAATCAGGCCCCTGCTTTTGCAAAGAAGCTTAAGGGAAGTATGATGTGCCAAGATATTTTTGTGGAAGTAAGTCATGGACCTACACTCATTGACCATAATATTATGCTTTCCGATGCAAGTCTCCGCTTTGCAACACAGGGTGTAGCGATGGTACATAATCTGATCTGCGGTGCGCTTACGGACGTTGGCAGTGGCACGGGAACCCGTTATACCCCTTATCATATTCCGCATAGAACAGAAGTAATGGGCTTTATGACATTCCTTCACGGGGACGACAGATTCTATAATAATATTTTCGTACAGAAATGGCCTTCAGAGGATATTATGATGATGCATGATTCCGATGATGGATTTGACAGTGAAAACAGGCTGGTGGGAACCTGGATGTTTGATGAATATCCAACCTACGACGAATGGATATCCCAGTTTGATTTTACAAAGCCTGCCAATATGAAAGGATTGGAGCCCGCTCATTTCGGTCATCTTCCGGTATGGACAGAGGGTAATGTATATCTTGGTGGCGCAAAAGCTTGCAAGAATGAAGTAAACGGACTTGTGATTGCAAATGACAGAAGTGATATAAAAGTAGAGCTTATGGAAAAAGACGGAAGCTATTATTTGGATACAAACGTTTATGATTTCTTAGGTGACTTTACAAGCAGAATGATTCATACAGAAGTGCTTGGCAAAGCATTTGAGCCGGAGCAGAAATTTGAAAATCCGGATGGTACGGCAATTCAGTTTGACGTAGATTATTTCGGAACACACAGAGGAATTGATGCGATACCCGGACCGTTTGCAAAAGCATGTGATTCCCAAAAAGCACTTGTATAAATCTGCGAAAATTCTCGAAAATTTCGTCAATATTTTATTGCAAAGCCATGTTATTTATGGTAAATTTAATATATAGGACAAAAGTACTTAAAAGCATACCTTTATAATAAGAGTATGCTTTTTTGTTAACTGCAAAAGGTGGCATTTACTATGGAAATATTCGACAGTTTAACAGGTTTATACAGTAAAAAAGGTTTTTCTTATAAAGCACAGGAAACTTTGGAATCCGATAGCGAAACAAGTTATCAGATTGTCTATTCTGATATCAAACATTTGAAATTGGTGAATGATTTATACGGTATTTCGGAAGGAGATAAACTGATACAGAAAATCGGTAATGCATTAAAAGAAAGTAATACGCCCGGTGCCGTTTATGCAAGATTGGACGGGGACCAGTTTGCCACATTGGTATCAAAGGAGAATGCCGGTGCAATTATTGACTTATTAATAAAAACCGAGTTTTGTGTAGATGCCTGCAAGTCCTATAAGGTACATATTGATGTAGGTGTTTACGAGATAGAAGACCGGTCCGTGCCGATTACCATTATGTGCGACAGAGCAAAGATGGCACTGAATACCATTAAGGAAGATGCTTTCAAACAGGTTGCTTATTACAGCGACACGATTCGTGAACAAATGTTAAAAGAGCAGATGATGTTCGGTGAGATGCACAGGGCAATTAAAGATAGGGAAATGATTATTTATTTGCAAGGTTTGTACGATGCAAATGAAAAATTGGTCGGTGCAGAGGCTTTGGTCAGATGGGCACATCCGGAAAAAGGAATTTTATCTGCCGGAGAGTTTGTAGGTGTATTGGAAAACAATGGACTCATTGTCAGTTTAGACCAATATGTTTGGGAACTTGCCTGCCAGCAGTTACAAAAATGGCAGCAGGAAGGAAAAAGAGATTTATTTCTTGCAGTGAATATTTCCGCAAAAGATTTTGATATCATTGATGTGTGTGAAGTACTTACAGGCTTAGTGAACAAATATGGAATTAATCCGGAAAAATTAAGGCTGGAAATCACAGAGACGGCACTTATGACAAGTGTGGATAATACCATTAAAGTGATTGAAAAACTCAGGGAAAACGGGTTTATAGTGGAGATTGACGATTTCGGAAGCGGATATTCCTCCCTTAATATGCTTAAGGATATTGTTGTCGATGTTGTGAAATTGGATATGAAATTCTTGCGTAAATGCAAGGATGAAGAAAGAAGTAAAACCATATTGCAAATGATGGTTGATTTGGTAAAGAAACTGGATATGCAGGTAATAGTTGAAGGCGTGGAAACGCAGGAGCAGCTTGAATTTTTGAAGTCATACAATTGTGATGTATTCCAAGGATATTTACTTATGCGGCCGATGGATGTGGAGAACTTTGAAAAAATGTATTTCAACTAATGAGTAACCCGGAAATAAATTTGTGCGAAATTATATAAAGGAAATCAGAATTGCGTAGAAAATTGTTGATTTTTAACAAAAAATGTGCTAAATTTAATATATGAATGCAAAGGTATTTGAGAAAAATGCCGACGTGATAGCGTTAATAAACATGACAGGAGATGTGCTATGGCAAAAAATATTTTGATTGTTGATGACGCAGCTTTTATGAGAATGATGATTAAAGACATTCTTACCAAGAATGGTTATAATGTAGTCGGAGAAGCAGAAAACGGGTTAGTAGCTGCCGCAAAATATAAAGAACTTAGCCCGGATCTTGTTTTGATGGATATTACAATGCCGGAGGTCGACGGTATTCAAGCATTGAAGAATATTCGTGCAGAAGACAGTAGTGCAACCGTCATTATGTGTTCCGCTATGGGGCAGCAGGCCATGGTTATTGAATCGATTCAGGCGGGAGCAAAGGACTTTATTGTAAAACCTTTCCAACCGGACAGAGTAATTGAGGCTGTGAAGAAAGTTATCGGTTAATAAAAAAGTAAATATGATAAATGAAAGGGCTGTATCATTATTATAATGATGCAGCCTGTATTTTTGTGCCTAAAAAAAGACATACTAAGCAAGAGTTTAACAGGTCTTTCTATATAATAAGTGTCGATGAAAGGACGGAATATAAGATAGTATGGAAAATCATTTAAAGAATCAGACAAGTCCTTATTTATTACAGCATGCAGATAATCCGGTAAATTGGTATCCTTGGTGTAAAGAAGCATTTGAAAGAGCAAAAACAGAAGATAAGCCGATATTTTTGAGTATTGGTTACAGTACCTGCCATTGGTGTCATGTAATGGCACATGAAAGTTTTGAGGATGAACAGGTAGCGGAAATCTTAAATAAAAATTTCATAGCGATAAAGGTTGATAAAGAAGAAAGACCCGACATAGACAGTATTTATATGTCGGTTTGTCAGGCGTTTACAGGAAGCGGCGGGTGGCCGACTACAATTTTTATGACAGCTGATCAGAAGCCTTTTTTTGCAGGAACATATTTTCCAAGGACAACTCATAAAGGGCATATAGGACTGACAGAACTCCTTGAGTTAATTTATAATGCGTGGGAAACTGATAGGGAAGAGTTGATAAATTCAGCAGATGAAATCATATCTTTTCTTGATAGACAGCTTATGGAGAAGTCGGAAACAATTACATCAAATGCATCAAAAAACGATGAGACGCAAAGTCGTACGGATATAGAACTATTACATTTTGCTTTTAGAATTTATGAACGGACGTTTGATGCGAAGTACGGTGGGTTCGGAAATGCACCAAAGTTTCCCGCACCGCATAATCTGTTATTTTTAATGCAGTATTTTGAAAAATCCGGCAGTGAGAAAGCCTTAGAAATGGTAGAGAAAACTTTATTGCAAATGTACCGAGGAGGAATATTTGACCACATTGGAGGAGGGTTTTGCAGATATTCTACAGACCGTTATTTCTTAGTACCTCATTTTGAAAAAATGTTGTATGATAATGCTTTGCTGCTACTTGCATATTGTAAGGCATACCAACTTACAAAAAAAGATATTTATCGCGAAATAGCAAAAAAAACAGGAAACTATATTTTGCGGGAAATGACATCTTGTGAGGGAGGTTTTTTCAGTGCACAGGATGCCGACAGCGAAGGAGTGGAAGGAAAATATTATTTGTTTGAGGAGACAGAGATTATTCACATTTTAGGTAAAAAAGAGGGGGAGAAATTTAACAGCTATTTTGATATTACAAAAAAGGGCAATTTTGAAGAGAAAAATATACCAAATTTATTGAGAAATGAAGATAGTGGAAAAGACAATTCGTTGCAAGAGCCGACAGAGGAGCAGAGAGAGATTGTTTATGACTATCGCCAAAAAAGATATGAATTACACAAGGATGATAAAATACTGACGTCCTGGAACGGGCTTATGATTACGGCACTGTGCCATTTATATCGTGTTACAAAAGACAGAACTTATCTGGAGGCAGCAAAAAACGCACAGGAATTTATAGGGAACAAGCTGTGCAAAGACAATACATTATATGTCAGCTATAGAGAAGGAAAGCATAGTCAAAAAGGGTTTTTGGATGATTATGCAAATGCAATTTTGGCACTTCTTGCCTTATATGAAGCCACATTGGATATATTTTACTTTCAAAAAGCGAAGATTTTTTGTGAAAAAGTACTTTCAGATTTTTATGATGAGAAACAGAGTGGATTTTATTTATATGGTGAAGAAAATGAGCAGCTAATTATGCGTCCAAAAGAAATCTATGACGGTGCTATTCCCAGCGGAAATTCGGTTATGGCTTATAATCTTGTACGATTATCTATTCTTACGGGGGAAAAGCGATACGAGAGTTTAGCAGAACAACAGCTGCAATTTATGAGTATGCAGGCAAAAGAATATCCTGCCGGGTATGCAATGTTTCTTATGGCATTGTCTGATTATTATGAATGGCCGGAGAAAATTACAATTGTAGCAAAAAGTGGGTGGGAACCGGCAGATTTAGCCTGTCGGATTTCATTAAGTACTGTTCTTAATATTTTATCAAATCCGACAGAGGAATACCCGCTTAAAAATAACAGTACCACTTTTTACGTATGCAAAGGGAATAATTGTAAGGCTCCGACAAATGAACTATAACGATATTAGAATATAAAAGGCCATTTTTTGAAATAATAAGGGAAAAGGAATGTTAAAAATTGATAATAACTTATAGAAATAACGGAGGGAATTATGGAGTATACCGATACAATAAAACTTTTGAAGGAATGCGATGCCGGGACTAAGATGGCGGTATCTTCTATTGATGAAGTACTGGAAAGTGTCAGTGATTCAAAAATGAAAAACTTACTTCAGGAAAGTAAAAATCACCACGAAAAGTTGGAAAATGAAATTTGTGAATTGCTTGACAGCCACGGAGCAGGACAAAAAGATCCAAGTCCTATTGCAAAGGGGATGTCATGGATGAAAACCAATATGAAAATGAGTATAGATAACAGCGATGCTACAGTGGCAGATTTGATTACGGATGGTTGCAATATGGGTGTAAAAACGTTAAACAGATATTTAAACCAGTATGAAAACGCTGACAGCAAATCAAAACAGATTTGCGGGAAGCTAATATCAATAGAAGAAGAACTGTGCAAGGAACTGAAAGAGTATTTATAAAAATTTAATAACTGTGTAATAGTAATATTATTGACAATACAGTTTGTTTTAAAGAGAATAAATATAAATATGATATTGGAGAAATAAAGTGAAACAAAAGATAAAAAACTTTCATAGAGCGGTTATCCGCGAACTAAAAGAGAATAGAAATACATTTTTGGTATACACAGGACTGCGTTTTCTGGTATTTATTGTTATGATTATGCAAATATTCAATAAAAACTATGAAAATGTTTTCTTGTGTATCTTAACGTTAATGTTAATGATAATGCCAAGTGTGATACAGGCAGCATTTAAAGTGGAATTTCCCTCTCCGCTGGAAATTATTATCTTAATATTTATCTTTGCGGCTGAGATACTGGGTGAAATCAGTGCCTTTTATCTGAAGTTTCCGTATTGGGATACGATACTGCATACGCTCAATGGATTTTTATGTGCTGCAGTGGGATTTTCTCTTGTAGATATTATGAACCGGCAAAAAAAGATGCAATTTGAGTTATCACCTCTTTTTTCAGCAGTGGTAGCATTTTGTTTTTCTATGACAATCGGTGTATTGTGGGAGTTTTTTGAATTTGGTATGGATTGCATATGGCGATTGGATATGCAAAAGGATACTGTAGTTAATTCCATATCTTCCGTACTGTTTGATCCTTTACAAAGTAATCGTCCGATACAGGTGAATGATATTCAAAATATGGCAATTAACGGAGAAAAAATAGATATTGCCGGTTATTTGGATATTGGTTTGTTTGATACCATGTATGACCTTATTGTTAACTTTATAGGGGCAATTACTTTTTCCGTGATGGGTTATTTTTATATTAAACACCGCAACAGCAAATCAATTGTGGAAGGATTGGTGCCGGAGCCTTGGGCAGAAGAAAAGATTCTTCAAGAAAAGATTCTTCAAGAAAAAAAATATGATGAGAAATAGTGGAAAAGATATTAATTTTATGCTAAGGTATAAAGAGGGGATTATATTTTTTGGAGGAATGAGTATATAAACATTTAAGATGAGAGGGTTACAAAAGTGGCAAGCGGTATTAAATTAACATCCGTTAAAGAAGGAACACCTATTGTATTGGCCATAAGTAGTGAAGGTAAAGCACTTGAGATGGGAGGCAGTATCATCAAAATACTGCAGGATAATGTTGCTCTCATTTCCATTGATTTTGCAGGAACCCAGAAATTGAATTTCAATAATGTTAAAGTAGACATGGAGTGTATTACGGAAGAAAACATACCTGCAAAATGGTCTAATGTTAAAATTTTATTTTATCAAAATCAGTATGTTTTACGTGCTGATATGGACGGAAAGAAAAAGAACAGAAGAGAATGTTTCCGTGTAGGTGTATCCCATAGAGCTTTAATGAAAATGCCCGGGAAGGGACAAAGGGATGTCATGATTAAGGATATCAGTTTGTCCGGTTTTGCAATTACAGACAAGGATAAATCATTAAATCTTGCTGTAGGAGATCAATTAGCTGTTCATTTTGAAGATTTAGGACATGTTTTAGATTTGATAGGCACAGTGGTGCGTGTTCAGGAGGAAGAAGATTTTATAATTTATGGATTACAGATTTGCAATATCTGTAAGGATTTATCCTCCTATATTTGTGTAAAACAAAGAAGTAATAAGTCAAAATAGTAGGATTACCTAAAGCATCAGAAGGGGTCTTGGAATGAAATTTCTATCAACAGTGAAATACGATGAAAGCAAAAGATATAACCTTTTGGATGTCATTCGTGGAATTACCCTTCTTAGTATGATAGCTTATCATGGAGCGTGGGATTTAGTTTATATTTATGGTGTAAAATGGAGCTGGTATAAGGGCATGGGTGCTTATATTTGGCAGCAGAGTATTTGCTGGACATTTATTATATTGTCCGGCTTTTGCTTTTCCTTGGGACGAAGACCGTTAAAGAGGGGCCTTATGGTTTTTGGAGGAGGTCTGCTGGTATCCGTTGTTACGCTTATTTTTATGCCCCAAAACAGGGTATTATTCGGTGTACTCACCATGACCGGTTCGGCGATGCTCCTTATGATACCCCTTGACAAGATGCTTAGAAAAGTTTTGCCGGAGATGGGAGCAATTATTAGTTTTGGATGCTTCTTACTTACAAGAAATGTAAATGACGGAATGTTGGGATTTGAGCAGTTCCGGCTTATGAGTCTTCCGGATACATGGTATCGTAATATGGTTACGACTTATATTGGTTTCCCCTCTGCCGGTTTTTACTCTACGGATTATTTTTCTTTGTTTCCGTGGTTGTTTCTATTTGTGACAGGGTATTTTATCTATGGAATATTCCAAAAAAGAAAGGTTTTTAACAGTTCTGTCTTAAAATGGAATTGTAAACCATTCAGTTTTCTGGGCAGAAACTCACTAGTTATTTATTTGTTGCATCAGCCTATAATATACGGTATATTGGCTCTTTTTTTTTATTGAAAGAGTTTATCTGTCCGTGTTATACTATGAAAGTTCTTATTGTAAGCGTAAAAGGAGGAACTTATGATTTTCCATGTCGTGGAACATACTTTATTGGACAGCATCAAATTGTTACCCTTTCTTTTTGTAACGTATTTGATAATGGAATATATTGAACATAAAGCCGCTGATAAAACGCAGCATATGATAAAAAAGTCCGGAAAGATGGGTCCTTTCATTGGTGGTCTTTTAGGTGTAGTTCCCCAATGTGGTTTTTCTGCAGCAGCATCAAATTTATATGCAGGACGAATTATTACCATGGGAACTTTGCTCGCTGTTTTTTTATCCACATCTGATGAGATGTTGCCGATTTTGATTTCAGAGCAGGTAGCAATTCCGGTCATTATTAAAATACTGGCAGTTAAGGCACTGATTGGTGTGGCGGCGGGTTTTATCATAGATTTGTTCATAAGAAAAAAAACAGATAAAGAAGATCATCTGCGAATTGACTATATCTGCGATCATGAGCATTGCCATTGCAACGAAGGAAAAATTACAGTGTCGGCACTGCGTCACACGATTCAGATTTTTTTGTTTATTATATTGATTACCTTTATATTGAATATTTTGATAGAAACAATCGGTGAAGAGGCGTTAGCCGGATTCTTAAGTGGTATGCCTATATTTGGTCCTATTGTGGCCGGAATCGTAGGATTAATACCAAACTGTGCTTCATCGGTAATTATAACACAGTTGTATCTTGAAGGAGTATTAAGTGCAGGTTCTATGATGGCAGGACTTCTTGTAGGTGCCGGAGTGGGTGTGTTGGTATTATTCAGAGTAAACGATAAGATAAAAGAGAATATACAGATTACGTCATTACTTTACATGGTAGGAGTAATTGCAGGAATCATAATAGAAACAGCCGGTCTAGCATTTTAGACCGGCTGTTTCTGTGAAAAAGGGGAATATAAAAAATTTAGAGTATGACGCTTTTGGTATAAATAAAATATAGCACTTTTGTCCTATTTTTGATATAATATAAATGCATGGAAATTGTATAAACCTATTTTTATAAGGGAGAAGGATGATGCAGCATTTATTTGAGTATAGCGATACATTAAATTCACCGTATGAAACATTTCTGTTTGATACAACTGTTACACCATTTCCGGTAAGACCTCATTGGCACTACTTTATGGAAATAATATATATGTATGAGGGAACAGGATTAATAGAATGTAACGGAAACAGTTATAAAGTGTCAGAAGGGGACTTGATAGTCTTTCATCCGGAAGCGATACATTCCATCTACGCAGAAAAGAACATGCCTTTAAAATTTGAGGTATTAAAATTTGATGTGAATAAACTTTATACAGAAAATATATATACACCTAAGATTCGTGTGTTATTATACAGCGCCAGTAAAAATCAGAATATCCCTATTTTCTTTTCGAAAGATGAAATAGATCATATTCAGGCAAAGAAAATCTTTGATGAGTGCAGAAAAGAACTTACAGAAAAAGATTACGGATATGATATTATTGTTCATGATAAAATTTGTAATTTGATGGTTCATTTGATCAGAATATGGAGAGAAAAGGGATTCCGTACAGATACAGCTACTTTCTATACGCAGGAGATAGATTCCATTCACTCTATAACCGAGTACATAGATGCACATGCAGGAGAAGCTATCCGTGTGGAAGATTTGGCTGAAATGTGTAACATGAGTTATTCCTATTTTGCTAAGAATTTTAAGCAGTATTATGGGCGTTCCTGCAAGGAATATATTGAATTTATCCGTGTTTGTAAGGCGGAAGATCTGCTATTGTTTACGGATTTTGACTTGAGTTATATCAGTCAGGAAACCGGATTCTCAGACAGCAGTCATTTGATTAAAATATTTAAGAAATGGAAAGGAATTACTCCAAAGCAATATAAAATGCAGCATGCAAAGAAATAAAGAGTTGCAAGAATAGTTATTTATGATAAAATTAGTATTTGGTAACAGGCGGGAAACCGCCAGCGCATATGGTACCGGCGATGAGCCGGTTTAATAAGGAACAATGTGAAAATCATTGACAGCTTACTCTGAGGTAAGGCGGATGATGAACTTCAGGTAGAAAGTACCCGCAAAGGGAAAGGGCTGCCGGCCATTGTACAAGTTCTGTAGGAATGCAGAAAGTATGAGAAGGTAAGTTCATCAGATGAAACCAAGTCCTAAGACTTGCCATAAGCGTGCAAATCTGTTTCTTTGGTAGGAAAGAAAGGAGAAAATACTATGACCAAAAAACAAAAAATTACCCTTGTGTCCGTCTTTGCGGCGATTCTTGTTGTAATCGGAGTAATTGCGGGCGTGCTTAATTATCGTGCTACACAGGAAGGCATGAAGGAGTTTCAAGTGGAGGTTGTTTCGGAAAGAGACAGTTACTCTGAGACCGTAGACTGTAAGTCGGATGCAGAATATCTGGGCGAGTTCTTAAGAACCTTTGAGGCTTGCGAATGGGAAGAGTCTGACTACGGTATTTACATCAAAGGTTTTGACGGCATGTTAGAAGACATTGACAACCAATACTGGTGGTGTGTTTCCGTAAACGGCGAAAGTGCCATGACAGGTGCGGACGAAATACCGATTATGGATGGAGATGTCTATAACTTCACTTTAATGCAGGGGTGGTAAAATGTCGGTAAAAAAGATGACAAGGATAGCGCTTTTAAGTGCTATCCTTTATGTGTCTAAAGTAGCACTTGAATTTATCCCTAATGTGGAAATTATTTCACTTCTTGTAATTCTTTACACGTTAGTGTTCGGAAAAGAAGCGTTTTTGATAGTGACAGTATTTAATATGTTTGAACTTATTCAGTGGGGATTCGGAACCTGGTGGATCAGTTATCTGTATGTATGGCCTTTGCTTTGCCTTGTCACCTTGTTGCTTAAAAAATGGCTAAAGGAAGAGTTTGTTATCTGGAGTATCGTATCCGGTGGATTTGGACTTATCTTTGGCAGTTTGTTTGCAATTTTGTATCTTGTGATTGATCCTTCTTATGCTCTTGCTTATTGGATTAGCGGGTTGCCCTGGGATGTATGGCATGGAGTGTGGAATTTTGTATTAATGCTGGTTTTAGGGAAACCGCTTTATTTTGTCTTAAACAAGATGAAAACCTCTGTTCAAATCGACTGAAATTAGGTATGATAGAAAAGAAAAAAGTGCTGACAGGCGATAAAGGAGATACAAAATGAAAATCGTTATTTTGGAGCGTAACAGTGTAGGAACCGATGTATCGGTAGAGGCTCTTGGTAAGTATGGAGAGCTAATTATCCATCGCAATACTACAGCATCGGAAGTAGCAGGGCGTGTAAGGGAAGCCGATATTATTATTGCAAATAAGGCGCCTTTAAATGCAGATACTTTAAAAGATGCGGAAAATGTAAAGTTGATTTGCGAGTTTGCTACAGGCTATGACAATGTAGATTTGAATTATTGCAAAGAAAGAGGCATTAAGGTTGCCAATGTAGTAAATTATTCTACGGATGCGGTGGCGCAGCATACCTTTGCGTTGTGTTTCTATATTTTAGAAAAATTGCGTCATTATGATGATTATGTAAAATCCGGTGAGTATGCGGCGCAGGATCGTTTTTCGAATTTTGATCTTCCTTATACAGAGCTTGCAGGAAAGACATGGGGTATTATCGGAATGGGTAACATCGGCCGTAAAGTAGCGCAGATTGCAGAGGCTTTCGGATGTAAGGTGATTTTCCATTCTGTTACCGGAAAGAGTCAGTGCAAAGAATACGAGCAGGTAGATTTTGATACTTTGCTTGCACAGTCCGATGTTCTTTCCCTTCACTGTCCGCTCAGTGATATTACCAGAAATCTGATTGATTTAGATGCTCTTAAGAAGATGAAAGAAACAGCTATCTTAATTAATGTGGCAAGAGGTCCCGTAGTAAATGATGCAGACCTTTATACAGCGCTTACAGAAAATATGATTTTGGGGGCAGGACTTGATGTGACAAGTACAGAACCGATGAAGGACAGTAATCCGCTCAGTAAATTTATGGATAGCAACAGGCTCATTATTACCCCGCATATGGCGTGGGCAAGTATTGAAGCCAGAAACAGGGTGGTATCTGAGACCTGTAAGAATATTGAAGCATTTTTAAACGGTGAAGAGAGAAATATTGTAAATAAATAGGAGGCTATGATGGGAATTGTTTTAAAAAATGTCCTGGCAATTCTTCCATGCGGAGAAAAGGATGAAGTAAAGGAAACAAGCATTTATATTGAAAATGACCGGATTGCTGCAATTGGCGGGGCACCGGCTGGATTTGTGGAGGATAAGGTCATTGACGGAAAGGATAAGCTGGTAATTCCCGGACTTGTAAATTGCCATACGCATTCTTATATGGCATTTATGCGCAATGTGGCAGATGATCTTTCCTTTATGGATTGGTTGTTTGGAACCATTGATCCCATTGAACAGCAGATGAGTGATGAAGATACTTATTGGGGTGCATGTCTTGCTATTTTGGAAATGATGAAAAGCGGTACCACATGTTTTAATGATATGCAGATGAACATTCATCAGACCACCAGAGCCGTAAAAGAATCCGGTATGCGTGCCGTAATCTCCAGAGGTCTTGTAGGAAGCGGCAATGATGAAGCCGGACAGGTCCGCCTGGCACAGGCTTATGAAGAGAGAGATGCGGCAAAGGATTGCGACAGACTTACCTTTATGTTAGGGCCTCACGCACCTTATACCTGTGATGACGGATTTATGCGGATTGTATCGGATGAAGCGAAGAAAAATAACATGAGAATTCATGTACATTTATCCGAAAGCGTCAGTGAAATAGAGCAGATTCAAGAAAAATACGGCTGCACACCCATTGAAATGGCTAATAATAACGGACTTTTTGATGTCCCTGCCATTGCAGCACATTGTGTGCAGGTAGATGATAAGGATATTGCTATCTTAAAAGAAAAAGGAGTCAGCGTGGTCACCAATCCTGCCAGCAACATGAAGCTTGGTAACGGATTTGCACCCGTTGATAAAATGATAGAGGCAGGGGTAAATGTGTGTCTCGGTACAGACGGAGCTGCATCCAATAACAGCCTGAATATGTTCCATGAACTGAGCCTGCTTACCCTGATTCATAAAGGCGTAAATAAGACACCCCAGTGTGTCAGTGCAAGAGAAGGATTTAGAATTGCAACCATTAACGGAGCGAAGGCACTTGGGCTTGAAAAGGAAATCGGTTCCATTGAAGTAGGTAAAAAAGCTGACCTTGCAATCCTTAATTTAAATACACCTTCTCTGACACCCAGAAACAATCTGCTTGCGGGACTTTCCTATTCAGCAAACGGTTCGGAAGTAGAAACAGTTATTATTGATGGTAAAATCACTATGGAAAATCGAAAAGTATTGACCATGGATGAGGAGTTAGTGTATAAAAAAGTTAATGATATCATTGTCAGAATGGGTCTTGATAAAAAGGAGTATTAAGAACAGGCTGTTAATGAATCAAAATAAGTGATGATAGGACAGACGACCATCACTATAATAAAAATTCGGCTGAATAAACTCAACTTATTTAATGGAGGAAATGTAAATGAGCAGTGAAATCAGAGACATTAATTTGGCCGAATCCGGCGAAAGAAAAATTGAATGGGTAAAGAGAAATTGTGATTTACTTCGTACTTTGGAGGAAGAATTTTCACAGACAAAACCTTTTGCAGGCAAGAAGGTAGCTCTTTCCGTGCACTTAGAAGCAAAGACAGCATATCTTTGTAAAGTACTGAAAGCAGGCGGCGCAGAAATGTATGTAACGGGTTCCAACCCTCTTTCTACACAGGATGATGTAGCAGCAGCTCTTGTGAAAGACGGACTTGAAGTACATGCATGGTATGATTGTACTCCCGACGAGTATGAAATGCATATCCGTCACGTATTGGAGGCAGGTCCCAACATCATCATTGATGACGGAGGCGACCTTGTGAATATGATTCATACACAGATGCCGGAACTGATTCCGAATATTATCGGTGGCTGTGAAGAAACTACTACAGGTATTATCCGTTTGGAAGCAATGGCAAAGGCAGGGGAACTGAAATTCCCCATGGTCCGTGTAAACAATGCAGATTGCAAGCATTTATTTGATAACCGTTACGGTACAGGTCAGTCTGTTTGGGACGGAATTAACCGTACTACCAACCTGATTGTAGCAGGAAAGATTGTAGTAGTAGCAGGCTACGGCTGGTGCGGTAAAGGTACAGCTATGAGAGCAAAAGGCCTTGGAGCAAGAGTTATCGTAACAGAAATTGATCCTATTAAAGCAATTGAAGCAGTAATGGACGGCTTTGATGTAATGCCAATGAAAGAAGCAGCCAAGGTAGGTGATTTCTTTGTAACCGTAACAGGTTGTGATAAAGTAATCGACGAAGAAGATTTTGCAGTAATGAAGGATGGTGCAATTCTTTGCAATGCAGGTCACTTTGATTGTGAAATTGATATGGCAAGACTTCGTGAAATTGCAGTAGAAAGCAAGGAAATGCGTAAAAACATTATGGGATACAAACTCCCTACCGGTCAGTGGATCTTTGTACTGGCAGAGGGAAGATTGGTAAATTTGGCAGCAGGCGACGGACATCCTGCGGAAATCATGGATATGAGCTTTGCGATACAGGCACTTTCTGCGAAATACCTGGTTGAGCACGGCAGTGAACTGACAGAGAAGCTCATTGATGTACCGAAAGCAGTTGATAATGATGTTGCAAAGAGAAAACTTGCATTCCTTGGTAAAGAAATCGATGTGCTCACAGCGGAGCAGGAAAAATATTTAAACAGTTATACATTAGCATAGGATACAAATGACAGAAGCCAAATGAGGCTTCTGTTTTTTGATATAAATGTAAAGAAATTAATTACTTGACATCTTGAGACATTTAAATATAATAAATGTAAAGAAGGTGATGATTATGACAGTTAAGAATGAAAGAGGCGCAGGACGTAAGCCCGGTTTGAATGCAGAGCAGCTTGCAGAAATAAAAAGACGTCGCAGTATGGGCGAGTCGGTCACGAAATTAGCAGAAGAATACGGAGTATCCAGACAGACTTTGTCTGCTTATTTAAATGTGGCCGAAGATGATGTTATGGAGAATATTTATCGTACTTATAAGAGATGGGCGATTTTAAACAGGGAGTTTCGGAAAAATTGTGAATTGCAGAACTATGTTCTTCGTATGGAATATATGTGTGAAGAGGAACTTTGCAGTATTATTCTTGTGGATTTTAGAAAGCAGAAGATAGAAGTCATTAATAAAACAGACGAGGTAATTCATCAGGCCTTTGGCGTGAAAGTAAAACCGGATTGGGAAGATTTTGAATATTTTTTGGAAAGCCGTTGTTTTCCCAGAAGTAGAGATCAGTTAAAAAGTGTTCTGAGAGATTTAGGACTGGATAGTTATGATCCTCTGGCCATTATTGAAAAGACAGGAGGCCGTATGGCGGAGGATAAACAATGGATTAATCTGATTTATTACCGCCCTGAAAATCAGAATGTAGGTAAATTTTAGGAGGAGTCTCCATGGAAAGAGTGATTATTACCGATCAAAAGCAATATATTGATATAGGACATTCCTCCAAAGGAAATCAGTTAAAATGGAAGGATGGAAATGTGTGGTATAAGGCGGACCATATGGGATATGAAAGTCTGGCAGAAACTGTGACTTCCCATCTTTTACAGTTTTCAAATATTGATAATCATGTGCTTTATGAACCGGTACAGATAGTTTATCAGGAAAAAGAGATAAGCGGATGTAAAAGTATTAATTTCCTTGGGGAGAGAGAGGAATTGATTACCCTTGAGAAGTTATTCCGACAGCACACCGGAATGAGTCTTGCCAAGGAACTTGCTTATTTTAGCGAGACAAAAAAGAGAATCGCATATACCGTAGATCATGTGGTCAATTATACAGGCCTAAAGGATTTCGGAATTTATTTAACCAAAATGCTTGAGATGGATGCTTTTTTCCTAAATGAGGATAGGCATACCAATAATATAGCCGTGATTTACCATTTGGATGAAAAAACCTACCGGATTTGTTCGTATTTTGATATGGGATTATCTTTGTTTGCAGATGTGAAGGGAGATTTTCCGTTTAATAAATCATTGGCGGATTGTAGGAGAGCGATTGTGGCTAAGCCTTTTTCAAGAGATTTTGATGAGCAACTTGATGCGGCAAATGAACTCTACGGCAGTTATCTTACTTTTACCGTAACAAAAGCAGATATGATGAAAGAAGCAAGTAAATACGGACATATTTATGAAAAAGAAGTAATGGAAAGAGTTGAGGAGATTTTGAGATATCAGGCAGATAAATACAGTTATATGGTTGGGAAATAAATAAAGGTGTGTCGGCGTTATGCCGTCACACCTTTTTCTGTAATTTAGGATTATATACCTGCTTCCTCTTTTAACCAAGCAAGCGCTTCGTCAACAGTTGCGAAGTGTCCTTCAAGAATACCTGTGTTTGAACGTTGAGTATTGCTCTTTGCTTGAACCTTTAGCATAATGGAAAAGCCTTCTGCAAAGCCGATAGCTTTACAACCTGCATCAACGAATTTTTGGGTCATAACAACTAATTCGCCGCCTTCTGCGGGAGTAACCGGTTCCATTTCAGAACAATCAGCCACATATGCCCAGCCATCCGCTTTCCATGCGGCAGCAGATTCCAATACGGTCTGTGCAAGCCACTTAATTTCATCAACGTTTGTTTTTCCTTTACCGGCAGAAACTACAATTCTTCTTCCGGAAACAACATCTACTGTTTGTGCACCATTTTTCTTTGTCATAGTCCATCTCCCTCTCTAGTAGTATTATATCTATGTTGCATATCTCGGCATAGTTTGATTTGCAAAAATATGCATAACCCCTACACAATTAATTATAGGGCGAAAGTACCAAAATGTCAACAGGGTGGAAACTTATGTGTATTTTTTGGCAACTTATGTTTTGCAGTCTTGCCTAGAAAAAGGGAATATGCTATTTTGGTGAAAAAGGAGGGAACGCCGGTGAAAATTACAATCAATACGGATGATAAAAATACAGAAACTGAAATTGCAATTCATTGCAGGCAGTTAGATACAGAGATAGAGAAAATTATAGCTACGCTACGGATGCTTAATTCACAGCTTATGGTGACAAAAGAAGATGAAAATCATTTGGTGGATATCTCTAATATTGTTTATGTGGAAGCAGTAGAGAGAAAGACATTTGTCTATACACCGGAGATGGTTTACGAATCAAAACTTAAGTTATATGAAATGGAAGAACGCTTATGTGCGGGAAGCTTTATGCGAATCAGTAAATCCTGTCTGGTAAATTTACGATACATTAAATCATTAAAAAATGATATAGAAAGAAAACTACGTCTGACGCTTAAAAATGGAGAACAGATTATTGTGTCCAGACAGTATGCGGATGAGATGAAGAGAAGATTGGGGGTAATGTAAGATGGCTAAGAGAAGTTCCATTTTTGATTTTTTTACACAGGTGTTTGTAGTATTCGGATTTAGTATGATATGTGTTGCAGCATTTTGCCTTTTTTTTGGAGAAGACGGAAGAGAGGTTTCCACAATGTTTGCTTTAGGAAATACCGGTGTTCCGATTTATACCGTGGGTCAATACTTTATAGTGGCAATATTAGTTACAAGTTTTAGAGAGCTGTTTTTCACAGATAAAATTATCAAGAACTGGTCCATTGCAGCAAGAACCATTGCTATGATGGCATGTGACATTATCATGGTTGCAGTGTTTGCCAAAGCATTTGGATGGTTTCCGGTGGATATGGCAGAGGCATGGATTGGATTTTTGGTCAGCTTTATTATTTGTACAGCCTGCGGAGTAGGAATTTCTATCATAAAAGAAAAAAGTGAAAATAAGAAACTGCAGGATGCACTTGAAAATTTTAATAGAGGAGCAGAATAAATGAATACAGAAATAAAAACTGAAAAATTAGGTCATTTTTTTGGTACACATGAAGTATTAAAAAATATTAATTTAGAAATCAGAGAAGGAGAAATTTTCGGATTATTGGGACCTTCCGGTGCGGGAAAGACAACTTTAATCAATATTTTGACAGGACAGTTATCGCCATCAAAAGGAAGTGCGGAAATCTTAGGAAAAGAAGCAACCGGATTATGCGGTGATGATTATATGCAAATGGGAATCATGATGGACAATTTTGGATTGTACGATAGAATGAGCTGTTATGATAACCTAAAATTTTACGAAATGATTGACGGAAGAGGAACAGATAATATTAAAAAGATTCTTAAGCAGGTTGGCCTTTCTGACGCAGTGAAAAGAAATGTCAGCGATTTATCCAAAGGGATGAGAAACCGTTTATCCTTTGCAAGAGTGTTGCTTAGAAGCCCGAAGATCATGTTTTTAGATGAGCCCACAAGCGGTCTTGACCCTATGACCACAGAGGCTATGCACGAACTGATTTTGCAGGAAAAGGAAAAAGGAACTACTGTCTTTCTGACCACCCATAATATGCATGAAGCAGAAAAATTATGTGATAATATTGCACTTTTGAACGAAGGGGAAATTGTAGAGTTTGGTCCGCCCGAGGAAATCTGCAGAAGATATAATCATCAAAAGAAAGTGCAGATTCACTTAAAGGACGGCACAGATTTAGAATTATCACATACTCCGGAGAGCAGTGAAAGAATCGCAAAATTATTTGCCGAGGACAGAGTTGAAACAATACATTCTACAGAGCCCAATTTGGAAACGGTATTTATAGAATTAACAGGAAAGGGATTAGATAAATGATCAATCATATTTTTGCAATCTTATGGAAACAAATCAAGGATACGTTTAAAAATAAAGCCATATTAATTCAGTTTCTGATGTTTCCTGTTATGACCATCATTATGGAAAACTCAATGAATATTGACGGTATGCCGGAGCATTTCTTTGTCAATATGTTTGCAACCATGTATGTAGGAATGGCACCCCTGGTGAGCATTTCCAGTATCATTGCAGAGGAAAAGGAAAATAATACACTTCGCGTATTACATATGGCAAATGTGAAAGCGGGAGAATATTTTATAGGAAATGCCATTTATATCTGGATAATCTGCATGATTGGATCAGTGGTAATGGGATTTGCCGGAGGATATGAAGGAGACCTTTTAATTAAGTTCTTATTATTTATGGCAGCAGGACATCTGATTTCCATTCTCTTAGGCGCAACAGTAGGTATATTCAGCAAAAATCAAATGATGGCTACTTCCATTATGGTACCGGTGATGATGGTATTTTCCTTTGTACCTATGATTTCCATGTTTAATGAGACCATTAAAAAAGTAGGCAAAGTATTTTATTCACAGCAGTTATCCCTTCTTTTAAATAACTTGCAGCAGGCAAAGCCGGACGGAGAGTGCATAGCAGTTGTGCTTGGAAATGTGATTATCATAGGGATACTGTTTGTGTTAGGATATCGGAGAATGTATTGTAAACATTGAAATCAATAGCAGGTGTGGTATAATCAGATTATGCTTAAAGCAATACTGAATTGATGACACTTAAAGGAGAATTTCATATGAGAACAAAATGGTTAGTAACTTTGTTATGTACGATGACGATAGTATCTCTGGTAACCGCTTGCGGAAGTAAGGAAACGTCAGGTACTCCTGCTGAAAGCACAGTGACAGAGGAAACCGTAATCGAAGAAAATGCTGAGCCTGCTACAACGCAAGAAGTAGCGGATGAGGAAACGGTAGCGGAAGACGTTGTAACAGAAGAGTCAACAGAAGAAGCTGTAGAGGAAGAGAGCCCGGAAGAATTACTTGCAAAAGGAAAAGAATTGCAGGAAGCAGAAAACTATGAAGAAGCGTTTACATATTTTACTAAGGCAGAAGAACTTGGAAATGCGGAAGCGGCTTATTATGTCGGATATGCTTATCATTACGGAAACGGTGTAACAGCTGATACAAGCAAAGCAGTAGAAATGTATCAAAAAGCAGCAGAGAATAACGTGATTGAAGCACTTGCCATGATGGGATATCTGTATCAAACAGGAGAAATAGAAGTAATCGCGAAGGATGATGCAAAATCGGTAGAAATGTATGAAAAAGCAGCGGAGCTTGGAAGTGTTAAGGCAATGGGAACGCTGGGAATTATGTATGAATTTGGAATAGCCGTAGAACCCAGTGCAGAAATGGCTATGGAATGGTATCAGAAAAAAGCACAGGCAGGTGACCCGTCAGGATATTACGATATTGGAAATATGTATCTGTGGGGGTCAGAAGGTCTGGTAGAAATAGATGAGAATAAAGCAATTGAATGGTTTGAAAAGGCGGCAAATGAAAATGTTCCGGAAGCAATGAATGAACTTGGTATGATTTATTCTTCCAGCGCAACTGTCGGGGATGATGAGAAAGCTTTTGAATGGTTCCAAAAAGGTGCTGATGCGGGAAACATTGACTCTATGTGGAATTTAGGAAATATGTATTTTCACGGAATAGGAATCGAAGCCGATGCTGATAAAGCAAAAGAATGGTATGATAAACATGTCAAAGCAGGTGGAATGTTCCCCGGATATAATTAATAAATCGGGTGTGTTGATTGTGATATTCAACACACCCAAGTAATTTTTAAAGCAGTAGTTTTTAAATGACTGTTTTATCCAAAATATCTCGCAAGTAAACCTTCGAAAGCTTTACCATGTCTAGCTTCGTCCCTCGCCATTTCATGAACGGTGTCATGAATAGCGTCAAGATTTAATGCTTTTGCTCTCTTGGCAAGGTCAAACTTACCTGCTGTTGCACCATTTTCAGCATCTACTCTCATTTCAAGGTTCTTCTTGGTGGAATCTGTTACAACTTCACCTAAGAGTTCTGCAAACTTAGCAGCATGCTCTGCCTCTTCCCATGCAGCCTTTTCCCAGTAAAGACCGATTTCAGGATAACCTTCTCTGTGAGCAACTCTTGCCATAGCAAGGTACATACCAACTTCAGAGCATTCTCCTTCAAAGTTAGCACGAAGATCCATAATGATATCTTCGGGAGCACCCTTAGCTACACCAACTACATGTTCAGCAGCCCATGTTTTTTCACCTGCCTGAGCAGTAAACTTTTCAGCGGGAACACCACAAATCGGGCATTTTTCCGGTGCTGCATCTCCTTCATGAACATAACCACAAACCTGACATACAAATTTCATAATATTAATCTCCTTTTCTTTTAAATAGTGGTTCTAAAGCGAACCGTTAATTTGTTTTATTCTTCACATGAATTAAAAATCCATGTTACTTACGATTTAAATAAGCAACAGTTACTGCATTTACCATAGAAGTAAGTGAAATGACCTTCTATCATCCCATTAAATTTTTTACTTGCAGTTTCATTGATAAACGCCAAATCTTCCATGTCTAAATCAATTACGCTTCCACACTCCTTACAAATGAAATGATAATGAGGGGAGGTATCTGCATCAAAATGGTCTACACCATCACCTACACGTATTCTGGCAATCTCTCCGATATCCGCAAGTAGTGTAAGATTTCGGTATACAGTACCGAGACTGATGTTGGGAAAGTTCTGGCGGACATTCATATAAACGGTGTCTGCCGTAGGATGATCCTTCCTTTCTCTTAGAAATTCCATAATGGAATCCCGTTGTTTGCTGTGTTTAAGATTCATTCTTAAATCCTTTCTTTTTGAAACTAGTAACTATTACTGATATCAGTATAACAAATTATGGAGATATGTCAATACTTTTTAATAAATTTTTTATAGAATCCGTTTTTCTTTTATAATTACAGTAAAAAATATATGCTATAATAATAACGAAAAGACAGTTACAATGCATTTTTGTTGAGGGATATTCATGAAATTCAGGACAAGGATACTGATTACATTTTTGACAATTATTTTACTCCCAAGTGTACTTGCACTTACGGCATTTCTCCTTATCGGGACATTTTTAGCAAGGGGCCAGGCAGAGTATGGATTTAGTAATAAGGACTATAATGTATGGATTGATCCCACTGCGGCATCCAGAATTATGTCGGATGAGATTTTCAGGGAAGCGGAGGAAAAATTAAAAAATAATCCTAAGGCTTTAGAAGATGAAGAAATCTTAAGAGAATTTAATGAGCAACTTGCGGATAGGGCATCGTACATAATTATCCGTAAAAATGATGAAATGTATTATGCGGGGAATCAGGCGGCAGCAGAAAAGATATTTGATAAACTTCCGGATTTTGAGGAAGAAAATATTGATTCCCAAATGGCAAAGAGCGTTTACTATGATGATATGAAAAAGACCGTCAGACAAAAAGACTTTTATTATCCGGACAAAAGCCGGGGAAGCTTTTTTGTGGTAACCACAGCAAACCCCATCATATCCAGAACTTTATTCTACGATATGGGTATTGCTATTCTCTTTATTTTGTTTATTACCAGTTGGTTCTTAACCAGATGGATTAAAAGAGGCGTATTTGAGCCGATTAACCAGTTAAATGTTGCCATGCAGAATATAGCAGAAGGCAATTTGGAATATATGCTTTCTACTGAAAACGAAGGGGAAATTGGGGAGCTTTATCGGAACTATGAAGATATGAGACTTAGGTTAAAAGAGTCTACCGATGAAAAGATTTTTGCGGAAAAGCAGAATAAGGAATTGGTAAGTAACATTTCCCATGATTTAAAAACACCGATTACAGCTATTAAAGGATATGTGGAAGGCATTATGGACGGGGTTGCCGATACCCCCGAAAAAATGGATAAATATATTAAAACCATTTATAATAAAGCTAATGATATGGATAGACTGATTAATGAGCTTACGGTTTATTCGGGAATTGATTCCAACAGAATTCCTTATCATTTCCACAGACTGAACGTATCGGAATATTTCGGAGATTGTGTGGAAGAGGTGGGTCTGGATTTGGATTCCAGAGGTATATCTCTTGATTACTCCAATTTGGTATCCCCTGATACACTCATTATTGCAGATCCTGAGCAGATTAAGAGGGTCATCAACAATATTATTGGAAACAGTGTTAAATATATGGATAAACCCAAAGGGGAAATAGACATCCGTATTTTAGATGAAATAGATTCTATTCGGGTGGAGATTGAGGACAACGGAAAAGGGATTGCGGCAAAAGATTTGCCAAATATATTTGAAAGGTTTTACCGAACCGATGCTTCCCGGAATTCTTCCCAGGGTGGTAGCGGTATCGGACTTTCCATTGTAAAGAAAATAGTAGAAGACCATGGTGGATATATATGGGCAACCAGCAAAGAGGGCGAGGGAACCTGTATGCATTTTGTGATTCGTAAATATCAGGAAATGAAGGAGAGATGAACATGAGTAAAATATTAATTATTGAAGATGAAGAAGTAATTGCTGACTTAGAGAAGGACTATTTAGAACTGAGTGGTTTTGAAGTAACAATCCAAAATACCGGCGATGGCGGATTAAAGGCAGCACTTGAGGAAGAATTCGATTTAATTGTGCTGGATTTGATGCTTCCCGGAATTGACGGATTTGAAATTTGTAAGCGCATCCGCGAAGAAAAAAATATTCCCATTATCATGGTGTCAGCAAAGAAGGATGATATTGATAAAATCAGAGGTCTCGGACTTGGTGCAGATGATTATATGACCAAGCCTTTCAGCCCCAGCGAGCTTGTTGCCAGAGTAAAGGCACACATGGCAAGATACGACAGACTCGTGGGTTCTAATCAGCAAAACGGCGATATCATTGAAATCCGAGGAATTAAAATTGATAAAGCTGCCAGGAGAGTTTTTGTAGAAGGAACGGAAAAAGCATTTACCGGTAAAGAATTTGATTTACTTACCTTTCTTGCAGAGCATCCTAATCATGTGTACACGAAGGATGAGCTATTCCGTGAAATTTGGGATATGGATTCCATTGGAGACATTGCAACCGTTACCGTGCATATTAAAAAGATCCGTGAAAAGATTGAGTACGATTCCGCAAAGCCTCAATATATCGAAACGATATGGGGTGTAGGATACCGCTTTAAGGTGTAAAGGTATTGACAAAAAGAAAAACAGAATATATCATAAAATTATAAAAAGGTGTTGCCGATAGACGGCTAGTCCTTAGTAAATGGTGTACAAAAAGTAACCGTTACCTTGGTCGGGGCGGTTACTTTTTTGTGTCTTGGATATACGCTAACAAAATCGATACAACTATGGTAAGAACCATGAGTACGATTGAAAGGATCTCAAAATCACTCATAAGTCAGCCCTCTCTTTCGCAAGATTTCCCGATAAAGCAGGGATTTCTATGTAAACAGAGGGTCACAGTCCCCCTGGAAGAAGGACTAACCGCTACCGTTATGGCAACACCCGTAGAAATAGTTTATCAGACAAAAGAATGATTTGCAATAAAATATATAAACGAAAAAATGATAATTCCAAAAGAAGCAGGGCGGATTGGAAAAAAGAACAAAGAAAAGCTTATGAAGTGATGTATCAGCAGGAACATAGCCGATAAATCTGATTGTAAAAATGAAGATACTTGATATAATAGGATTTAATAGATTTGAAGTTGTAGAAGGAGAAAGATGATGAAAAAATATAAAATATTCTTGATTGGAGTATTAAGTGTATTGATTTTTGCAGTATTGCTACCACAGCCAATTCAAGCATTAATGGTGTTAGTTGAATCACCTATTAAAGATTTTTTTTCACGACATTCATTATTACTATGTGTTGTAGCTGGAATAACTCAGGGCTTGTTTGAAGAAGGTGGATATTATCTTGTACTTAGAACTATGCTTAAAAAAGAAAAATCTAAGGAAACACCGATTGTATTTGGATTAGGGCGTAGTAGCGTACATATAATATATGATTTGGGAATAATTTTTGCTACTCGTATGAGTGTTTTTGGGTGTTTAATTGCCGTTGTTGGAAGACTTTTGAGTTTTGGAGCGTTTATGGGATTAACTCTGATAGACTATATATCAATAACAAAAAAACGAGTGGTATATTTAGTTTTAAGTATAGTGTTTCATGCAATTGTGAATGGAGTGATCTATGCTAATGAATTGGAGCTTTTAAATGGAAATAATAATTTTGAGTCTATGTGTATGATTTGTTTTTCATGCGTAGTAATAATAATTTCAGTGTTAATATGCAAAAACTCTTTAAGCGAAGAAGCCTAACAAATCCCAATTTATAAAGATACTATGCTTAATGTGTAGTATCTTTTTCTCTGCCAAAAACCTCGAAATATTTCCACAAAATTCATATAAAATATGAGTTGCTTTTGGGGGGGTATGAGTTACAATTTTTATATCCGCGAAATGGTAATATTGCCACTTTTGAAAAGCCTTAAAATACCCCAAAAACAAGGGAAAAAGGCTATACAGAGAAGAAAATAGCGGTGGGGTGTGCTATACCGCTTTAAGGTGTAGTAGATGCCGGATTTGCAGAGATAAGGCTACCGAACTTGTAGAGAAAGAGATACTATGCTTCCTGCGTAGTATCTTTTCTTTTGCCTGGAATGCGGAATATGAAAGAAATAAAGGTAAGTATTGTAATATGGAAAACAAATCTGGTATGATAAAATT
>JAZNAE010000040.1:0-41671 GCA_045586385.1 Lachnospiraceae bacterium
GTATTCAAAAGTATATTTTTTCTGTTGGCGGGAGCGAAGAAGTCCTTCGTCTCCAAATCTTTTATAGTTATCAACCCATAATTTGACTTTACTATTAGACGGAATGCAATACTTATTTGCCAAGTAAGTATATCCACCTTCGCCGTTAAGATATGACATAACAACTTTCTTTTTAAAATCGAAGCTATATTTTGCCATGAAAAAACCGACCTCCCAATCGTTAGATTTTAGGTCTAACTTTTGGGGGTCGGTTCAAAACAATAGTCCTTTTTTCATGATATAAATTTAACTCTTTCCCAGAGCATGAGATTGTGGTAAAATGTATGGGAACAACATTGGAGGAGGAGTGGCATTCCCATGGAGGAAATAGCAAACGCCCGGAGAAAGCGGATTAACCGGTTAAAAAAAATCATACTGGGCTTTGTAGGAATGGCGATTGTGATACCAACGGTTATCTGTGTTGTTCTGGCCATTAAGGTTTCCGGTTTGAATAGCAGGATAAATGAATTGAATGAGCTTCTTGCAAAACAGGAACAGGAGGCTTTGTCCGAAGAAGTGACCAGTGTGTTTACGACGGCACATATCGAGGAGTCTCCCCGAGAGACAGGACAGGAGACACATTCCAAGCAGATGCAGGATGAAGATGAATCCGGATATGATAAGCGAGTATACCTTACCTTTGATGACGGACCAAGCAGCAATACATCCCGGATTTTGGACATACTGAAGCAATATGGTGTAAAGGCTACGTTTTTCGTACTTGGTAAGACTGATGAGCAGTCAAAAGAATTATACCGGCGAATCGTAGCAGAGGGACATACGTTGGGAATGCATTCATACAGTCACAAATATGAAGAAATTTATGTTTCCAAGGAAGCATTTGTGGAAGATTTAACCAAGTTACAGGAATATCTCTATGAAGTAACAGGTGTTTGGCCAAGGTATTACCGGTTTCCGGGAGGAAGTTCCAATCAGGTAAGCAGGGTAGATATGCAGGAACTAATAGCATACCTTGAAGAAAATGATATTGTATATTATGATTGGAATGTGGCATCAGGAGATGCGGTCAGCATGCAGCTTCCCAAGGACACCATTGTGAATAATTGTGTATCCCAAGTAAAGAGACAAGCAGACAGCATTATATTACTTCATGACGCGGGAGAAAAGGACACCACGGTGGAAGCACTTCCGGAGATTATTTCGCAGGTGCGGATGGATGAGGATGCATGCTTTTTACCAATTAGTGATGATACACCGCCGATTCAGCATTTAAAAGCAAAAGGGGATTCGGTGGATTCATATCAATAAATAATCAAATGAAAAATAAACGGAGGAACTTAAAATGGGGTTTTTTTCAGACTTAAAAGATGATTTATCACAGGCAGTTAATGAATTAATGCCGGAGGAAAATGCACAGGAAGCAGAAGCATTACAGGAAGAAGCAGTTGAAGAGGCTATGGCAGAGGAAACTACAGATGCCGATACAGTAAACGGATTCGATGCTGATCTTAGCCAGATGCTTGATCAGGTTGATACACTTACAGCATCTGAAACATCAGAAGAACCTATTTATGTAGCATCTTCTGCAGAAGAAAAGACAAGCGATTTCGGTGTTTCTTCTGCAAGACGTCCCAGTGACGAAGTTTCTGTATTTACAGAAAGTATGATTATTAACGGTAACATTGCAACAGAAGGTGCGCTTGATGTTCGCGGAAGTATCGTAGGTAATGTAGAAGCACTCGGTAAACTGAACATTACGGGTGCAATCCAGGGTAACTCCCAGGCGGCGGAAATCTATGCAGAGGGTGCAAAGATTACAGGTGAACTCAGAAGTCAGGGAAGCATTAAGGTAGGACAAAGTACGGTAATTATTGGTAACGTATTTGCTAGCAGTGCTGTTATTGCAGGTGCGGTGAAAGGTGACATTGATGTAAAAGGACCTGTTATCTTAGATTCTTCCGCAATCGTTATGGGTGATATCAAGTCTAAATCCGTACAGATTAACAACGGTGCGGTTATTGAAGGTATGTGTTCACAGTGCTATGCAGAGGTTAATCCTACATCCTTCTTTGATGAACTGAAAAAAATGAAATAGAGAGGCATGGTATATTATGCGGAGAATATTGCTTAAATTAAGCGGCGAGGCATTAGCCGGCGACAAGAAAATGGGATTTGACGAGGAAACGGTAAGAGGCGTTGCTTTGCAAGTGAAGCAGTTGGTAGATAACGGAATGCAGGTAGGAATTGTAACCGGTGGCGGCAACTTCTGGAGAGGAAGATCCAGTGAAAATATCGACAGGACCAAAGCTGACCAAATCGGTATGTTGGCAACCGTTATGAACTGTATTTATGTTTCTGAGATTTTCAGAAGTGTAGGGATGAAGACAGCAGTGCTTACTCC
The DNA here is from genome assembly GCA_045586385.1 of Lachnospiraceae bacterium. Taxonomy (GTDB): domain Bacteria; phylum Bacillota; class Clostridia; order Lachnospirales; family Lachnospiraceae; genus Suilimivivens. Next base: position 2,402 of record JAZNAE010000040.1, read on the forward strand.
TTTTGAGTGCGGTTCCTTTACCAAGTTATTTTCCAAAGACCGTGCAAACAAATATTTTGAAAAAGGTATGGTAGTCTTTTTTGCAGGCGGTACAGGCCATCCTTATTTCTCAACAGACACCGGAGTAGTTTTAAGGGCTATTGAGGTAGAGGCAGAAGTGATATTACTTGCCAAATCCATAGACGGTGTTTATGATTCCGATCCCAAAGCAAATCCGGATGCCAAGAAGTATGATGAGGTCACAATTGATGAAGTGATTGCAAACAATCTTCAGGTGGTAGATATGACAGCCTCTATTTTGGCAAGAGATAATAAGATGCCTATGTGGGTATTCGGGTTAAATGAAGAAAACAGTATAGTAAATACGGTAAACGGAAAGTTCCAAGGAACCCGTGTGACCGTATAATATTCATAAAGAAAGGGAGATAGAACAATGGATGAAAGAGTAAAAGTTTATGAAGATAAAATGCAGAAAACATATGATCATTTAATTGCAGACTATCAGGGAATCCGAGCAGGACGTGCAAATCCTCATGTCCTTGACAAATTACGTGTAGATTATTACGGAACACCTACACCCATTCAGCAGGTAGGTAACGTAACCGTACCGGAAGCAAGAATGATTCAGATTGCGCCTTGGGAGAAATCATTGATTAAAGATATTGAGAAAGCAATCCTTGCATCAGATATCGGTATTACACCGTCCAATGACGGCGCTGTGATCCGCCTTGTTTTCCCGGAGCTTACAGAGGAACGCAGAAAAGATCTTGTGAAGGATGTAAAGAAGAAAGCAGAAGATTGTAAGGTTGCTGTAAGAAATATCAGAAGAGATGGTAATGATGCATTTAAGAAGCTTGCAAAAGAAATTTCCGAAGATGAAGTAAAGCAGCTTGAAGATGAATTGCAGAAGATAACAGATAAGTTTATCAAAGATGTAGATAAGCTTATGGATGAAAAATCAAAAGAAATTCTTACCGTATAATCAGTAAGAAAAGCAGAGAACATAGGGAGGGGCAGGCGATTATAGCGATACAATCGTAGTGCCCCTTTATTCCTTTTTGTAAGATATAAGGGGATAAGAAGGGAGAGCATTTAAGTATGTCAGAAAATCAGGAATTGAAAATACCCGCGCATGTGGCGATTATTTTAGACGGAAACGGTAGATGGGCAAAGAGTAAAGGGATGCCCAGAAATTACGGTCATGTGCAGGGAGCAAAGACGGTAGAAGTAATTTGCGAAGAAGCATACAAAATGGGGATTCAGTATCTCACCGTTTATGCCTTCAGTACGGAAAACTGGAACAGACCGCAGGATGAAGTGGATGCACTGATGAAGCTTCTTCGTAATTATATGAAGACCTGTCTTTCCACAGCAAAGAAAAACAGAATGTGTGTCAGGGTTCTTGGCGATAAGACCGGACTTGATGATGACATCAGAAACAGAATTGAAGAATTGGAAGCCGCAACCAAAGATAATGACGGTCTGCATTTCCAGATTGCCCTTAATTACGGAGGAAGAGATGAAATCTTGCGTGCGGTGAAAAAGATCTCCGAGAAAGTGAAAGAGGGAGAACTTGCGCCGGAGGATATTACCGAAGAGATGATTTCCGGTACGCTTGATACACATGGAATTCCTGAGCCTGATTTGCTCATTCGCACCTGCAATGAACAGCGAATTTCCAATTTCCTGTTATGGCAGCTTGCGTATACGGAATTTTATTTTACAGAAATAGCATGGCCTGATTTTTCAAAAGAAGAATTGGTAAAAGCTGTGGAAGCATATAATCATAGAGACAGAAGATACGGCCGGATTAAGGAGGAGTAGGAATGTTTGTAACAAGATTGATAAGTGGTATCGTGTTAGTCATCATAGCGTTAATTGCATTGTTTTCAGGCGGATATGTGCTGGCAGGTGTACTGCTTTTTCTTTCTTTAACTGCATACAGGGAATTGATGAAGGCATGCAAGCTAAGTGATACATCAGGAAAAGTAAGCAGCACGGAAGTTGTTGGTTACGTGGGAATTGTCATTTACTATTTATTCATGGTATTTACAAAGGAGCGTGAATTTCTTTTCCTTACGCTTATCATGATATTGGTGGCATTTATGTTCTTATATGTGTTTACCTTTCCAAAGTACCGGGCAGAGCAGATTATGTGCAGCTTCTTTAATGTGGCATACGGTCCGCTTATGCTTTCCTTTATTTATCTGGTGAGAGATTTACAGTACGGGCAGTACATGGTGTTTATGATTTTTATCAGTTCATGGATCTGTGATACCTGTGCTTATTTAGTGGGAATGCTCATCGGCAAGCATAAGATGGCGCCGAAACTAAGTCCCAAAAAGTCTGTGGAGGGCGCAATCGGCGGCGTGGCAGGTTCTGCGCTTGTGGGAGCATTGTTTGGTTATTTCCTTATGGCACCGTTAACCGGAAATGACGCAACTACATGGATATTTGCAATAATCGGTGCAGTAGGGGCAGTGATTTCACAGGTAGGAGATTTGGCAGCCTCAGCCATTAAAAGGAATCATGAAATAAAAGACTACGGCAAATTGATTCCGGGACACGGAGGTGTCATGGATCGTTTCGACAGTGTTATTTTTACTGCGCCCATTATCTATTTATTACTGTTAGTTTTTGTTTAGTAAGAACAGCATTTGCTTTTACATAAGAGTTTTAGGAGATAAGAAATGAAAAAGATTGGTATTTTGGGTTCCACAGGCTCTATCGGTACCCAGACGCTTGATATTGTGAGAAATAATCCGGATTTGCAGGTAGTCGCATTGGCTGCCGGCGGTAATGTGGAACTGATGGAAAAGCAGATCCGTGAATTTATGCCCTCCTTTTGTGTGATGTGGAGTGAAAAGGCGGCAGAGGATTTAAAGATTAGAATCACTGATTTACCGGTAACGGTGGGCTGTGGCATGGATGGATTATTGGAACTTGCGGTAATGCCCGAAATGGAGGTTTTAGTTACCGCAATTGTGGGAATGATAGGATTAAGGCCTACCATTGCTGCCATTGAAATGGGAAAGACGATTGCCCTTGCCAATAAAGAGACATTGGTAACGGCAGGACATATCATTATGCCTCTTGCAAAGAAAATGGGAGTATCTATTTTGCCGGTGGACAGTGAACACAGTGCCATCTTCCAGTCTTTAAACGGAGAGAGGAGAGAGCGTATCAGTAAGATTCTGCTCACGGCATCAGGAGGTCCCTTCAGAGGAAGAAAGAGAGAGGAACTGACGGAAATAACGGTAGAGGATGCGTTAAAGCACCCTAACTGGTCAATGGGAAGAAAGATTACCGTAGATTCTTCTACCTTAGTGAACAAGGGGCTTGAAGTGATTGAAGCAAAGTGGCTTTTTGATGTAGAGCCGGAGCAGATAGAAGTGGTAGTACACCCGCAGAGTATCATTCATTCCATGGTAGAATATGTGGACGGTGCAGTGATGGCACAGCTTGGTATGCCGGATATGAAACTGCCCATCCAATATGCACTTTTTTATCCGGACAGGAGACCTATGCATGAGAAACGGGTAGATTTCTTTGAACTTTCATCCATGACCTTTGAAAAGCCGGATACAGATACTTTTAGAGGCCTTGCCATGGCATATGAAGCACTGAAGGCAGGCGGCAGTATGCCGACGGTTTATAACGCAGCAAATGAAAAGGCAGTAAGTATGCTTTTGGATAAAAAGATTAAGTTCCTTGAAATCTATGATTTGATACAGGGAGCAATGGAGAATCATAAGGTGATAAAGGAGCCTTCCGTGGAAGAAATTCTGGCAGCGGAGCAGGAGGCTTATGATTATATCAGTGACGTGCGTAGGAGGTCATAATTTGGCAGTATCAATCATTTGTTTTATTATCATTTTTTGTGTTATTGTAGTTTCACATGAATTCGGTCATTTCATTATAGCTAAGAAAAACGGGATTCATGTGGTGGAATTTTTTATCGGAATGGGTCCGACCTTATTGTCCTTTGAAAAAGGTGATACAAAGTATTCATTAAAGCTGTTTCCTATTGGTGGAGCCTGTGTGTTTGAAGGGGAAGACGGTCTGGAGACAGAAAAGGGAGAATTATCCGAGGGTGCATTTCCAAATGCGCCGGTTTGGGTACGGTTTGCAACGGTATTTGCAGGACCATTATTTAATTTCCTTACAGCCTATGTAATGGCTATGATTCTTGTATGGGCATGCGGTGTGATAACCCCCGTCATACAGACTGTTGCTGAAGATGGCGGAGCAATGGAAGCAGGGCTTATGCCCGGTGATGTGATTTGCGAGATGAACGGAAGTAATATTCATCTGCAGGACCAGGTATCCTTTTATTCCTTTGTAAATAAGGGTGAGCCAATTGCCATCACTTATGAAAGAGACGGCGTTAAGGGCGAGACGGTTGTTTATCCTAAGTTTAATGAAGAAGAGAACCGTTATTACATGGGAATTACCAGCGGCGAATTTTTAGACTGCAGTGTTCCTCAGGTGTTTAAATATGCGTTTCATACCATGGAGTATATGGTGCAGTACACGGTAAAGAGTCTATCCATGCTGGTGCAGGGGCAGGTGTCTAAGGATGATATTTCAGGACCTGTGGGAATTGTGAAAGTAGTGGATGAGACTTATGATGTGGCAAAGGAGTACGGGGCTTCCAGTGTGATGTTATCCATGCTGAATATCGCATTACTTCTTTCCGTGAACTTAGGTATCATTAATTTACTTCCTCTTCCGGCACTCGATGGTGGCAGATTGGTATTTTTGCTGATAGAAGCCATCAGAAGAAAACCGGTTCCGCCGGAAAAAGAAGGAATGGTGCATTTGGCGGGAATGATGGCATTAATGGTGCTTATGGTACTTGTGCTGTTTAACGATATTACAAAATTCTTTTAACAGATAAATGTGTATCACATGAGAGTTCTGTACAAAATTACTAAAAATATATTTTTGGTAATTTTGTATAATGGACTCTTTTTTATTGTTCGTATATAATGGGTTTACGAAATTCAAAATCATACTTATGGCGTCTGCGGACGCATCTTTTTACTTTATTATTTCAATTTATTCAAAGGTTTATTTCGAACATTTTCACCAAACAACACAAATTTGCAGGAGAGGAAGCAGTGAAATTTATTTCGGGTATTTATTGGGATAAGGGACTGCGTGAAAACAACCAGGATTCCCTTATCTTAGAGCAGATAGTGACAGGAAGAGGCAGAGTGCTTTTAGCAGCAGTAAGTGACGGAGTCGGAGGTCTTTTAGAGGGAGAGATTGCAAGTGGATTTATACTGGAGAAAATCCATGCACATTTTTATGATGAGATTTTGTATCTCATACGGAAAGGGAAAAGCAGAAAAGTTTTGGCATGTAGTTTTCATAGATGCTTTTATGATATCAACAAGGAACTGAAGCAATACGCTGCTGAGAAGAAAATAGGACTGGGTGCTACCGTATCGTTGCTACTTTTATGGCAAAATCAGTATCTGATTATGCATTTGGGGGACAGCAGAATTTACGAAATAAAGAAGAAGTGGTTCCGTAAGACCCCTCTAGTAAGGATTCTTACGAAGGATCATATAAGAGCGGATGGTAGCATTTATAAATGTTTGGGCAGCTTTCCTTATCAGGTGGCAGATGCACTTACCGGAAAAAGATGCGGTGGGATGGGACTTTTACTTTGTAGTGACGGATTTTACCATGCTCTAAGCAAAGAGATGCTAAGGTCTTTATTAAACCCGCTTGAAATTGAGAAAGAGGAACAAATCAAAAGACGGCTTAAGCAGATGGCGTTAAGCGCCATAAATGCGGGAGAACAAGATAATATTTCAGCAATTTACATATGTTGTATATTATAGAACGGGGGAAGGGTATGAGAAAAATTTTGGGTCATAAATATGAAGTGTTAAGACCGATTGCGGAAGGCGGAATGGGAAGTGTCTATCTGGTAAAGGATTTGCATTTGAACAAGCTTGCGGCGGTAAAGGTAAACCAAAACCACGTAGAAGGAGAGGTACAGATTCTGAAATCTTTATCCCATCCGGCGCTTCCCCGTATACTGGATATTTTTTATGAGGGAGAAAAGGAATGTATTGTTATGGAATATGTGGAGGGAATTACCTTAGAGCAGTATTTGCGAAGATTTATGCGGGTGGAGATGACAAAAGCCGTTGCATGGGCAGTAGAGCTTGCAGAGGTACTTGCATATCTGCATAACCGGAAGCCCACTGTTATTTATAAGGATTTGAAACCTGCCAATATTATGATTGATGCGGAGGGAAAACTGAAACTGGTTGATTTCGGCACGGCAGGAACTGTAAGGTATGGACGGGAAGGTGAAGCATATCTTATGGGAACACCGGGATATAGTGCGCCGGAACAGTGGGATTTGACCAGTGCCTGCAAAGAGAGTGATGTGTATGCACTAGGTGCAGTTCTGCATGAAATGCTGACGGGAATCAGTCCGGTGGGAGGTCTTCGGCAAAGAAGAGGAATCCGGGAATATGATAAAAGTTTCCCACGGGAACTGGAAAAGATTATAGATGTCTGTACCAAAAGAAAAGCATCGGACAGATATCATTCCATGGGAGAAGTGCGGGAGGCACTGCTTTGCTATCATAAAAAAGGAAAATTTCGAAAAATGCTTCATCGCGCTAAATGCTTTGTGGGAAGTGTTCTATGGCTTCTGTTTTTTGGAAGAACCTGTTTGCCTTTTCTAAATGGGGTAAATGAAGAGTGTCTGCCATTTCCCTATTTTGAACAACCGCTATTTCTACTTGCTATTACATGTTGTTATCATCTTGTGTTCTTAAGAGGAAAAGATAAAAGAAAAGTGGTATATAAGCAAGAAAAATCAGTTTTTCTCACGGAAAAGAAGTTTGCGGGACTTTTCGTTACCATGTGGGCAGGTATTTGTCTTTTTAGCATCATGCTGATAAAGTCTCCGGCAGCTACAAATGTAATGGCAGCCGGACAGGACCGCAGCATATGGGTGGATATGCGGGATGAACAATACCGGAAACTACTACTGAAAGAGGATGCGGTCTATCAGGTAGATAAAAAGGTGACATTCGAGATAGATAAGGATGACTTGCCGGAGGGCGTAATATCTGTGAGAATCGTGGCATCTGATGAGGAAAATGCAGTGTACGAAAGCAGGGTGTTTCTGGTAGAGAAGAATTGATATTCAGAGCATTCTGGGATATAATGTAATAAGCCGAAAATAAACATTACATAGCGGCAGGAGGATGGTTATGATAAGAAACAATACCAGAGTGATTCACATAGGAGACAGAGTCATCGGAGGCGGCAATCCGATTCTGATTCAGTCCATGACCAATACAAGAACAGAAGACGTAAAGGCTACCGTAGAGCAGATCCGGAAGCTTACGGAGGCAGGCTGCGAGATTATCCGGTGCACAGTTCCTACCATGGAAGCAGCCAAAGCACTTGCGGAAATTAAGAAACAGATTTCCATTCCCTTGGTGGCAGATATTCATTTTGATTATAAGATGGCGATTGCAGCTATGGAAAACGGTGCCGATAAAATCAGAATCAACCCCGGTAACATTGGCGGTAGGGATAAGGTAGAGGCTGTAGTAAAAGTAGCCAAAGAGAGAAATATTCCTATCCGTGTGGGCGTAAACAGTGGTTCTCTTGAGAAGGAGCTGGTAGAGAAATATCATGGTGTTACCGCAGAGGGCATCGTGGAAAGTGCCCTTGACAAGGTACATATGATTGAAGAACTTGATTATCAGAACTTGGTTATCAGCATTAAATCTTCCGATGTGCTTATGTGTGTGAAAGCCCACGAACTCCTTGCAGATAAGACAGATTATCCGCTTCATGTGGGAATCACGGAATCCGGTACCATTATCAGCGGTAACATTAAATCATCGATTGGGCTTGGTTTAATTTTACATCAGGGTATCGGTGATACGATCCGTGTTTCCTTAACAGGAGATCCGGTGGAAGAGATTAAGTCAGCCAAACTCATTCTTCGTACTTTGGGACTCAGAAAAGGTGGGATAGAAGTAGTGTCTTGCCCTACTTGCGGCAGAACCAAAATAGATTTAATCGGACTTGCCAATCAGGTAGAAACCATGGTGGCAGGTTATCCTTTAGATATTAAGGTGGCAGTTATGGGCTGTGCCGTGAACGGACCCGGTGAAGCCAAAGAAGCAGATATCGGTATAGCAGGCGGTATCGGAGAAGGTCTTTTAATTAAAAAGGGCGAGATTATAAAGAAAGTACCGGAGGATCAGTTGCTTTCGGTTTTAAAAGAAGAATTGGACAATTGGCAGGCATAGGATAAGAGGATTTACACGCGATGGCAAAACAGTTTTTTGAGGTGTTTCCGAGCTTAAAACTGGATAAGAAAAATCAGGATCTGTTCGAACAGGTGACTGTAGAGAAGGTTTCTGCGACAAAAAGCAGAGACCTTATTCGCGTTACCATTTCTTCGGATTATCTAATCCAAAAGGAAACTGTTTTTAAAGTGGAGAAGGAAATCAAAAAGCAGTTTTTTGAAGGACACAGTGTGCGTGTAAAGTTGTATGAAAAATTCCGCTTATCTGCCCAGTATACGCCTAAGGCGCTCCTTGATGCTTACAGGGACAGCATTTTACTGGAACTTAGGGAATACAGCCCGGTGGAGTACAATCTCTTTAAAGGAGCGGATATCAGTTATCCATCCGATGAAGAAATCGTATTCACCGTGGAAGACAGTGTGCTTGGAAGGAGCAAGGCAGCAGAACTTTCCCGGATACTGGAAAAGATATTCAATGAGAGATGTGGTTTTTCCATCCGTGTGCAGATGCAGTACAAGGAAAAGAAAACCGGAAAATATAAAGAAGAAGATGACTTAAAGATTGCAAGGGCAGTGGCAGAAATTGCTTCCAGGGCACTTGGAGCAGGTGAGCAAAGCCCCGATGAGACGCAGGATGTAGTTGATGATGCAACCGTTATGGGAGCCGCGGCAGGTGCAAATGCTGATGCGGGTGATAGTATAGTGCATGCAAAAGCAACACTGCAGGCGGAAGGTGCACCTAAAGTGAATGTCCTTAAAGGAGAAGTAAAGGCCGGAACAGGAAAAGGCGATGCAAACAAAGGCATCTTCAAAAAAGGTGAGTTTAAGAAGGGCGACTTTAAGCGTCCTGCCAAACGCAGTGATAATCCGGATGTTTTATACGGAAGGGACTTCGAAGAGGAAGCCATGCCCATCGAGGATATTATCGGTGAAATCGGTGAAGTGGTTATCCGCGGTAAGATTATCAACTTTGACAGCAGGGAAATCAAAAATGAAAAGACCATCTTAATGTTTGATGTAACGGATTTTACGGATACCATGACAATTAAGATGTTTGCCCGCAATGACCAGGTAGAGGAAATTACCGCAGGGATTAAGAAGGGTGCTTTTGTAAAACTCAAAGGAATTACCATGGTGGATAAGTTTGACAATGAGCTTACCATCGGTTCCCTTACAGGGGTAAAAAAGATACCGGACTTTACGGTTTCCAGAGCAGATAACAGTGCCAGGAAACGTGTAGAGCTTCATTGCCATACGAAAATGAGCGATATGGACGGTGTTTCTGAAGCCAAGGATATCGTAAAGCGTGCTTATAAGTGGGGACATCCTGCCATTGCCATTACGGACCACGGCGTGGTACAGTCTTTCCCGGATGCAAATCATGTGTGGGAGGATTTGTGGCGCGATGAAAAGAATAAGCGCAAGGAAGCGGGCGATGATAATCCGGACAAGCAGGATTTCTTTAAGATTATTTACGGAATGGAAGCCTACTTGGTAGACGATTTGCAGGAAATCGTAACCGGTGATAAAAACCGTGATTTTGCTTCCGATTTTGTGGTGTTTGACATAGAAACTACCGGATTTTCTCCGGTAAATAACAGAATCATTGAGATTGGTGCTGTGAAGGTATCGGGAGGAGACATCGTAGATAAGTACTCTACCTTTGTCAATCCCAAGGTGCCCATTCCCTTTGAAATTGAAAAACTTACAGGCATTAACGATTCCATGGTGATGGACAGCCCGGAAATAGAAGAGATATTGCCGGAGTTTCTTGCATTCTGTGGTGATGCGGTTTTGGTGGCACATAATGCTAACTTTGATATGAGTTTTATCAAAGAAAATGCGGCAAGATTGGGAATCCGCAGAGAATTTACTTATATCGATACAGTGGGAATTGCAAGAGTTCTTTTACCGAACCAGGCAAAGCATACCTTAGATGCAGTGGCAAAGACACTTAACATTTCACTGGAAAATCATCACCGTGCGGTGGATGATGCACAGGCCACGGCAGAGATTTTTGTGAAGTTTATTCCCATGCTAAGGGAAGCCGGCGCTGACAACCTAGACAAGGTAAACGCCATGGGCGCATCAAGCCCTGATATTATCAAGCGTTTGCCCACCTATCATGCCATTATTCTGGCACAGAATAATACCGGCAGGGAAAACCTATATACCTTGGTGTCGGAATCCCATGTGACCTATTACAGCAAGCGTCCCCGTGTACCGAAGAGTCTTCTTTTAAAGCACAGGGAAGGACTGCTTTTGGGAAGCGCCTGTGAGGCGGGAGAGCTTTACCGTGCCCTTCTTGACGGAAAGGCAGATTCCGAGATTGCAAGAATCGTGGATTTCTATGATTATCTGGAAATCCAGCCTCTTGGAAATAACCAGTTTATGATTGCATCAGAAAGAGTTCCTTCTGTAAACGATATGGAGGATGTAAAGAATTTAAACCGGAAGATAGTAGCGCTGGGAGAAGAGTTTAACAAGCCTGTAGTGGCTACCTGCGACGTGCATTTCCTTGATCCCGAGGACGAGGTATATCGCCGCATCATTATGGCAGGGAAGGGATTTACAGACGCAGACGACCAGGCACCCTTATACCTTCGTACCACAGAGGAGATGCTGAAAGAATTTGAGTATCTTGGCAGTGACAAGGCAGAGGAAGTGGTCATTACCAACACCAATAGGATTGCAGACCGCATCGATGTAATGTCACCGGTGCGCCCCGATAAATGTCCTCCGGTGATTCCGGATAGTGACAAAACCCTGACCGATATCTGCTACAATAAAGCCCATGAATTGTATGGAGAAGAGCTGCCGCAGATTGTAGAAGACCGTTTAAAAAAGGAACTGGATTCCATTATAAATAACGGCTTTGCGGTGATGTATATCATTGCCCAGAAACTGGTTTGGAAATCTGTGGAGGACGGTTACCTGGTAGGCTCCCGTGGCTCTGTAGGTTCCTCTTTGGTTGCATTTATGGCGGGTATAACGGAGGTAAATTCCTTAAGTGCCCATTACCGTTGCCCGAACTGCAGATATTATGATTTTGATTCCCCGGAGGTAAAGGCTTCCGCAGGTAACGCAGGCTGTGACCTTCCGGATAAAAACTGCCCCGTATGTGGACAGCCTCTTGTAAAAGACGGATTTGATATACCCTTTGAAACATTCCTTGGATTTAAAGGCGATAAGGAACCGGATATCGACCTTAACTTCTCAGGAGAATACCAAAGTAAGGCACATAAATATACAGAAGTTATTTTCGGGGCGGGACAGACTTACCGTGCAGGTACCATCGGTACGCTGGCAGATAAGACTGCATTCGGCTATGTAAAGAATTACTACGAAGAGCGTGGCAGAAGCAAGCGTACCTGCGAAATTAACCGTATTGTACTGGGATGTACCGGTATCAGAAGAAGTACGGGACAGCATCCCGGCGGTATTATTGTACTTCCCGTGGGAGAGGACATTAACTCCTTTACACCGGTGCAGCATCCCGCCAACGATATGACGACGGATATCGTAACTACGCATTTTGATTACCATTCCATAGATCATAATCTACTTAAACTTGATATTCTGGGACACGACGATCCTACCATGATCCGTATGCTTCAGGATTTGACAGGCATAGACCCCACTACCATTCCGCTGGATGATAAGCAGGTCATGTCTTTATTCCAGAATACTTCAGCCCTTGGCATTACACCCGACCAGATCAGCGGATGTCCGGTAGGTTCCCTTGGCGTGCCGGAATTCGGAACGGATTTCGTTATTCAGATGCTTCTTGATACCAAGCCACAGAGCCTTTCTGACTTAATCCGTATTTCCGGTTTGGGTCATGGTACCGACGTATGGCTTGGCAATGCGCAGACTCTGATTGCAGATGGAACGGCTACGATTTCCGAGTGTATCTGTTGTCGAGACGATATTATGATTTATCTGATTAACAAAGGCGTAGACAGTGCGCTTTCCTTTACCATTATGGAAAGTGTGCGTAAAGGAAAAGGCTTAAAGCCGGAATGGGAAGAGGCCATGAAAGAGAAGGATGTGCCCGACTGGTACATCTGGTCCTGCAAGAAGATTAAATACATGTTCCCGAAAGCCCATGCAGCGGCTTATGTTATGATGGCATGGAGAATTGCCTACTGCAAGATTAATTATCCCCTTGCATACTACGCTGCTTATTTTTCCATCCGTGCATCGGCGTTTTCTTATGAAATCATGTGCCAGGGACAAAGACATTTGGAAAATGTCATGGCAGATTATAAGAGAAGAATGGATACCCTGTCAAAGAAGGAACAGGATTCCTACAAGGATATGAAGAGCGTACAGGAAATGTATGCCAGAGGGTTTGAATTTACACCCATTGATATCTTTACAGCCCACTCCAGAAATTTCCAGATTGTAGATGACAAGCTGATGCCATCCCTAAACAGTATTGACGGTTTGGGAGAAAAGGCGGCAGATGCTATCGTGGAGGCAGCTAAGGACGGTCCTTTCTTATCAAAGGATGACTTCAGACAAAGAACCAAGGTGTCAAAGACCGTCATTGATTTGATGGATAGTTTGGGACTGCTGGGGGATTTGCCGGAGTCCAATCAGATTAGTTTGTTTGATTTTGTGTGAGGGAGCTGTTTGCATAGTGGAAAAATGTTTGGAAATATGATATAATACAAATGAAAGAAGGGAATTATTTGTTAGTCGATATTCAGATTGATAAGCTTACGGATTGTCTTATTGAAAGAGAATCGGGTGAAGTAGTAGATACAGAATATATAGAACGTGTAGCGGCTATTAAAAAGGAAGATTATCGTGGGTGGAAATTTGATTGGAGTAAATCACAGGAAAATGGATATATTATCTACGAATTGTTTGTAGAAGATGATGATACTGTACAGGGGAGAATATCTTTCAAGGTGGATGGTGGTGTTGCCGATATTGATATTGTAGAATCCGCACCACATAATTATGGTCATGATGGAAAGTATGAGGGTATTGGCGGACATTTGTTTGCAATAGCTTGTCAAGTTAGTCTGAAAGCTGGTTGCGATGGAGTTGTTGCTTTTACTGCAAAATCTGATTTGGTGGAATATTACAAGAAATCTTTAAATGCAAAAGTTGTCAGAGGAAACAGAATGTACCTTGATGAAGAAGTAGCCAATATACTCATTGATAAGTATATTAGAAAGTAGGTGGTGATATGTTGACAATGGAAAGAAAAGCAGTCACTTTTTTGGATGATATAGCAGACCATGCAAAAGATGGTAGATTAACAGAACCATCAGATGGAAAGCGTTATGATTGGCGAAAAATGATAGACCTTATCGAACAGTTAGGCAGACCTCTCACAGATAAAGAAGCAGAGCAATTTAGAATAAAATAAGTAAAACTTCAAGTACCTAATGCTGAAAAGCGATATAATAAAAATCCAAATCTGTAACAAGATTTGGATTTTGTATTTTATATGGATTTTAGTATTTTATGGATTTCTTCAATATCATCAGTTCCGGCAATTTCAATCGCCCGATAGATTTGGTCAATGACTTCGGTCGATGTTTCCAGCATGTCGGCAGTTTCTGCGACAGTAAGATGCTTATGGTACTTTTTGAGAGTAAGCAGGATGAGATTTATAAGTTCGCCTTCCCTTCGCCCAATAAGTAAACCTTCTTCCAGTCCAACGCTATGCTCAGCCCTGCGCATCTTTTCTTTTTCTTCTACTTCGTTATATTCAAAAATACTCACGCTAATTGCCTCCGATTTATGTTTTCTTAAAAAGTCAGTCAATATGCCATTTTTGATACATTCATTCACTGCACGTTCTACAGCCTCTGTAAGAGGGGTATCCGGTTCTTTTACATATTTGCGTATCAGTTCTACATAGGTCAAATACTGTTTCAAGGTTTCACACTGTTCTAAAAGTTCAGTATTGTTTCCCAGATTAATATTCAGCATGGTTACCTTAAGTTCCAGTTCGGGAATACTATCATTACACAGATAAGCATCCGATAATTTCAATTCTCTTCGTTCCGGCTGTTTTTGGATACCATTGTAAAATACAATGAAATGCGGCGTGGGTATCCGGATGAGTTTGGAAGAGAAGAGGGAACAGTCATTTACTAATTTCTCATATTCCCTTGCCACATAAAACAGATTCCGCAGAGGAATGTTCGGATTGTAGGTGGATTGATGCTCATACAAATACAAATGACAGTCAACCCAAAATGCAAGGTCATTTTTCATATTCATGTAGATGGCATTTTCCAAAGTGACAACCTGTAGCTGGTCGGCATCTGCATAATGGGAATGGTTCACTGCATTGTACAACTGCAGCAGTTCTTGTTTCTCCCGGAAAAGAAGACGGAACATCGTGTCTTTGTATTCCCGGTTAACGGTAGTTAAATCGTTTCTGTTATTCATTTGGCCTCCTTCGCAGGAGTACTTAATGAAAATCTCCTGCTTTTAAAAAAAATTGGAATTAAAAGCATAGATTTTCATGAATTTTAGATAAACTAAAAGATTTTAGAATAGATAGAAACATATATGCTTTGAGAAAATAATAGCATATATTTTACGTTTTTGCAATAATTATTGTGCGGATTTCAGGTGAGTAATTAATCAATGTAATAGGATGAATATTTTCATGATAACAAGGATATCAGAATTTATTTTAGTAGCTAGAGTTTGCTTATGCATTGCACAATATGAAAATTAAGTATAGAAAAAGCACAGTTAAGTATTATGAAAAAAAATAGTGAGGCATTTGAATTATATTTAACTAGATTGTCATTATAAGGACATGAAGGGGGAGAGCATATGCCGGAAACAACAAATAGTACCCATACAGAAGATATAGGGATGGAAAAAGCCGGTACGGATTTTTGTGTATCTGCAGAAGATTTGGTGGACTTGTGTGTAAATATGGGAAACGCTGCAGATAATCTTATGCAAGACTGGAAAGGTAATGCATGTGAAGCATTTGATGCTATGAGTAAACTTCTGGTAAGTAGCACAACAGGAGCAGGAACAAGATATGCGGAACTGTCTGGAATTATAACGCAAACGGAGCAACCTTCGGAGAGAGCGTATCAGGAAAAATGAAGGCTGATATAGACGGCATAGAAGAAGTGAGGGAGAAATGTAAACTAGTATGCGAAGAGATAGAAGAAATCAGAAAGGGACTTATTGTCATAGAAAATATGCTGGCAAACCTGCCGGTAGGCGGATTTGACGTAACCCCATATACCCAGGCAATAAGGGAACAAACATATGTAGTAGACAGACTGGATGACTACCGGATAGGACTTGGGAAGTATGCTGGAATGGCAGAGAATGCCAATGACAGGACAAAAGAAAAACTGACAGCCCTTGCACAGGAGTATGAAAGCATAAGGGAAACATATGCAGAAATACCGGAAAAAGAAACAGTAGATGAAGAAATATGGAAACAGGAGATAGAAAACTACTGGAACCGGAAGGATGGGTATTTCGAAGAAGAGTGGTGGTTGGATGAAGATAAAAAGCAGGAAGCCATCAACATGTTACTGCTAGAGAGTGCACTGTCGGAGAATGGGGAAGGGGAAGAGGCAGGATATGACCTGCTGGCACACTATACGGGAACAGAAATAGGTTCCCCCAAGAGATATGCCCTTCAGATCATGTTCCAGTTAGATCCGATAGACGGGAATGATGGAATAGTCTTTAACAATATCGAGGGAGCCTGTTTAAGAGAAGGAATTGACCTGGCAGGAAACGGGTGGGTAATCCCACAGGAAATCATGCAGAAGCACATGATAGAGCATAGGAAACTGCAGGTACAGAATGATGCGGATGAGAAGAGTGTGGTATCATTTATGCTGAACTTTACACCTGCGGTAGGAGAAGGAAAAGCAGTAATAGAAGCCATAGCCGGGAGAGATCTTCTGACAGGGGAAGAAATGTCTGTAGGTGAACGCACAATAGGGCTGGCAGCAGGATTTAGTGATGTGGTATACTGGTTTAAAGGGGCAAAAGGGGTAAGGTATGCAGATGATGTCATAGACGCAGTAGGGGATGTATCTAAGGGTGGCACATCAACTATTAAGAGTTCTGATTTAGTATTTGGAAGTAGCACTAAATCAACACAAAAATTAATGAATCAGATGAATAGCAGAGGATGGACAGAAGATTTAATACGAAATACAGTTGATAATCCATATACTATTCGTACAAGTGTAAATAAGGCAAGAAGGGGTAAAAATTAAGGTTATTCAACCGTTTCAAGTGTTTGATTCTCCGAATGAAAGTATTACAGCACATTCAATTGTTTTACAAGAGCAATATTATGAAAATGCTAAAATTTACAAAAACAATCCATATTTATATGCAAAGGAAATTGCCGTTAATTATGCCACAGATCCAGAATATGCGAATAAATTGATTCAAATTATTGATAAGTATATGGAATGGGAAGATAAAGAAAGTGATAAAGCAGCTATAACTTATTAAAGAGAAAAAATTTAAGTAGAGGTGTGATATATGAAAAAAATATTAACAACTATCATATTTTTTTCCCTTTTTCTTATTTTACTATCAACTAGAAATATTCAAGATTCACATCAAATTTATTTGGAAAATTGTAGTAGCAAAATGATTAAAGAAGATGTGTTTCAGAGTTTTTTATTGAGAAACATTCCGGAAATAAATAATTATGCGAAATATATTTGGAATAAAAGTAAAGGAGAAGCTTGTCTATATATTCAAGTACATGAAATTGTAGAAATGGATATCAGCAATAAAGTAGATAATAAGAGATATTATCCAATATATGTAGGTGAGAAGTGGGAAAATCATAATGTAAATTGGGAATGGTTTTATGTAAGTGAAGATATGGATGTGGTTTATTGGTATGATGTTGTAGAAGGGGAAATATAAGAACTAGAAATATGGAGAAATAGCAGTAAATATAAAAGAATTCTATAGAGCGTATTATATGAACCAAATAAAGTGAAAATATTTACAATGCTTCAGATTCTAAGGGGAAGGAAGATGGGACATGGACAATAATATGTGTAAAATAAGAAGGAGATTACTAATATTCTTTATTTGTCAAGTGATGATGCTGGCAGGATGTAGAAATGATAGTCAAGAAAAATATCCGAAAAAGGACAATATTGAAATAGAAGATGTAGAGGTACAAGATGATGTGGATGCAGAAGTTGTGGAAGAAGAAAGTGTGAATGAGGAAAAGAAGACAGATATACATAAAAAATATACAATGCTTTTAATAGATGATAAGGATAAACACAATGAGACAGTAGTATCAGAGGAGAAAGATAAACCGGCTAAAACTGAAAATTTCATAAGCGACATTTCGGAATGTGAGTTGGTTGATGAAGACTTTAACGTAGAATATAAAGGGTATATTATTAATGCGCAAACCACAGATGAAGATATCATAAACACCATTGGAGAACCGGATGCTTTTGAAGATAATAATAATGGTTATATAGCAACTGTGCAACAGGAATTTCGTTGGCAGTTAATATATCCGGGTTTTAGTGAACAAAGCGAGATTAGAATAATATTTTATACTGATTTAGATACTTGTGAGACTATTATCAAAACTGTAGACTTGGAAAATCTACAAACACATAGAGGTGTAAGTGTTGGTGACAACATCAATAATATATATGCTAGCTATGGATTGCCGACAGAAGAGAAAGAATATAGTGCAAATGAAGAGTATATAGAAATGAATTATGAAAGAGGAAATCAAAGGATATCATTTGTTGTAGATAGCGAAAGCGAGTTAATAGATTGTATTTATATTGATTATAATCTATAGCATATTAAAGACATGGAGCAATAGCAGTAAATAGAGGGCTGTATAAATTACTATGTAGTTTATACAGCCTTTTGTTGAAATATGCAACTTTTTGTGAGGATGAGAGGTATTAATAGTGAGAGGTGAATGAGATGAGATGTTTAAAGAAAGGAATGGCATTTATCAGTCTGTGTGTATGGCTAGTATTAGGCTGTAAGATGAATGCACAGGCAAATGAATGCGATGTAGCAAATATACAAACTATTTTGCAAGAGAGAAAAACCTGTCAAGTCACCTATGTAGATATTAATCTTGATGGAAAAGATGATATGGTTATCGAAACGGATATAGAATTATATATTTTAGTGTGTAAAGGTGAAGAGTATAAAGTTGCGTATAGAGGAACATATTCAAAACTATTAACCAACGGAATGGTTCGATATTATAGACCGGGAGGAGCACCGACGCATGATTATTATGTGTATTATGCTCTGAAAGAAGATACATATGTGCAAGAGATTTCTCTTAGTAGGTACGATGGAAATGAAAATAATAAATATGATAAAAAAGATGATTATTATATTAATGACATGCAGGTGGGCATGGATGAATGGAATGATGCTTTGCAGGAGTATGTATTGTTAGGTGGTGATGAATTTATTCACACTGGAAAACAATGGGAATGGGTGATTTCCCCCGGTGAGTATGAAAATATCAGAATTTATGACGGAGAAGTGTTATGTGTCATGGATGAGTCCGGAAAATATGGTATTATTGACACTGATAAAAAACAATTGGTTGAGTGCAAATACACATATATACTAGGTATAAGTGAGGAAACAGCAAGAGTAATTGATGAAAACAGAAATTGTTATTTTATAAATCTGGATGGGGAAAAACTTTTTAAAGATGTGTATCAAGATGCGTATGATTTCCATGAAAATTTGGCGGCAGTAAAACAAAATGATAAATGGGGATTTATAGATAGAACAGGGAAATTGATCATTGATTATCAATTTGATGATGTGTCTTATGGTTTTTCAGAAGGCTATGCCGCTGTACGCAAAGGAAAGAGATGGGGATTTATTGATAAGAACGGAAAAGCTGTAATAAATTATCAATATGACGAAGCCACCCGTTTTAGCGAAGGGAAAGCGGCAGTTATGAGAAAGACAACGAATGGTCGTAGGTGGGCATATATTAATAAAAAGAATGATGTAATCATAGAGTATGATTTTTATGAACCAACAGAAAGCAGAATGCAAATGGTGGGAGAATTTCAGAATGGTTATGCATTAGTATCGAAGGATTTGTATTGTTTAATGAATGATTCCGGAGAGATTATTTTAGGAGATGAGTCCTATTTTCTGGGCGGCGGAAGTTATTATAATTTTGAACTTGGATTGGTAGTGGCATATAATTATGTTGACGAAGATATGAAACAAAAGAAATACGGATTTATAGATATATGTGGAGAAATCCAAGTGCCCTTTGTATTTGAATACATATCAGACTTTGAGGGGAATTTGGCAGTTGTCCAATATGAGAAAAATGGAGAAAGACAAGTGGGAGTTATTTGTATAAAAAAATAGTATGCTTACAATAAGAAAGATATATCTATAGTGGGGGCAAATATGTTGGTGCTATGCAAACAAAAGATAAAAGTGAAAAGATGGTTATTGGCGTATGGGGTTGCATTCATCCTATTTTGGATAACCGGATGCGCCAGTGCAGGAGAAGCGAATAATGTGCAGACAGTATATGATATATCCATAGAAAAGAATGAAGAGTCAATAAGTATGCAGATTATGAGCGGTGATTTTTCAGAAGTAAAAGAAGATAATGAAGAAAGAAACTATGCAAGTCATAGGGAATTCCCTTATGAAAGTATGGAGTGCGTCGATGAAGCGACTTTTTCCATATTAGAAGAAGAGTATAAAAAAATTGATTTTTCCGGTGAGTTTAAAGAAGGAAATAAGGAACAGTATGATGAATACATACAGGAATATAAAAAACTGGTGAATAATGAAATTACTTTTCTGGATCCAGGATCAGGAACCGAATTTCATTTAGAAGAATTTGGAGAAATGAAAGTATATGACGGAGAGGTATATGATCCATCTACATTGGAATATTTCCTTTTTGATGTTGATGGGGATGACAGACCGGAGTTAGGGATTAAAAAATACACGACTTATATTTTTAAATATGATGATGTCTCCAAACAAATGCAATTATGGCATAGGTTAGATTCGTTGTGGGATAGAGTGCATGGCACATTACTTTTCCGTAATGATTGGTCGGGTACGCGACATTCGTTTTATAAATTAAATCAAAATGCAGAAGTTGTTTTTGGCGTTTACTTTATGGAAGAAGCAACATGGAGTAACGGGAGTGAAACATATATGCTAACGGTTCCTTTCTACCAGGATGATAAGAAGCAATTAGATGTCACACAAGAAATGCAAAAGCAGGCTTATTATAGCGAATCGGAGAAACTCTATTATTTTAAAGTCACTAAAGAACAATATGAAAAAGTAACAAAACCGTATTTTGATGCCTGCACAGAGGCAGAGAATGAATTAGAGAGGGTCAGTTATTCTTATGAAGAGCTTATGGAGCAGATTGACTATGAAAAGATGAGTTAGATAATAGATTTTATCTTTTAAAAGATGGAGCATTTTATTCCATTGTTTCGGCTTAAATCTAAAAACAAAGGAAGTAGAGGAAATGACAGGACTCGTTTTAAAATTTGGCACATAGGAAGAAATAATGATGTAGAATTAACCTGTTTTTCAGTTTTATATTGTAAATAAAAGCGGAAACTTGTAAGATATAAGTGTTAATAAAATATTGAAAAATCTATGATAAAGTAAACGATAGCCAATACAAGTACGCTGACAGACATGGAACAGATATCCAAAATGTTTGGAAAAAATTACAGGAGTAAATTTATTACGGTTTCAGATAGTATTACCGGTATAAACATAATTTGAAAAAGGAATATAGGGATATAAAATGAGATACGATGCGTTTATCAGTTACCGCCATACGGAATTGGATTTATACATAGCCAAGAAATTACATAAAGCGTTAGAGACATTTAAAGTACCCAAAGCAGTGGCAAAGAAAACAGGGAAAAAGAATATCAAAAGAGTTTTCCGGGATCAGGAGGAACTCCCGATTGGAAGTGACCTTAGCGACAATATTGAAAGTGCACTTCGTGAATCCGAATATCTTTTGGTAATCTGTTCACCCAGAACACCGGGGTCTTACTGGGTACAAAAGGAAATCGAAACCTTTATCGGAATGCATGGGAGGGACAAGGTCCTGGCTGTTTTGATTGAGGGAGAGCCGGATGAGTCTTTTCCATCGCTTTTGTTGTCTGATGAGGAAGGAAATCCCGTAGAACCATTGGCAGCAGATGTCAGAGGCATATCCAAAAGAGAAACAGACAGGAAGTTAAAAACAGAAGTGATGAGACTTGCATCACCGCTTTTGGGATGCAGTTATGACGACTTGAAGCAGCGTCACAGAGAGCGGAAAATGAAGCGAATGGCGGCCACAGCGGCTGTTATAGCAATAGGAGCACTTGCATTTGGTGCATACAGCACTTACAACGCAGCACTGATTCAACAAAATCTGGAAGGTAAGCAACGTAATCAGTCGAAGTATCTTGCAGATACATCACTCACCTTGTTGGAAGAGGGAGACCGCAGGGCAGCAGTACTTGTAGCACTTGAAGCACTTCCTTCAAAAGAGAATAACAGACCTTATGTGGCAGAGGCACAGTATGCACTCAGTCAGGCACTTTATAGTTATGATGATGGAACAGAAATGAAGATGGATCGTGTTTTGACACATGATTTGCCGGTTATGGATTTCTATTTTAATAAAGATGGTGAAAATGCAGCATCGATAGATCAGGGTGGAACTGTATATGCATGGGACGTGACAAGCGGACAAAAGCTGGCACAGATTGCACCCGGAATAGACAAATACGGGTTTTTAATTAAACCGGAAGCGGCGATGGTTTACGAAGATAATATTATTATCTGTGAAGGTAATGTACTGCGTTCCGTCACATTTGATGGGGAAGAGAATTGGCGTGTTGAAAAAGAAACCTCCACAATCTATTGTGTGTTTAATGAGAGCGCAAAGATAGCAACCTGTATCTATAGTGATAATGTATCTTTTTATGATATAACAAACGGTGAAAGAGTTGGATATATGCCCAACAATTTGGAACAATCTTATACACGTGAAATGGCGTACAATGATGATAACAGTAAGTTTGTGGTTTCGCATCTGAGCGATTTGGAGGGAGCAAAGTGCGGGTATGTAACGGTATATGATTTTGAGACCGGAGAACTTACGGATATAGAGACAAAGGCAGATTACATAGCAAATATCAGTTTCACAAGCGATGACTGCCTTATTATTTCACAGGCCTATAATGAAGAACTGATGGATTTTGATATGGAAAACGGTATCGGATATCTTCAAAAAATAGATTGGGAAAACGGAAAAGAATTATGGTGTAATACTTATGAATATCAAATCGTGGGATATGAAGCAGCAGGAGCCATTGTAAAGAGCAGAAATTATGAAGATACGTCTGCAAAGCAGATGTATGATGAAGTGATTATGTCAATAGACGATAAGGTGTATGCGTGGGATGGCAAAACCGGAGAGGTGATATCACAGGTAACTGTTAACAGCGGAATTGTAAATATGTTTGTTTCACTCAATTCCGGACTCGTATATCTTGCACAAGGGAATGGTATTGTTGATATTGTTGACATGACAACCGGATTAAAATACAGTAATGCAGCAATTGAGACAGGAAAAGAAGTGCAGGATTTATCCATCTGTAGCGGGAAAATATTGTTTCGTTCTTATGCGTCGCCTGAACTTGGGGTAATGAAATATCCAGATGATGCGCAAGTAGAGATACTGACTGAATATGACTATAGTATAGCAGATGTTACGGCTTCAAAGGATGAAACCTATTACGCGGTTAAGGTGTATGATTTTGATGTGGCAGAAAGGATTTATTTTTATGAAGCGGACGGGAATGAACCGGTTTATGAATGGGTAGCATATGAATATGCTTTATTTACCGGGTTTATTGATAACGATGTCTACATAATGGCAGATAGTGACGGGAAAGTTATCTTCTATAATTTAAAGACCAATGAGGAAGAAACCATGATTTTGGAGGGAGACTATTTGTCTTTGGAATATGATATGAATGAAGATATGTCGCTTCTTCTTGCTTACAGCGGACATCAGTTTATTGTATTTGATTTGCAAAAGAGAGAAATCATATGTGATGAACAGACCGATGACTTTGTCCGTTCTGCAATCATTTCGAATGATGGAAAATATGCATATTGTAATATAGAGGATAAGGGTGTTAATATATTAGAGATAGCCACGGGAGAACTCACACCGCTTGGGGAAGAATATCTTGTTTTAAGCGGATTTGATGCGCAGGAGCTTTTTGTGACTTCTCATAACGGTGAATTGCTGGCTGTCAGCTGCGGCGATGGTATGCTTCGTGTTTTTGATACAAAAAAAGAGAAAACAGTGGCAGAGATTCCGTTTACAGGAATTAATCGCAGGTTTATCCAATTTAGTGCGGATGATTCTGAGATTATGCTACAGGGTGATGACTATTATTTTAAGGTTTATGATTTAAAAGAAGATGAGTTTACACATATTGCACTGAATCAGTATTATGAAATAGAGAAGGCCGTAGCAGATGAAAAAAACGGCACCATCAGTCTGGTTACATTGGCGGATATGATTATACTGAATGCAGACAGTTATGAAATGACGGCGAGAATTGAAGATGGTCAAAGCTACTTGCCTAAGCACGGTGTGATACTCAGCGGATATTATGAGAAATTATATCAATTCCCCTATATGACGCTCGATATGTTAAAGGAAGAAGCAGAGCGTCAGTTCAGTGATGAAACATTATCGGAGGCAGAGAGAATAAAATATCGTGTAGACTAATAAAGTTCAAAGCAGAAAGGAACCATTATGCGATTAAGCGAACTTTTAAAATATGACAATATTATAGTACAATGCCATGACAATCCGGATGCGGATGCCATTGCCAGCGGATTTGGCGTGTATACCTATTTAAAAGACAAAGGGAAAAAGGTACGTTTTGTATACAGTGGAAAGTTTCAAATCCATAAAACAAACCTACTTTTGATGGTGTCGGAACTTAACATTCCCATTGAGTATGTGGAACAGGTTTTAGAACCGGATTTGCTGATTACTGTGGACTGTCAGTACGGAGAAGGAAATGTGACACATCTTCCGGCCAAAGAAGTGGCAGTCATTGACCATCACCAAGTCTCGGGCGAGTTGCCGGTTTTCAGTGAAGTGAGAAGTAATATTGGCGCCTGTGTGACAGTGGTTAGGGAACTTTTGTTACAGGAAAATATGGATGCCTGTAGCGATAAAAGGCTTGCGACAGCATTTTATTATGGTTTGATGACAGATACCAATAATTTTACGGAGATTTTTCATCCATTGGATAAGGATCTTCGGGATGATGCCATGTTTGAAAAGAGCATGATTACGCGTTTTAAGAATGCCAATTTATCATTGGAAGAACTTGAAATTGCAGGAAAAGCACTACTTGGGTATGACTATAACGAAACTTACCGCTATGCCATCGTGCGTGCAAATCCATGTGACCCCAACATTCTTGGTATTATCAGTGATATGATGCTTGAGGTGGATTCGGTAGACACCTGTTTGGTGTACAGTGTATTGCCATTTGGAATTAAATTATCCGTGCGTAGTTGTATTAAGGAAGTGCGCGCCAGCGAGCTTGCCGAGTTTATTACGGAAGGAATCGGTGGTGGCGGTGGTCATATTGAAAAGGCCGGCGGATTTATTCAGCCGGAGTTGCTTGACAAAGCATATGAAAAGTATAATAGAGAAAAAGATATTGCAAGCTTCTTGGACTTTCGTATGATAGATTATTTTGATGACATTCAAATCATATATCCGAGGGAGTATGAGATAGATTTATCCGGTATGGAGCTTTATAAAAAGAAAAAGATACCGGTAGGCTTTGTAAAGGCGGCAGAAATATTTAAGCCCGGTTCCATGATTTCCGTCCGTACCTTGGAAGGGGATATGGATGTGGAAATTCAGGATGATACCTATATTATGATAGGAATTAAAGGGGAAGTTTACCCAAGCAGAAAAGAGAAATTCGAGAGAGCCTACAAGGTGCTTGAAGAACCTTACGTTTTTGATGGGGAATATGCACCGATTGTTAAGGATATGGTAGAAGGGCATAATATTTCCCTGATTCCCTATGCAAGGGCCTGTGTATCCACAGGGGAAAATTATATTTATGTAAAAGAACTTGACCATAGAGTAAAGATATTCACAGAATGGGATGCAGATAAGTATATGCTGGGCAGAGACGGAGATTATCTGGCGGCCCGCAAGGATGATTTGCATGATATTTATGTGATTGAAAGAAATATCTTTATGAAGACGTATGAGCCTGTGAATGAGTAGGACTGCGTTCTTATATTAATCGGTCTCAAGATTTTGTTTGAGCATCTCGGAATTTTGGGTTGATGCCACATAATCTTTCGGAGAAATGCCGTATTCTTTTTTGAAGGCGCGATAAAAACTGGAGTAATCACCAAAACCGAAGCTATGATAGGCTTGTGTAATATTCATACCACCGGTAATAGACTGGCGGCAATATGCCAGTCTTTTTTTTGTGATATATTGATGGATGGAGATGCCCAGATTATCTTTAAAAATGTGTGCAATATGATATTTGCTTGTAAAAAATTCATCGGCAAGACGGTCCAAAGATAAATCTTCATCTAAATGGCTTTCGATAAAATTACAAATTTTTTGGTACAATGCCTGTATTTCACCGGGAGCAGAGGGGTGTTCTTTTTCATAGATAAGGCGGTTTAAATGAAGAACCAGGTCGCTGACATAAAGGGAAATTTGTGAGCGTTTCCCAAAACGGTTTCCATGCATTTCTTCCAATAGAAGGAGAAGTTTTGACTGGATGGCGTTAAAGGTAATTCTATCGTTGGGGAATATATAATTTTTCTTTGTTTCTACCAGCTGCATAATATAGCCGTAGTCCGAAGAAAGATTCAGAAGATGGTTGCAAAATTCCTGGCTGATCCAAAAGACAAATCGGCGGTAGGGGACATCTGCATTATGGATGACAGGTCTGTGGGAAACATAGGGTGGTATGATAATCATATCACCGGGAGCAATATCGTAAATTTCTTTATTGATCTCAATGCTGACATTACCTTCCATGAAAAAGTAAAATTCGTAATAATCGTGGGTATGACGCTCTACTTTATTTAGCGTAGTATCATTGTAATAGTAAAGCTCAAAATCCTTGGAAAGCATATATTGACGGGTGCTGAAGCTGGTTTGTAATTTTTTTTGCATAATAAATCTCCGTATATTTACCAATAATATATAGAAACAAATATATAACTGTGTTGCTACATGTATTTAAAATAGCACAAAAACGCAACTTTTGCAATGTATACAACAAAAGCGTCAATGGCATTTAAACCGGCATTTCATTATAATGCTAATGTAAAGAATTATGATAGGAAAATACGATAATTAATTTGAAGAAGGGCAGGTATTTATTTATGCAAATGACATTAAGATGGTACGGTTCCAAATTTGATACAGTTACCTTAAAGCAGATTCGCCAGATTCCCGGTGTGAAAGGAGTAATCACAACCTTATATGATACAGCTCCCGGTGAGGTTTGGAGCAGAGAACGCATCCGTGCATTGAAAGATGAGGTTGCGGCAGCAGGTCTTTCCATTGCAGGTATTGAAAGTGTAAATATTCATGATGCAATCAAAATCGGTTCTCCCGACAGGGAACAGTATATTGAAAATTATATTGAAACACTTGAAAATTTAGGAAAAGAAGATATTCACATGGTATGCTATAATTTCATGCCTGTGTTTGACTGGACCAGAACTGAGCTTGCAAGAAGACGTCCCGATGGTTCTACCGTACTTGCCTATACACAGGAAGCAGTAGATGCACTTGATCCGGAGAAGATGTTTGAATCCATTGCAGGGGATACCAACGGCACGGTGATGCCCGGTTGGGAACCTGAACGTATGGCGCGCGTCAAAGAGTTATTTGAAATGTACAAGGATGTAGATGATGAAAAGTTATTCGAAAATCTGAAATACTTCCTGGAAAGAATTATGCCCGTTTGTGATAAGTATGATATTAATATGGCCATCCATCCCGATGATCCGGCTTGGAGCGTGTTTGGACTTCCGAGAATTATTATTAATAAGAAGAACATTTTGCGTATGATGAGTATGGTAGACAATCCTCATAACGGTGTCACCTTCTGCTCCGGTTCTTACGGAACCAACTTAGAAAATGATCTTCCCGATATGATCCGTTCTTTAAAGGGAAGAATTCACTTTGCACATGTAAGAAACTTAAAGTTTAATTCTCCCACAGACTTCGAAGAAGCAGCACATTTGTCTGCTGACGGCAGCTTTGATATGTATGAGATTATGAAAGCACTTTATGATATCGGCTTTACAGGTCCTATCCGTCCCGACCATGGACGTATGATTTGGGATGAGGTGGCAATGCCCGGTTACGGTCTTTATGACAGAGCACTCGGTGCAGCTTACTTAAACGGACTTTGGGAAGCAATCGAGAAGAGCAACTAGGAAGCATGTAGGAGGAAGAGATCGTGAAGTTAAACAATGCAGGTGTACAAAATGCAAAAGAGTGGCTGGATGCCGGTTACAAGCTTCCCAAGTATGACAGGGAAGCAGTGACAAAGAAAACAAAGGAAGCGCCTTTTTGGATTCATTTCGGAGCGGGAAATATTTTCCGTGCTTTTCAGGCCAATGTGGTGCAGAATCTTTTGAATGAAGGTGTACTTGACAGAGGACTTATCGTAACGGAAGGTTACGATTATGAAATCATTGAAAAAATGTATCTTCCTCACGACAGCTATTCTATTCTTGCCACCTTAAAGGCAGACGGAAATATTGAAAAGACAGTAATCGGCAGTGTTGTGGAATCGTTGGTGCTTGATTCCGGAAATGATGCACACTATAGTCGTTTGAAAGAAATTTTTGAGCAGGATTCCCTGCAGATGGTTAGCTTTACCATTACCGAGAAGGGATACAGTCTGGTAGACGGAAAGGGACAGCTTCTTTCTTCCGTGGAAGAGGATTTTGAAAAGGGTCCCGGAAAGCCTGTAAGTTATATCGGTAAGGTGGCATCCCTTTTATATATCCGTTTCCTCGCAGGTGCAAAGCCTGTAGCGATGGTCAGCATGGACAACTGCTCCCATAACGGGGACAAGCTTTATGATGCAATCCACGCTTTTGCAAAAACATGGGAAGAAAAAGGACTTGCAGAGAAAGGCTTTACTGCCTATGTAAATGATAAAAATAAGGTATCTTTCCCTTGGAGTATGATTGACAAAATCACCCCCAGACCTGATGCTTCCGTAGAAGATATGTTAAAGAAGGATGGCGTTGAGGAGTTAGAGCCTGTCATTACTTCTAAGAGTACGTATGTGGCTCCCTTTGTAAATGCAGAAGAATGTGAATATCTGGTAATCGAAGATGCATTCCCGAACGGCAGACCACAGCTGGAAAAGGGTGGCATCATGTTTGCAGAAAGAGAAACTGTTGACAAGGTAGAGAAGATGAAGGTTTGTACCTGTTTAAATCCTCTTCATACTTCCCTTGCCGTGTATGGATGTCTTCTTGGATATGATTTAATTTCCAAGGAAATGAAAGATGAAACCTTAAAGAAATTGGTAGAAGGTGTGGGCTATGTGGAAGGGCTTCCCGTAGTGATTAATCCCGGTATTCTTGATCCCAAGGAATTTATTGACACGGTAGTAAACGTGCGTATTCCCAATCCTTTTATGCCGGATACCCCCCAGAGAATTGCTACAGATACATCCCAGAAGCTTGCAATCCGTTTCGGTGAAACCATTAAGGCTTATGCAGCTTCCGATAAACTTGAGGTATCTTCATTAAAACTTATTCCTCTTGTATTTGCAGGCTGGCTCAGATATTTGATGGCAGTGGATGATGAGGGAAATGCTTTTGAATTAAGTCCGGACCCGCTTCTTTCTGAGGTTTGTCCTTATGTGGAAGGTATCAAACTGGGAGAGAATGCAGATGTAGAAGAAAAGATAAAACCGATTCTGCAAAACAGTAAGATTTTCGGTGTGGATTTATATGAGGTTGGCATGGCAGAACTGGTATGCAGCTATTTTAAAGAAATGATAGCAGCGCCCGGCAGCGTACGTAAAACCCTCGAGAAATACGTGTAAGTTTTCATATTTTCACATAAACAAAAATTATTTTATTTTAACCTCATTTGACTACTTTTGATGGATTTTATAGACATTTGCCGTCACAATGATGTTACTACCCGATGCGAATGTTTGAAAAGCCATGCTGCATAGATACAAATTCGTTAAAACCTTTTAAGAGAAATCTAATAGTCGTATGAAAAATAATAAACAAGTCGCCCATTTCACAACTTGCTTCGCTTCGAACAGTTGAAATGGGCGACTATTATTTTTCATACGACTATTGATTTCTTAAAAAGCTTTTATAATCATTTTGTATCTATAGCAGCATGTGCTTTGAGTTCTCGCATCGGGTAGTTAATGAACATTTGTGACGATAAATGTCATAAAATCCCAAAAGTTGTCATCCGAGGTTAAAAGAAAAAATTTTAGTTTCTGTGATAATAGGAAAACTTATGTATACGTGATTAAATTTGGCCGGCGGTATTATTCACTTTCAGCCATCCGGTAACCGATTCCGATTTCCGTAAATACATGTTCGGGAGTGGCAGGATTCTTTTCAATTTTTCTTCTGATATTTGCCATATTTACACGAAGAATCTGGTTATTGTTATCAATATAGGGTCCCCATATTTTTTCCATAATAAAGGAATAGGTTAAGACCTTGCCGCAGTTTTGGGCAAGTAGGGTGATTAATTTATATTCTATCTGTGTCAGGTGAATCATTTCACCTGCTAAAGTAACCATATGTTTTTCATAGTCAATCATAAGTTCCTTGTGGCGGTAAATCGGTGCAAACGGTGTATTGCCTGATGTAAACTGGTTACCATGACGAAGAGAAGTACGGATTCTTGCAAGAAGCTCAACTGTTCCAAATGGCTTGGTAATGTAATCGTCAGCACCTAAATCCAATGCCTTTGCTTTTTCCTGCTCATGACTTCTGGCTGATATAACAATAATGGGAGTAGAAGACCATTCACGAAGTTTTTCTATAATTGTCATGCCATCAATGTCCGGAAGACCTAAGTCAAGCAAAACAATATCAGGACAAAGAGAAGCACAAAGGTGAAGTCCTTCCTGACCGCAGGAGGCTGTGGTTATTTTATATCCCTGACTTTTTAATGTGGTAGAAATAAATGAACGGATACTTTCTTCATCTTCAATTAGTAATATAGAATACTTTGGATTCATGAATTAATTCTCCTTTGGTAATATAAATGTAAATATGCAGCCGTGTTCATGGTTTTCGGCGGTAATGAAACCGTTATGTGCGGTGATAATGGTTTTACAGATGGAAAGCCCTATGCCCATTCCCTTATGAATATCTGTGGGCGTTTGCGGTGTGTAAGGAGATCCGTCAAATATGGAAGATAAACGCTCCGGAGCGATACCGATTCCATAGTCTTTGACATGAAAAGCAACACTGTCCTGATGTTCAACTATACTTAAATCAATCGGTAGCGTACTTTTTGCATGGTCTATGGCATTTTCCACTAAATTGATAATAACCTGTTCTATCAGCATGGCATCCATGGGAATCATTAGAAATGTTTCAGGCACCTGTACATTCAAGGCAACATCCGGTATTCTTTTGCGAAGGCGCATAATGGCTTCAGCAACCACTTCTTCAACAGATTCCATGGAGGTCGCAATTTTCATGGATGCTTCGTCTATTCTGGTAACGGAAAGAAGATTTTCTACCATATGTAACAGCCAATTGGAGTCTTCGTTTATCTGTTTTACCACATCCATTTTTTCATTTTCGGATAGTGTTTCCACATTATCAATATAAGTGGAGGTGTTTCCAATGATGCCTGTTAGAGGGGTTCGAAGGTCATGGGAAACGGAGCGGAGCAGGTTGGCGCGCATCTTTTCCTTTTCTGCTTCCATAAGTAATTTTTCGCGTTCTAAAATCACTTCATTTTGTTCGATAATTTGACTGGTCATGGTGCTGATGGTGATGGAAATAATCAGCATAAACAAAAATGTGATAGGGTATCCGGTCAAAGTAAAATTCAAATTAAAATATGGATATGTAAATAAGTAGTTAACAAATACAACACCGATAAGGGAAAAGGTAATCCCGTAAATATAACCGGTAGTAAATCTGGAAACCAACACTAATACAGTAATATAAACCAATACAATATTGGCAGGCTGTTCCGGTACAGTGTGAAAAAACCAAAAGGCAACAGATGTTGCAAGAATTGCAAAGACAGAGGTAATCAGTATATTTTTGACAACATTCTGAGGCTTGGGTTTTCCTTTTACTATTTGATCAAATATTTTTTTCATAAAATTCCACCTTATATACATACATCATCATGATTATACCTTTTTCTTAAAAATGGAGCAATTATTTGACGTAAAGAAAACGTAAAGATTTATAAGGCTTTATTTCTAAATGTCATATGTCGATATATATATTGGGTTTGGTGATAGCCAAAGAGGAGAGAAGCTATGCAGATTCAAAATCACTATAATTCTTATCAAAATGATTTCGGACAGAAATCACATACACATCATATTACGGAGTGTATACATGATGAAGATAAGGTAAAAAAGAAAGAAAGCGGAATCACACATAACAATGCTTCAAAAGGATATCAAAAGAATGATGCAGCAAAAGCAACAATGGAATATGTTGCTTCTTTTTCCATGGAAGAATTAAGCGTAAATAGAAAGAAAAACGGAGCCGGTTTTTGGAAGGGATATTGGAATTCATTAGGTGAGGATAAAAACGGAAACGGAGATTTTGATATCAGGAAAAGCTTGACAAAAGGAATTGTGGGAATATCGCTTGTAATGCAGGGCTTTTTTTCTGATAAAGTTGCAAAACCTCTTGTATCTGTAAAAAATAGAATGAAAACGATACCCACTGCATTCATAAGGAAATTTGATAAAGGGAAAGAAACCTTTACGGCGTTTGCAGACGAAAGTCACAGATTTGGACAAAACGCCAAAGGGGAAAAGGGAAAAAGCAAAAAGGAAGAAATGGAAACGATGCCGTCTGTCAGTGAACATCTCACAGATTCCTATAATAAATCAGGCAGGTATTGCCGGATACAGGAAAATTTGACATACCAAAAACCCAAAATAGCAAAGGCTGTAGAAAAAAATGAAACGAAGGAGTAAAATTCGTAGGTATTACTTGATAAAAATAGTCAAAAAAGTTATACTTAATAGAAGAAAAAGACTGCAAATAGGAGAGGTTATCCCATGATCTATCAGACAGTACCTTACGAGAAAAGAATTAAAGATAATATCAAGAATTATGCACTTTCCAATTTATATGACAGCGAAATGTTGAAAGAGTATTTTGAGGACCTGGCAGAGTTGCTTCAAATAAATATTTTACTTACTGACAGACATGGAGAAAAGGAAATTGTAATCGGTGATAGCTTTTTAGGATTTCATCCGGATGTGGTAGATGAGCCGGGAAGAAAGCTCAGAGTGCAGAATCGCACAGTGGGTCATTTGTACATAAAAGAATTGGAGCCTGGTAAAAACAGCAGATTGATGAACAGTATAATGGATAAAGCCATGGATATGCTGGAAAAACTGGGGGAAGAAACTTATCTTCACAGGGAGAGTAATATTTATCTTGAAGAGCTGGAAGTAAAGCTTCAGGAGAAGAGACGGATAAACAGTCAACAGGAAAAGGAAGACGTGCTTACCGGCGTGTTTAACAAGAATTATTTTGAGAGCAGAATGTCAGTCATTGACCGCTCGGAGGTAGTGCCGGTTGCAGTTATAAATGTTAATATCAATGACTGGAAATTTGTTAACGATCACTTCGGAGATGAAGAGAGCGACAGATTAATAAAGATAGTGGCCGGGATTTTAAAAGAAGAAGGAAAACCGGAATTTGTAATCGGTAGAATTGACGGAGATGTGTTCGGTGTTTTGATTCCCATGGCTGCTGATGGAGAAGCAGAAGAGTTTACATTCAGAATACAGCAGAGATGCAATGCGTATGTTGATCCTGTTTTAGCACCGTCTGTTGCAGTAGGGTATGTGTATAAGACAAATGTGGAAGAAAAGTTAGAAGAGAGAATGTCCGATGCAGAGTATGAAATGTTTAACAATAAATTTGAAGTAAAAAATGCCCCGGGATATAAAGAGAGACTTGCAAAGGGACTTTCTAAATAGAGAAACGTGTGTCAGTTGACACACGTTTTTTTAAAAGTGAAGTCTGCGGCGGACCGCTTCACGGAGTCTTCTGGTACATAAAATAGTAGCAAGTAAAACAGATATAACACCGCATACAGTCAAAACAACGGCAGACCATACGAGATGCTTGGGAGAACCCGCATAATGCTCAATCAGTAGTTCCAGACCGATGCAGAAAACTGCGATTTCCACGAAAATATACAGACCTGTACTGATAAAGGAAACAGGCAGTGCATGAAGGAGCAGAGCCAATATTTCTACCAAAATGGTAATGAGCACAATAATAGGAAGAGCCAGTTTAAAGAACCAGTCATTGCCCTGGGTATTAAAGGTAACCAAATATAAGAAAAAACCGACTGCTATTCCATCAAGGAGAAGGTAAATGTAAATCGGAAACTTTGAGTAAATAATAACCGGTGCCATCAGTACAAACAGTATGAGGCAAATACCGATGACGTACAAAGACCACATGGTGCCCGGAAAAACAAATAAATTCAGGAGCAGACAGCTTAAAGCAGTGGCACCCAGTACTACAGTTGTCAGGATGGCTAAATCTTTGCGACGCACTTTATCCACCTGTCCTTTTTCCGTAGGATAAGGGCCGGCTTCTCTTTTTCGGGGAAACTCGTTTGGATTGATTACCGGAGTGTGGCAAAGGGGACAGGAAGCAAGAGAAGCTTCTAACTCTACGCCACAGTTTACACAATAGGACATATGCTTTTCCTTTCTGGAATTATAATTCCCGGTTACTTTCTATTTTAACATGGACACCGTCCTGAACTAATTTTTGGAAAAAATAGCGTTCTACGTCACTTTCCACAATGTTGCTGGCAAAGTTTATGGTCATGGTATCTTTAAAACTGATAATTGCACAATTGGTGCGGGAAGAAAACGGTTGCCCCATATAGATGTCAAAACGCTCAATAAAAGGTTCCATATTTTCAGGAACTTTCAGCATACCCATATTGGTAAGTCCCGCAGAAGAATTTCGATCCTGTACCTTGGTATAAAATTGCCGTACTACAAAGTCCTTAAGAAATAACGGTACAATACGAATCAAAGGATGTCTTTGTGTATTTGCATTGGTAGTGATATCACCTTTTAAAAACTTGTTATTAATGTAATAACGCATGTAGTGATGTACCTGGGTTACAATTTCTTCGAAGGTATAATCGCCAAGTCTTGGGTCAATGCCGGGATATATCATGGTAATAAAATTACGAAGTGTTTTTGAAGGGAAAAAGCGTCTTAAATTAACCGGCATGGCAATCCGCACAGGCTTTAGACGAATATGCCACTCATTTTCCTGCTTTTTCAGTAAAGCATAAAGCAAAACGGCGTTTAAATACTCTGTAATGCTGACCTGATATTTGGCAGCCGCTGCCGATATGTCTTTTACGGACAATATGCCGTCAATGACATTAAAAGTATAAAAGGGCTCTTTGGTGCCTCGGATGCGATAGGTTTTTTCGCCCGGACGCTTGGGACTTACTTTGGCGTTGGCGTAACGCATGTAAGCGTCCTCAAGTTCTTCCGGATGTGGTGCTTCATGAATGTTTTTTACGTAGTATCCGTCAGATATTTCATGGCCAAGTAATCTTAGATAAACAGCTGTTATGGTGTTGAGAACATACATACATCCCGTACCGTCTCCTAAACTGTGATGTGCTTCCAAAGAAATCCTGCAATCATGATAGTACACACGGAGCAGATATCTGTTTCCTGCTCTAAATGGCATAGGCATACAGAAATTGCGGATATCTTTTTGTACAAATGGTCCCGGACGGTGGTTTGTTTCCAAATAACGCCAAAACAGCCCTTTTCGTATGGCTGTTTTATAAGTTGGAAAACGGGGAAGCGTCATGTCTATAGCCTGCTGGAGAATATCCGGCTTGACAGGTTCCTTTAAGAGGACCGACAAACGGTATACAGAGGAAAAATCCTTCCGCTGCAAGGTGGGATAGACAATGGCTGATAAATCCAGTTTGTACCACACTTTTCTGTCAATATGCTGTTGGGATTGGTCTTTTTGTTTTTTCAATAGAGTAACCTTTGCATAAATAATAATTATAGTTATTATAGCATAACGGTATGTGATAGGAAATATTTATAAAAATAAACTATTTATTAAATCTCCAGAATGAACCAAACATGAGATAATGGGAGAAAATAGAAGAAATAGAGAGAAAATGAAAGAAAATATAACGAAATCCGGCTGTGATAGCATTTGCAAACAGTTGCATATAAAATTAATATAAGTTTTAGTGATTAGCACTCGGGTTGAAAGAGTGCTAACAAAAGAAAAAGTAAATAATTTTAACGATTATAAAGGAGGCAGTATCCATGAAGTTAGTACCTTTAGGAGACAGAGTAGTATTAAAGCAGTTAGTTGCAGAAGAAACAACAAAATCCGGTATCGTATTACCCGGACAGAACAAAGAAAAACCCCAGCAGGCAGAAGTACTTGCGGTAGGTCCCGGTGGAATGGTAGACGGCAAGGAAGTAAAAATGGAAGTAAAAGTGGGAGACCAGGTAATTTACTCCAAGTATGCAGGAACTGATGTAAAGATTGATGAAGAAGAATATATCATCGTAAGACAGAGTGATATTCTTGCAGTTATTCAGTAATAGGGACATAATTTAAAAAATAAAAAGGAGGCCGATTGGAATGGCAAAAGAATTAAAATATGGTGCAGAAGCACGTGCTGCTTTGGAAGCAGGTGTAAATCAGTTAGCAAATACAGTAAGAGTAACCTTAGGACCTAAAGGAAGAAACGTAGTTTTGGATAAATCCTTTGGCGCACCTCTTATTACCAATGACGGTGTTACTATTGCAAAGGAAATCGAACTGGAAGATGCATTCGAAAATATGGGTGCACAGCTTGTAAAAGAAGTTGCAACAAAAACAAATGATGGAGCAGGTGACGGTACTACAACAGCTACTGTGCTTGCACAGGCGATGATTAATGCAGGTATGAAGAACCTGGCAGCTGGTGCAAATCCGATTATCTTAAGAAAGGGTATGAAGAAAGCAACTGATTGTGCAGTGGAAGCAATCGCAAAGATGAGCTCTAAAGTAAACGGTAAAGAGCATATTGCAAGAGTAGCAGCGATTTCTGCAGGCGATGAAGAAGTGGGAACCTTAGTTGCAGATGCAATGGAAAAGGTATCCGGCGACGGTGTTATTACCATTGAAGAAAGCAAGACCATGCTTACAGAACTTGATCTTGTAGAAGGTATGCAGTTTGACAGAGGTTACATCTCTGCTTATATGGCAACCGATATGGATAAGATGGAAGCAGTTCTTGACAATCCTTACATTTTAATTACAGATAAGAAAATCTCCAGCATTCAGGAAATCTTACCTGTACTTGAGCAGATTGTACAGTCCGGCGCAAAGCTTCTTATCATTGCAGAAGATGTAGAAGGTGAAGCGCTGACTACATTAATCGTGAACAAACTCCGTGGTACATTCAATGTAGTAGCAGTGAAGGCACCAGGCTATGGTGACAGAAGAAAAGCAATGCTTGAGGATATTGCCATCCTTACAGGCGGTCAGGTAATCAGCGAAGAACTTGGCCTTGACTTAAAAGAAGCAACGCTTGCCCAGCTTGGTAGAGCAAAATCCGTTAAGATTCAGAAAGAAAACACCGTTATCGTTGACGGTGAAGGTGACAAGGCAGCAATTGCTGCAAGAATTAATCAGATTAAGGGACAGATTGAAGAAACGACATCTGATTTTGATAGAGAAAAATTACAGGAAAGACTTGCAAAATTAGCAGGCGGTGTTGCGGTTATCCGCGTAGGTGCTGCTACCGAAACAGAAATGAAGGAAGCAAAACTCCGTCTTGAAGATGCTCTTGCAGCAACCAGAGCAGCAGTGGAAGAAGGTATCATCTGTGGTGGTGGTTCTGCTTACATCCACGCATCCAAGGATGTATCTAAGCTTGCAGATACCTTAGAAGGTGATGAAAAGTCAAGTGCACAGATTGTCCTTAAGGCATTAGAAGCTCCTCTTTACCACATCGCAGCAAACGCAGGTCTTGAAGGCAGCGTAATCATCAATAAAGTAAGAGAATCCGAAATCGGTGTTGGTTTCGATGCTCTGAAGGAAGAATATGTAGATATGGTAAGCGCAGGTATTCTTGACCCCGCAAAGGTAACAAGAAGCGCACTCCAGAATGCAACAAGTGTTGCATCCACACTCCTTACAACAGAATCTGTTGTAGCAAATATCAAAGAAGATGTTCCCGCAATGCCCGCCGGCGGCATGGGAGGGATGATGTAAGCGTATAAACAGGCGATGCGTCAGAAATAAAAAGGCACTTGGCTCAAGTTTACTTGAAGCCAAGCGCCTTTTTCTATTTCTGACATACCGCTGTAAGCGGTAGCCTGTGGACTCCGTAGGAGTTTACAGGCTAAGCGAGCCGTAGTATACAAGCGACGCGAAGCGTTTAGAGTTTAAAGTGGTGGAAGGCAAGTTTTTATGGTTTTTGAGCAGATAGATTTCGTATAATAAGTACATATAGATGCTTTTACAGTTTTCTAATGTATCTGAGATTGTAAAATGCTTAGCTTAATGGCATTAGGCGTAAGCTGTCCCATTTTTTTCGATTTTGGTAAATATGCCGATTGAAATAATAATGAAATAGTGATAATCTTTTATCAAGAATTCCTCTGCCATGGAGGAAGTAACTATGAGTAACAAGAGAAGATTTCAAGACTTAACAATCCGGGATAATTTTATCTTTGCAGCAGTGATGATGCAGGCAGATAACTGCAAGAGACTTTTGGAGATGCTGCTTGGGATAAAAATCCGGGAGGTAGTAATCAGCTACGAAAAAAGCCTGATTTATAATCCAGAGTGTAAGGGCGTTCGTCTGGATGTATATGCGAATGATGAGAAGAATACCAGATACGACATTGAAATGCAGGTGGCGAAACAGAAACTGGGAAAGAGAGCCAGATACTATCACAGTCAGATGGACATGGATGCGTTAGGCAGCGGACATGAATATAATGAGTTGCCCGGTGCATATGTCATTTTTATTTGTGATTTTGATCCTTTTGGTGAGGAGAAGTATTGCTATACCTTTGAAAACAGATGCCTGCAGGATTTTTCTTTAGATATGGGAGACGAATGCAGAAGTATATTTTTAAGCACAGTAGGGAAAGATGAAGAAAGCATTCCAAAGGAACTGAAAGCATTTTTGAAGTTTGTAAAGGAAGATACACCTGAGAATAATACAGGAACAGACGATGCATATGTAAGGAAACTGCAGGAAACAATTCGTAGCGTGAAAGAAAACAGAGAATTGGAGAGTAGCTTTATGACATGGGAAGATATTCGTCAGGAAAGTAAGGCAGAAGAAAGAAAGGAAATAATTTTGGAGTTATTAGAGGGACTTGGAGAAGTCTCTCAAAATCTTAACGAACTTATTTTGTCAGAAAACCGGATGAGAATTTTGAAATCCATGACAAAACTAGCCAACCAAGCCAAATCCATAGAAGAGTTCGAGGAACAAATTTCAAATCTATAGTACTGTCTTTTCGCAAATAATAATCATATATAAGTCAAACAGACTTAATTCTATGAGCTTAATTCAAGTAACTAATCAA
>JAZNAE010000041.1:0-9186 GCA_045586385.1 Lachnospiraceae bacterium
TACTGTTTTTTGGTTCGTTTCTGTTCGAAACTTCTCTGAATCTTCTCAGAGCTGCATCTTCCGATGCTTCACATCTCTTGGATGTGTTGTACTCTTTAGAATTTTCAGGGTTGCATTGCTGTTCGTTTGTCAAGGTTCTGTCGGTCTGTTTCCTCAGACGCAACTCTGTTATCTTATCATGCGTCTTTTGTACTGTCAAGACCTTTTATATAATTTTTTTGAAAATTTTGAAGTCACATTTTCTGAATATATTTCAGTAATTTGACCTCTATTTTTCTCCAAAATATACCACCTATCATTTTCAGACGGTGGATTTTTATTATATCATCAAAACAAATTTATTGTCAATATGTTAATTGCTCGAAATCGCAAGAATTACAAGAAATATAGTAGCTATGCATAAGACTGTTTTATATACTGCAACCGTGCAATGTTACTTTTCCGCAACACAAAGTATCTATATGAGCATTTTTATCTATAAAGATACTTATTTTTAGATTTTCGGTATCTGGAAACATACTTTTTTGTATAGATACTTCTTTTCAATTAATTAAATCATTTCAGTTTACATAATTTTCGAAAAGGGATTCTAAAACAGCAAAAATTTCCTATAGACCGATAACCCCTTTCTCTACAACCGCAAAGTACATTTTCTCAACACTCATCGAGTGCATTTCCGCAATACCGTAGAGTAATTCAATCTGTCAAACACCTCCAACTAAAGACACCTCATCTTTCTCATAAAAAAGGCAAGCTTTTCTGCTCGCCTTTCGTAGTTTCTCTTATCCGATACTGTGCTATATGTTTTTCTATCACAAAACAATCAAAGCAACGATAGTCCCCAATTTTTCAAAAAATGCACCAACAGCATTACAATAATTCCCGCCTCTGCAAATCCCAGCACAATACCGAGCACTTTATCAAGCCCCTTTATAATAGGTAAATTAGCAATCAGCTTCACCGAAGTCAGCAGCACACTTACGATTCTGTAGACAATACATACCACAGCCAGTACCGCCAACATTTGAATCACCTTACCGATTTCCCGGTTCATATAACTACCAACGGCACCCAAGATTAACACCACACATATTCCTGCTACCGTCATGGCAACAAGTGAAATAAACTCTTTTACAATTCCCTTTTTAAATCCTGCCACCATTCTCCAAATGAAAATCAGGGCTATTATTATCAGGGCAATATAATAATACATTTACTTTACTCCATCTTTACCTGTATCAATTTATTTTAATTCCATCACATCAATAGAACTGCTGGTTACTACCGTGTATCTATATGTAGCTGCCGTAGGTACTAAAAGTGCCACCGGCTTTTCAAACTCTCCTGTAAATTTATCAACACCTTTGACATTACATATCTGGCAATCCATATCATTATAAATGATAATTTGGTCTTTGTTAAAAATGATGTCCGTATATTCTATGTCAAAGAACTGTGAGTGTACCTTGTTTCCGCTTGTATCATATACATCAAGGCGATAGATAGACTCTCCTGTCTGATTTCTGAACACCAATCCCACATAACTTTCATTATAATAAATGCTTTGTATCTCTTCTTTAATAAGATTTGATGCCACATTGGAAGGTTTTTCAGATCCTTGGAAAAAGATTATCCTGTCATCGGAAACTGCAAATGCAACATTATTATTCATAAACTGCACATAGGGTACTACAGCACCTGCATAATCATATCCGCTTACATAATTATCACTTTCATTTTTACCTACTTCCCCAAAATTGAAAAATGCAACAGTGGATTTCATTTCTCCCCCATCTGCATAAAAATAGGAAATTGCAAGTAATTTACCATTGGGCGAAAGCGATAGGCTCATGGGATATCCGCTTTTGTCCATGGTAGCTTTAATATCTACAATAGAAGTTTCTGTATCTGCATTTCCATCATATAACAAAATTCTTGTTACATCGGAATCATCTAAAACTGCGGCGACAACACCACTTTGCGAAACGCAGATATCTCTTATGGGAAGATTTGTCCTCACTGTCCCTAACTGTCCGGTGCTGTTTACCACATATACAGTTCTTCCGTTATAGTCTCCGATGGCTGCAACATCTTCACATATAGAAACCATGGGACTTTGCATCTCAAAGGTTTGATTCCAAAGTGCACTACCACTACTGCTTAAACAGCTGGCTCCATCTTTACTGTATAAAAGGATATTATTCCCCAAACTCTTTACCTTTGCTTTTTGGACAATTGTCACGGGTTCGGAGCTCACATTAACACTTTCCGTAAAGACTTTATTCTGCCACTGCCATGCCAAAAAGACAATCACAACCACAATAAGAAAAAGAATTAACGCTCCACGATAAAAAACCGTCAGCTTATGGGTTTTTATTTTTTCCTTATAACTGATGGTATTATTATTTTCTATTCTCTTTTCCCGTTCTTTCAAATAATCCCGAACATTGGACATTTACATTTCTCCTATTGTCTGCATGCAGACGGCCGATTTACAAATTCCTTTAAGCAACAATCTACGCCCTCCCTGTTTTCATTCGTCGCACGGGAAGGGCGTATCTTTTGTCTTATTAAACATATTTATTCTGTTATAAACTGATATATTGTTACCGTATCATATTCTCTGTCCGGTCCATAAACCGCAGACGGAAATTCCGGTTTGTTTGCTGTATCCGGATAATACTGTGTTTCCAGGCAAAAGCCACATCTTACATCATACATTGCATTACCTTTACCTTTTTCCGGTTCAATGCAGTTTCCGGCATAAAACTGTACTCCGGGCAAATCAGTGAATACCTTCATAACTCTTCCTGTTGTCTCTTCTTTTACGGTTGCAAACTCTCTTAAAGTCCCCTCTTCTCCGTCAAGAACCCAGTTGTGATCATATCCTTTTACCAATTTCAATTGCTCATTGTCCGCACCAATATCTTTTCCGATTTTTTTCGCACCACGAAAATCAAAAGGTGTTCCCTCAACTGTAGCAAATTCACCTGTCGGTATAGCACCTTCCACAACAGGTGTATAATAGGACGCCTTCATTTGTAAAATATGATCATGAATCTTTTCTCCGTCGTGTCCTGCCAGGTTAAAATATGTATGATTGGTCAAATTCAAAATTGTATCTTTGTCGCTACTTCCCGTATAATGAAGCTTTAATTCGTTATCCTCTGTCACGCTGTAAGTAACACTTATCTTCTTATTTCCGGGGAATCCCATGTTTCCGTCCGCATCTTCCAAAGTAAATGTTACACTATTTTCACCTTCCGTAGCATCCCACACACATTTGTGGTATCCAATATCTTTGTGGCTATGTAAATTATTTTCGCCATCATTTACATCAAGCTGATATTTTACGCCATTAATCTCAAAAGATGCACCACCGATTCTGTTTGCATTTGGTCCGATGGTTGCGCCAAAAAAACTACCATTCTCAAAATATTCTTCCAACGTATCGAAACCAAGAACAATATCCTCTGCCTTTCCTGCTTTATCAGGAACAAATAAATTTACTAAAAT
Organism: Lachnospiraceae bacterium; assembly: GCA_045586385.1. Lineage (GTDB taxonomy): Bacteria > Bacillota > Clostridia > Lachnospirales > Lachnospiraceae > Suilimivivens. The sequence goes on from JAZNAE010000041.1 coordinate 3,517, forward strand.
TGCTCCGTAATTAATTACCCCTGCTTTCATTCCCTTGCTGTTTGAAATAAAATATCTGCTGATTTCTTCACCGTTTTTTGTTTTCCCAAAAAATTCTTTTACTACTGCCATGTTAAATACCCTCGCCTTCTTTTTGTATTAAAGTTCCGTCCTTCCTTCCAAGGCACGGAGTAGAGTCACTTCGTCAATGTACTCTAAATCGCCTCCAACCGGCACACCACTGGCAATTCTGGTAACCCTGATACCGGTAGGCTTAATCAACTTACCGATATACATAGCCGTGGTTTCTCCTTCCAAGCTGGAATTGGTGGCAATAATTACTTCCTCCACATCTCCCTCAAGCCGCTTAATAAGTTCCTTGAGTTTAATATCACCCGGCCCGATTCCAAGCATAGGGGATATTGCCCCATGAAGGACATGATACACGCCTTCATATTTACCGGTTTTCTCATAGGCCGCCAAATCTCTGGAATTTTCTACGACCATAATAATTCCGTGGTTTCTTTTATCATTACTGCAAATAGGACACACTTCCTTATCTGTAAGTGTATAGCACTCACTGCAATAACGCACATTTTCCTTGGCATCCATAATTGTCTTGGCAAGCCGATTCACTTTTTCTTTCGGCATATTGATTAAATGAAAGGCCAGTCTCTGTGCCGACTTTGCTCCGATTCCGGGAAGCCCTGCAAGCTCATCTATTAATTTATTAATATGTCCGCTGTACAGTTCCATTAGAAGGGAAATCCTCCTCCCATGGAAAGACCGCCGGTCATCTTACTCATGGCATCTGCACTTGCCGCGTCTGCCATACGAAGCGCTTCGTTGGTTGCTGCCATTACAAGATCTTCTAATGTTTCAATATCATCTGGATCTACTGCTTCTTCGGAAAGCTTTACTTTCGTTACTTCTTTCTTACCGGTTACTGTCACCTCAACGGCTCCACCGCCTGCTTTTGCAGTAAATTCCTTTGTTTCTAATTCTTTCTGATTTTCTTCCATCTGACGCTGCATTCTCTGTGCCTGTTTCATCAGATTGTTCATGTTACCGGGCATTCCGCCGGGAAATCCTCCACGCTTTGCCATTTCTTTATTCCTTCCTTTTTTGTATTACATATCACTTTATTTTACTATTACCGACAGCCCTATTTCAAGTGCAAAGTGTATGTCTCTAAAACTCACCTGCAAAGTCATCATCCTCTTCAATTTCCTCTATTTCCATGTGTATGGATTCGGAAACAATTTTCGTTAAATCCGGAAATAGTTCTTGCAAAGAACGTCCACCATCTCCGCCTTGTACCATGAGTTCTATTTCCTTTCCGGCATATTCGGAAAGAATTTTCTGCAATTCTTCTTTATGCCCCGCCTGCCTGAAATAGTCTGTAGGTAGCCCGTCCTGTACCACGATAAGCAGTTTGCCGTCACTTCCCAAACTGGGGTAAGCTGTTTTTAAATATGTTTTCATGGGATTTGGTGCTTCCGCTACCGCTACTGCCCATTTACTCACAACCCTGCTTACATCCTCCGGGATTGCCTTAGGCAAAGGTGCCCGCGGTGCCTGCTCCACAGCCATACTGCTTGCCGTCATACCCGGCTGCATGCTCTGTAGCATATCGGCACTGATATTCATGGGAATACCCTGTTCCACTTTTTGCTCCAGCTGCCTAATCCGATCTGTCAGTGACTGCGTATCGGTCTCCATTGCAGGCCTGCAAAGTTTAATTAAGTTCATCTCTATCAAAATACGTTTCTGGGTAGCATAGCGGATTTGTCCGGAAAGTTCTGAAAGCACCCGGATATATCGCATAATCACATCATGCTCTGCCATCTGCGCTTCTTCTTTCAGCCTTACCAGATTATCGGAGGATACATCAATCACATCTTCTGCGCCGTCAGCTGTTTTTACCAGCAATAAATTTCTTAAATACCACGTAAAATCTGCTACGAACTGAGCCAGTTCACGTCCCTGTATTACCATTTCTTCCAAAATAGTTATGGCACCGGTCACATCTCCCTTAAGCACTACGCGAAAGAGTCTGCTGAACACTTCCGTATCCACTGCCCCAAGCACATCCAACACTTTATCGTAAGTAAGTTCCTGTCCGAAATGGAATGCAATACACTGGTCCAAAAGACTAAGCGCATCACGCATAGAACCGTCAGCAGTTTTTGCAATATAGCGGATGGCTTTATCCTCCACAGAAACATTTTCAATGCTTGTGAGTTCTTTTAACCGTTCCGAAATAGTATCTATTGTAATTCGTTTAAAATCATAACGCTGACACCTGGAAAGAATCGTGATGGGAATCTTATGCACTTCCGTGGTTGCCAAAATAAAAATTACATACGAAGGCGGCTCCTCCAACGTCTTAAGAAGGGCATTGAAAGCTCCGATGGAAAGCATATGAACTTCGTCAATAATATAAACCTTATATTTACCTTCTGCCGGAGAATAAGAAACCTCTTCTACAATTTCCCTGATGTTATCCACACCGTTATTGGACGCCGCATCTATTTCTATGACATTCATGCTGGCTCCCGCCGCAATGGTCCTGCATACGGCACACTCACCACAAGGACTTCCGTCCTTAGGGTTTTCACAATTTACAGCCTTCGCAAAAATCTTTGCTATGGTTGTCTTACCTGTACCCCTTGTTCCGCAAAAAAGATAAGCATGCGAAGTACGTCCTGCCACTATTTGGTTTTTAAGAGTCGTTACAATATGTTCCTGCCCTTTCACGTCCTCAAAGGATGCGGGGCGGAATTTTCTGTAAAGAGCTGTATATGACATGTTACGTCTTTCCTTCCGTGGCGGCCTTTATCTTTAAACCTGCCTGCTTTACTTAATCGCCGAAACTAATACCCAGTAATTTTGCTTCTTTTACAATATCGGAATCGGGAGAAACCATCTTCAGCTTACCTGCTACATCTTCCAAAGGCACTTTCACGATTTCTCTGTTTTTGTATCCTACCATAAAACCATACTCACCTTTTAAGATAAGCTCACCGGCTTCTGCACCGAGACGACTTGCGAATACCCGGTCATACGGACAAGGACTTCCGCCTCTCTGGGTATGTCCGGGAACAGTCACACGCACCTCTCCTCCTGTCATCTTCTGAATCTTATCTGCCAATTCATAGGATACGGAAGGATATTTATAATTTTTCATTTTTTCTTTATATTCTTTTTTGGACAGCTTTGCATCTTCTTTGGAAATCGCACCTTCTGCCACTGCTAAAATGGTAAATCTGCTACCGTTTTTATTTCTCTTTTCAATTGCTTCCACTACCTTCTTAATGTCATAAGGAATCTCAGGAATCAAAATAATATCGGCACCGCCGGCCATGCCTGCATTTAAAGTAAGATATCCTACTTTGTGTCCCATTACTTCCACGATAAAAGTTCTTCCGTGTGAAGACGCCGTCGTATGAATACAGTCAATTGCATCGGTTGCAATATTAACGGCACTTTGGAAACCGAATGTCATGTCGGTTCCCCAAAGATCGTTGTCAATTGTCTTAGGAAGCGTGATTACATTTAACCCTTCCTGCCTTAAAAGATTTGCTGTTTTATGTGTTCCGTTACCACCTAAAATCACAAGACAGTCTAATCTTAACTTGTGGTAATTCTGTTTCATGGCTTCTACTTTATTCAATCCGTTTTCATCCGGATCCTGGATAGTTTTGAAAGGTGTTCTGGAACTCCCCAAAATGGTACCGCCTTTTGTTAAGATACCGGAAAAGTCACGTCCTTCAAGCATACGGAAGTTACCGTAAATAAGACCTTTATAACCATCTAAAAAACCGTAAATTTCAACATCTTCATTACTGTTTACCAGACATTTTACTACACCGCGCATCGCTGCATTTAATGCCTGACAATCACCGCCGCTGGTTAACATACCGATTCTTTTCATAGTGATACCTACCTTTCTCTTTCTGCATTTGTTTACAAGTAAATCTTACTTTTAATTATACAAAATTATTGAAACTCTGTCTACGACTCTTATCTTCGCCAAGTTCTTTTTCTCTTATGTATTTTTATTGTATTTTCTTTCTGAAATTGCGATATGCCCAAAGCAATTTATAATACATCATAAAATATAAAGTAGATTTCATATGCATACGAATAAGCTTCCGTTCCTCCGCGTGCACTCTTTCCTCATAGTATTTATTTTTCATGAACGTCGGAAAGGTTTCTTTCATTTCTTTTCCGAGATTCTTGATGAATTGATATTCCTTTTTCTCATCTCCTACCATATAGGAAAAAAGTGTATTCACATAAAACAACGTGGTAAAGCTGCTTTCAATTTCCGGGTAATACTTGTCCAGATAACCAAATTCCTTTGCTTCCTTCACCATAATTCTTGCTGCTTCCATTCTGTGCTCACAACGCTCTTTCGAGATTGTGTGAACAGTAGAGGAATCGTGCTGATAATAATAGTACATCGGCTCTTCTATATACTCGAAATGTTTTGCCCTAAGTTTCCATGAATTGCCGATTGCATTATCCTCATAGAAAATCCCTTCCGGAAAACGATTGGGATAATCCATAATAATATGCCGCTTATAAATCTTTACAACAAGACTACCGCCGTCTAAAATAAGGGAACGATATTTCTCCTCATTTAAAACGCCGGTCTGCTCCTTTTTATTATTGTGAACCACTGTGCCGATTTCCATATCGTGTCTGTGCGTCAAATGATAATCACAGCCCACCATATCTGCACCGGTTTCTTCTGCTTTATTTAACAACTTCTCATAAAAATCTTCCGTCACCCAGTCGTCGCTGTCTATAAAACCAATCCATTCTCCTTTTGCCACTTCCAGGCCCAGGTTTTTGGCTCCGCCCTGTTTTTTATTCACAGGAGAAGCAATTACTTTTACCTTTTTCGGAAATTTCTTCTCATAACTGCGAAGAATTTCCAGCGAGTTATCTGTGGAACAGTCATCCACAGCGATAATCTCATAATCGCTTATGGTCTGATTTACAAGACTGTTTAGGCAGTAAGCAAGTTTGCCGTCCACTGCCATATTATAAACAGGTACAATAATACTAAGTTTCATAGGTCCCCTCATATACGGTGATACCGTTTTGCTCTTTTGTAATTATTATTTCCGGAAATATGCTACAATTTTCTTCACTGCCGCAATTACATCCTCTACATCCTTATCCGTCATAGCATAATAAAGCGGCAGACTAATCATTTCCTCATATAATTTCTCAGCCTTCGGGCATAATCCCTTTTGATATCCCAATTTTTCATAATAAGGAAAATAATAGGTAGGGATATAATGTACATTACAGCATACATTTTCAGCCGCCAGTGCATCAAAAAACTGTTTGCGGTCTATAGAGAGCATTTCCGGTTTAATTCTCAAAATATAAAGATGTCTGGTGGTATCGGACTCCGGAATTTCTCTCTGCACCGTAATCTCGGGAATTTCAGCAAAAGCTTCATCATATGCTTTCACAATTTCTTTTCTTCTGGTACTGAACATAGGTAGTTTATCGAGCTGACTGATTAACAATGCTGCCTGAATATCCGTCATACGATAATTCATTCCAAGATCAATCTGTTCATAATACCACGGTCCATCAGATTCATGAACCATCTGAGACTCGTCACGGGTAATTCCGTGTGCCCTATATAATAAAAGTTTTTTATAA
>JAZNAE010000042.1:0-7827 GCA_045586385.1 Lachnospiraceae bacterium
GGTATGATTGTATCCCCTCCAAAAGCAGGTAAGACGACGCTGCTTAAAGATGTGGCCAAATCTATTAAGAGAAATGCACCTGAAGTACATCTGATTATTCTTCTGATTGATGAAAGACCGGAAGAAGTTACGGATATTAAGGAAGCAATTGAAGGACCTAACGTTGAGGTCATTTATTCCACTTTTGATGAGTTGCCGGAACATCACAAGAGAGTTTCCGAAATGGTCATTGAGAGAGGAAAACGATTGGTTGAGCATAATAAAGATGTTATGATTTTAATTGATAGTATTACAAGACTTACCCGTGCTTACAACCAAACAGTTCCGCCCAGCGGACGTACCTTATCAGGTGGTCTTGATCCGGCCGCACTTCATATGCCCAAGCGTTTCTTCGGTGCTGCCAGAAACATGAGAGAGGGAGGATCCCTTACCATTCTTGCAACAGCGCTTGTGGATACGGGAAGTAAGATGGATGATGTAGTGTATGAAGAATTTAAGGGAACCGGTAATATGGAACTGGTGCTTGACCGTAAGCTTTCCGAAAAGAGAGTGTTCCCGGCAATCGATATTCCAAAATCCGGTACAAGAAGAGAGGATTTGCTTCTTTCCCAGGATGAACTGGAAGCAATCAACATTATCCGTAAAGCGCTTAACGGTTTAAAAGCGGAGGAAGCAGTGGATAAGATTCTCGACATGTTTGCAAGAACCAGAAACAATCAGGAATTTGTAAACATGGTGAAAAAAATGAAATTTATATAAGAAAAGTGCTTGCATACTGAGATAAGCTATGTTACAATTAAAAAGCTGTTTCGAGTGAAGCAGTATGGATGAGAACGAATACAGAAACATAGTTTTTATAGAGAGGTGAAAAAATGAAAGAAGGAATTCATCCTGAGTACTATCAGGCAACTGTAACTTGCAACTGCGGTAACACATTTGTAACAGGTTCAACCAAGAAAGATATTCACGTTGAAGTTTGTTCTAAGTGCCATTCATTCTACACAGGTCAGCAGAAGGCTGCTAGAGCTGATGGACGTATTGATAAGTTCAACAGAAAGTATGGTGTAGAAAGCAAATAAGTATGTACAAAAAGGTTGAGGTGTTATATCTCAACCTTTTCTTCATTGATACAGGAGGTACAAAATGAGAAGGAGAAAGAGACGTAGTCATTATTCCGGAATCGGCGGACAGGCGGTTTTGGAAGGCGTGATGATGAAAAATAAAGACGATTACGCGGTGGCGATTCGAAAGAGCAACGGAGAAATTGATGTAGAGGTTGATGTTTTCCGCGGAACGCTTCATGGCAAGAAGATTACGAAGGTTCCTTTTATCAGAGGCGTATTTAACTTTATTGATTCTATGAGACTGGGAATGAAGACTATCAACTATTCAGCATCTTTTTACGATGATGAAGAAGCGAAAGAAACCGTGATAGATAAGGCACTTAACAAGTTGTCAGGCGGTAAGGGCGAAAAGATTATGACAACGCTTGTCACAATTCTTTCTGTGGCACTTGCAGTGGGACTGTTCATTTTATTGCCGTATTTTCTTTCTTCCCTGCTTGATGATTATGTAAGAAACGCATCCCTGCTGGCACTTATAGAAGGTGCTATCAGAATTGTGATTTTCCTTTTATATATTATTGCGATTAGTTTAATGAAAGATATTCACAGATTGTACCAGTATCACGGAGCAGAGCATAAATGTATTAATTGTATTGAAAAGGGACGTCCGCTTACTGTGCATAATGTAATGAGAAGTTCCAGAATCCACAAGCGCTGTGGAACCAGTTTTATGTTTTTGGTAGTGTTTGTAAGTATTATTTTGTTTTTCTTTATCCGGGTAGACAATCCTGCATACAGAATTTTATTCAGAATTGCACTGATTCCGGTCATTGCGGGAATTTCCTATGAGATTATCCGTTTGGCAGGCAGAAGTAATAATTTTCTTGTGCTATTGATATCAGCTCCGGGACTGCTTCTTCAGAGACTTACCACGAAGGAGCCTGATGAGGGCATGGTAGAAGTGGCAATTGCATCTGTGGAGGCTATCTTTGATTGGAAGGCCTTTTTAAAGGATGAATTCGGATATGAAGTAGATGAATCCTGGATGCGGGATGAAGCAGGTGAAGAGAGTAGTGAAGTGTGATTCATATCAGGAATTGTATAAATGGGGCTGTGAGGAACTTATCCTGGCAAAGATAGAAGAAGCTGTATTGGATGCGCGCCTTTTGCTGGAGGAGGTTTGTCATACCGATAGGAATTATCTGCTCGTGCATGGAGAAAATCCTGTTTTAGAGGAACAAAAGCAGGCATATGCCGCATTTATTGAGCAGAGGAAAAAGCATATACCAATTCAACATATCATAGGGTATCAGGAATTTATGGGGCTTCGCTTTAAGGTAAGTCCCGATGTGCTGATTCCCAGACAGGATACGGAAGTATTGGTGGAAGAGGTGATGCGTTATCTGCATGACGGAATGCGTATATTGGATATGTGTACCGGAAGTGGGTGTATTTTGCTCAGCCTTTTGCATTATTCCAATGACTGCGAAGGAGTTGGATGTGATATATCAGAGAAGGCATTGGCCGTTGCAAAGGAAAATGCAAGAGCCCTGAACAAAGAAGCAATTTTTATTCAAAGTGATTTGTTTGATAAAATAGATGGGAAATTTGAAATAATCGTTTCCAATCCACCGTACATCCCCACAAGTGTTATTGATACACTGATGCCGGAAGTAAAAGACCATGAACCTTTTGGCGCGTTAGACGGTAAGGAAGACGGACTTTTCTTTTATAGGAAGATTATTGCGAAAGCACCGGAGTATTTACATCCCGGCGGCATGCTCTTTTTTGAGATTGGATGTGAGCAGGCAGAGGATGTGTCGGAATGTATGCGAGAAGCCGGATACAGGGATATTACTGTGTGTAAGGATCTTGCAGGCCTTGACAGGGTAGTGTACGGAACTAAAAATATGTTTTAAAGAGTGTCCCATGGGCACAGAAATGAGGGAAAAATGTTTGACAGATTAGAGGATATTTTGATTCATTTTGAGGAAATTATGAATGAATTAAATGAGCCTGACGTGACAGCAAATCAGGAGCGGTTCAGATCACTTATGAAAGAACAAAGTGACTTAACACCGCTTGTGGAAGCATATAAAGAATATAAGAAGTGCAAGCAGGATGTGGAAGATTCACTTGCGATGCTGGAAACAGAATCCGATGATGATATGAAGGAAATGCTTAAGGAAGAATTAAACGGCGGAAAGAAGCGTATTGAAGAACTTGAGCAGGAACTGAAGATTCTTTTATTACCCAAGGATCCTAACGATGATAAAAACGTTATCGTAGAAATAAGAGCAGGTGCAGGTGGTGACGAAGCGGCTCTTTTTGCAGCAGAAATGTATCGTCTTTATGTGCATTATGCAGAAGGTCAGCGCTGGAAAGTAGAAACCATGAATGTGGACGAAATCGGCATCGGTGGTATGAAGGAAGTAAACTTTATGATTTCCGGACAGGGTGCTTATTCCAAATTGAAATACGAAAGCGGTGTACATCGTGTACAGCGTGTTCCGGAAACGGAATCCGGCGGACGTATCCATACTTCCACCATCAGTGTGGCGGTAATGCCGGAAGTAGACGATGACATTGATATTGTAATTGATGATAAGGATATCCGTATTGACGTAATGCGTGCCTCCGGTAACGGTGGTCAGTGTGTCAATACCACAGACTCAGCGGTCCGGCTGACACATTACCCTACAGGAATCGTGGTATACAGCCAGACAGAGAAGTCCCAGCTTCAGAACAAGGCGAAAGCATTCGCACTGCTGAAAGCGAAACTCTATGACATTGAGCAGCAGCAGAGGCATGATGCGGAAGCAGAACTTCGAAGAAGCCAGATTGGTACCGGTGACCGTTCCGAGAAGATCCGTACCTATAACTTTCCCCAGGGCCGTGTAACCGACCATCGTATAGGTCTTACATTATATAAGCTTGATAAGATTATGAATGGGGATATCCAGGAAATCATCGACGGCTGTATTTCAGCAGACCAGGCAGCGAAACTCGCAAAGATGAACGACTAAGCTATGAGTGCAGAATAAATGAAAGAGCGATTGGACTGCTTGCAGGACGAATCGTTCTTTTGTTTTATTCTATAAGAATGCAAACGAACACTGAAAGGCGAAAGTACGAAGTACGAAGCCTTGAAGTGAACGGTTGCATGGCACTCATAGCGTGTGCAGATGGTATGTGAGTCAAACGCTCACCAGCGGAAACGCGAAGCGTTTTCGCAGGTGAGCGTTCGTGCTAGTTGATGTGTAAATCATTCATTTCTTCCCTGTCAAAGTATCTAAAGTATCTATACAAAAAGACTTTTTCGCCAGAATCCATTTTTCTATAATTCAGAGCTGATTTTGAACCTTTTTTGATGCGCTGGGTATCTATGTAGAATAATTTAATGGTCAGATTCCATTAAAATTAAAAAGTGGTATCTTAGAGCAAATTTTTTCTGTATAGATACCCAAAGCAGTAATAATACACATTTTTCAAGGGGATTTTAAGCGAAAAAGGATTCTGGAAAGAAGATTTTTCCCCATAGACCGTAAAAGCGTTGTGTGTTATGGAGTTGATACTTATTCTACCAATTTCTTTCCGGCTTCATAAGCACGCTCAAATAATTCTTTAGGGATTTCATAATCCGGAGCGGTATTTCCGTAAACCAGCAGACTTTCAATCAAATCCCAACCATAGAGTTTAAAGAATCCGTTAGTGGTTTTGATTGCGTCAGAGAAAAGCTTGCTATCCGGATTTGCCTGGGCATAAACAGTTACTGCTTTTTTGCCGGGGAAACGTGGAACAAATGCATCGCCAACCATAGGATACATGCGGTCGATCCATTGTTTTGCCTGTCCGCTGACATTTCCGAAATAAATCGGAAAGCCGGCAACAATGCCATCAGCACTTTTAATATCCTCATACATTGGATGTAATTTATCTTTGATAGCGCAGTCTTCATGGCTACGGCAATAAAAGCAACCCTGACATCCCTTTATACCTTCTTCATTAAGGTTGTAGATGACAACGTCAGCACCTGCGGATTTGGCACCATCCAAAACACATTTCGCCAGATGTGCAGTGTAGCCGTTTTCTCTGGGACTGCCTAAAAAAGCAAGTATTTTACTCATGATAAATTCTCCTTTGCACGATTGCGATGACTTGTTTCATGTATATAATGATATAATTATTTTATCACACTTTACAACTCTATTCCATCTGGTGTAAGATGTTTGGTGTACAATGAATAAACGGAGGAGAAATACTATGATTACAATCGGTATCATGGCACTTTTTTTAGGGGTATATTCCTTGTTAATGTTAAGGAAGGTAGAAGATAAAAGAAGGATTTTTTATAATATGAATGCATATGTAGGGGCAATTCTTCTTATTATAGTAGGATGTTGCGCACTGCTTCGGTCAGCAGATATGGAAGAACCATTAAAACAAATGTTACTTATGCTTTTTGCGATGGCACTGAGTGTGATTTTTATATTATATGGACTTGTGTTGGTTGCATTACCCATTTTCTTTGGAAAGCAGGTTGACGGAAAATTATTGCAATATAATATTAAACTGGAAAAAAATTATCACGGACTTTTTGAATATATCGTTGATGGAAAACGTTTTGAGGCAGAATCGGAAAAAATAAAAAAGGGTAAGAGGAAAAATTTCGAAGAAGGAAAGAGTTATCCAATCTGGATAAATTACAAATATCCTGAGATGTGTAGATTAAACCGCTACACGGAATGTATTATTGGTGTGATTTATCTGATTGCAGGAGTAGCCTTATTTATTATGTCGACATCGCGTATGTAAATAGCGGAGAGCAATGATTATGAGAATTGTGAATTTAGTGGAAAATACAAAAGGCAGCAAAGGCTGCCTTTTTGAACATGGATTATCCTTTTATATAGAAACCGGTGAGCATAAACTTTTGGTAGATACCGGAGCTACAGACTTGTTTATAAAGAATGCACAAGTGCTTGGTGTTGACTTGGGACAAGTGCAGAAACTGATTTTAAGCCACGGACATTATGATCATTCCGGCGGAATAATTTCTTTTACAAAGTTAAACAGCAAAGCAGACATTTATATGCAGAAGGAAGCCGTGAAGGAATATTATCATAAGGAAGAGCATGAGGAGCGCTACATAGGAATTGATAAGAGTATCCATAATCTTTTGCAGGTGAAATTACTTGACGGCAATACAAAACTGACAGACGGAATGACCATTTATAATGATGTGCGCGGAAGAAAACTGTGGCCGGAAGGAAATAAAGTGCTGAAAGAAAAGCGTGGTGAAGAGTTCGTGCAGGATGACTTTGTGCACGAGCAGTATCTTGTTTTGGAAGAAAACGGAAAGCGTGTGCTCATTTCCGGCTGTGCACATAATGGCATACTCAATATTCTCGAAAAGTTTGATGAATTATATACAGGAATGCCTGATGCAGTCATCAGCGGATTTCACATGAAAAAGAAAAACGGATATACAAGAGAGGATATTGACATTATTACGCAAGTGGCATTAGAACTAAAAAAAATCCCCACCATGTTCTATACCGGTCACTGTACGGGCGAGGAGCCTTATCACCTCATGAAAGAAATCATGGGTGAGCAACTGATATATGTACACAGTGGGGATGAAATTATTCTATAACATCGGATTCGGGTATGTGTGAGTCAAATATTTTTCTGTAGTAGTAGGAATACAGTAAAGCCATTGTTGCAAATCCGCAAAGTACAAATACGCTGAAAACAGGAATCAGCAGGAAGTTGAAGAAGTCAACCAATATAAGGATAAATATATGTAAGCACAATACAACGATGGTAGTGGGCAGATGTCCCAAACTGAGTAAAAATGCATTTTTCACCTGTTGCTTTACCGGAGCGTCGAAAAATGAAAGTAACGGGAACATATACAAATATCCGCACAGGAAAGCGATGATGAGACAAAGCACAGGGTATTTGAGATAGTAATAATCAGGTGGTAAAACATTATTTATAATATATAAGTCCGCAATGAGAAAGGCACCGATGAAGAAGCAGGGAATCCAAAGCCGGGTTGCCTGCTTAAAGTTTGTCTTAAAGGCGGATAAAAAGCCTTTTATAATGTAGCACTCTTCGTTTCTGATCATTTTCAGAGTGATGGAATACATAGCGGTAATGGATGCACCTATGGTAAAAATAGGAAGACAGCAAATGATAAAAAGCAAGTTTAATATAATTAAATCACATAATCTGGTTAAAAAACGCGTTGCCGGGCTGTCCGGAGAAAAGAAATTCATAATAGGCTCCTTTTTGTAAATGTAGTATTTTTGTGTCTACTAAAGTATAACGGAAAAATGGCGTAAAATCAATGAATTCCATGAACTGTACAAAATAAAAATATACAAAAAAACTGAAAACAACTATAAAAACTGTGCAAAATAAACAGATTGAAGGACGGAAAAGAAAACTAATATGAATAAAAGGAAACAATGATTTTATAAAAAAGGTAGCAGGTTGCATAACAATGGCAATATTTGATTAATGAACAGCAATATTTGGGCAGAAAAAACAATAGAACTGATATATTATTAATTAATGTAGGTAATAACTACATATACTTTATTACACTTTATTTAAAAGGGAGGAAACGAGTAATGAAGAAGAAATTACTTAGCGTAGTGCTCTCCGTAGCAATGGTAGCAACATTATTAGTTGGTTGCGGCGGAAGCGCAGAAACAACAGCACCTGCAGAAACAGCTCCTGCAACAGAAGAAGC
>JAZNAE010000043.1:0-43205 GCA_045586385.1 Lachnospiraceae bacterium
TCTTTCACTTAAAAGAACAGCATCTTCGTAGTTGTAACCTTCCCATGTCATGAAACCGATAAGGGGGTTCTTACCGAGAGCAAGTTCACCCTGTGCGGTAGAAGGACCGTCTGCAATGACCTGTCCCGCTTCTACATGGTCGCCCTTAAATACAATAGGCTTCTGGTTATAACAGTTAGACTGGTTACTTCTTGCAAATTTAGTCAAGTGATATTCTGCTTTTTCACCATCATCATGTGTCATCTTAATTAAGTTGGAAGATACATAATCTACTGTACCTGCTTTTCTTGCAACTACACAAACACCGGAGTCAACCGCTGCCTTAGGCTCCATACCGGTACCTACTGCAGGTGCTTCCGTTGTAAGAAGCGGTACTGCCTGACGCTGCATGTTAGATCCCATCAGCGCACGGTTCGCATCGTCATTCTCAAGGAACGGAATGAGTGCTGTAGCCACGGAGAATACCATCTTAGGGGATACGTCCATGTAATCAAACATTGCCTTGGGATACTCGGATGTTTCTTCTTTATAACGACCGGATACAGTGTTCTTTACAAAATATCCGTTTTCATCTAAAAGCTCATTTGCCTGTGCTACATGATAATTATCCTCTTCATCAGCGGTCATATAAATAACCTTATCTGTAACACGGGGATTTGCCGGGTCAGATTTATCGATTTCACGGTAAGGTGCTTCGATGAAACCATATTCATTAATTCTCGCATAAGATGCAAGAGAGTTAATCAAACCGATGTTAGGACCTTCCGGTGTCTCGATAGGACACATTCTTCCGTAGTGGGAATAATGTACATCTCGAACCTCGAATCCGGCACGGTCTCTGGAAAGACCACCGGGACCAAGTGCGGAGAGACGTCTCTTATGAGTAAGCTCACCTAACGGGTTATTCTGGTCCATGAACTGTGAAAGCTGGGAAGAACCAAAGAATTCTTTTACAGCAGCCTGCACAGGTTTAATATTAATAAGTACCTGAGGAGAAATATCCTCTGCATCATGCGTAGTCATTCTCTCACGAACTACTCTTTCCAATCTGGAAAGACCGATTCTGTACTGATTCTGTAACAATTCACCTACCGCTCTGATACGTCTGTTTCCGAGGTGGTCGATATCATCATCATTACCGATACCATATTCTAAGTGAATATTGTAGTTAATGGATGCTAAGATATCTTCTTTTGTAATATGCTTGGGAATCAGTTCATGTACATTTTTCTTAATTGCATCAGCCAAAGCTTCCGGATCTTCTCCGAACTCTTCTATAATCTGTGCAAGCACGGGATAATATACTTTTTCTGTGATACCGAGTTCTTTGGGTTCACATTCTACAAAGTTTGTAATCTCTACCATCATATTGGAGAGAATCTTTACATTCTTTTCTTCTGTCTGTACATACACATAAGGAACTGCTGCATTCTGGATGGTATCAGCAAGCTGTGCTGTCACTTTTGTTCCTGCAGTTGCAAGCACTTCACCGGTAAGTGTATCTACAACATCCTCCGCAAGAATCTGATGTCTGATTCTGTTACGGAATGCAAGTTTCTTATTAAATTTATATCTGCCGACTTTGGCCAGATCGTATCTTCTGGGGTCAAAGAACATAGCATTGATCAAGCTTTCTGCACTTTCAACACTAAGCGGTTCACCGGGACGAATCTTTTTATATAACTCTAACAGACCTTCCTGATAATTTTCAGAAACGTCTTTGGAAAAGCTTGCTTCAATTTTCGGTTCATCACCAAAAAGTTCTCTGATTTCTTCATTGGTTCCGACACCAAGTGCTCTAATCAGAACTGTAATGGGAACCTTTCTGGTTCTGTCCACACGAACATAAAAGATATCGTTGGAATCTGTTTCATACTCAAGCCAAGCACCACGGTTCGGAATAACAGTGGATGAGAAAAGTCTCTTACCAATCTTATCATGTCCGATTGCATAATAGATACCGGGTGAACGCACAAGCTGGCTAACGATAACACGCTCTGCACCGTTGATTACGAATGTACCGGTTTCTGTCATAATCGGAAGATCACCCATGAAAATTTCATGTTCACTGATTTCTTCCTTCTCTTTGTTGTAAAGACGAACCTTTACCTTGAGAGGTGCCGCATAAGTAGCATCTCTTTCCTTACATTTTTCAATAGAATATTTTACGTCGTCTTCACACAGTTCAAAGTCTACAAACTCAAGACTTAAATGTCCGCTGTAGTCTGCGATGGGAGAGATATCGTCAAAGACCTCTTTGAGACCTTCTTCGAGGAACCACTTATAGGAATCCTTCTGGACTTCTATCAGGTTCGGCATCTCCAAAACTTCTTGCTGTCGTGAATAACTCATACGTAAGTTTCTGCCTGTGGCAACAGGACGTATTCTGTTCTTTTCCATTGACATTTCACCCCGTTCTTTATGATTTGAAAAAAAGTGCATGCCTGCAAATATGCATACCACACCACAATAGTGCATCATCCATTTTACTACAAATATTTTTTTGAGTCAATAAATAATTTTCAAATTTTGGAAACTTTTTGCTCTTTCACAATTAATCAAAAAACCCGTTCACATTGATAAATGCAAACGGGTTTTCATCCATTAACTTATAACCGTTATCAAGTTTTCTTAAATTACTTAAGAGTAACTTTAGCACCTTCAGCTTCAAGTTTAGCCTTGATGTCATCAGCTTCTTCTTTGGAAGCACCTTCTTTTAACATCTTAGGAGCTGCATCAACTAAGTCTTTAGCTTCTTTTAAGCCAAGTCCTGTAGCTTCACGAACAACTTTGATAACTTTAACCTTGTTAGGACCTACATCTGTAAGTTCTACGTCGAATTCTGTCTTTTCTTCTGCTGCTGCGCCTGCATCACCAGCACCTGCTGCTGCAACTACAACGCCTGCTGCTGCAGATACGCCGAATTCTTCTTCACATGCTTTAACTAAATCATTTAATTCTAATACTGTTAACTCTTTGATAGCGTCGATTAATTCCTGTGTGGATAACTTTGCCATTTTCATTTCCTCCATTTAATCTTTTATTATTTCAGTTACTCCGTAGCCATCTACGGAAAGTTTCATTTCACGTTCTTGTGAATTATTCCGCAGGAGTTTCTTCTGCTGCGGGAGTTTCTTCTACTGCTTCTGCAGTTGCTTCTGCAGTTGCTTCTGCAGGAGCTTCAGCTGCTGCTTCCTCTGCGGGAACTGCTTCTTCAGTTGCAGGTGCTTCTGCTACTACTTCTTCTGCAGGTGCTTCTTCAGCCGCAGGCGCTTCGCATTCGGATGCTCCACCTTTTTCTGCTAACTGATTCATTACACGGGCGAAGTTTGCAATAGGAGACTGAATGCTGCCAAGTAACTTGGACAGTAATTCTTCTCTTGAAGGAATCTTAGCGATTTCCTTGATGCCGTTTGCATCATATGCAACACCTTCAACTACACCACCTTTAACTTCAAGCTTAGCTGCTTCCTTTGCGAAGTTGCAAAGTACTCTTGCAGGAGCTGTTGCGTCTTCGGTAGAGATAGCGATTGCACTGGGTCCTTCAAGATAAGGAGCAAGTGCTTCGAAATCTGTTCCCTTGAACGCGAAGTTCATCATGGTGTTTTTGTAAACTTTGTAAGTGATTCCTGCTTCACGCATCTGCTTACGAAGTCTTGTATCCTGTTCTACAGTAAGTCCACGGTAGTCAACAAGTACAACTGACTGCGCATCTTTAATGCTTGCTGAAATCTCTTCCACGATAGGCTGTTTCAATTCAACTTTTGCCACTTTATTTACCTCCTTTTAGATTTTCTGCCGAAAGGAGTCTATAAAAAAGTCCTCCCAAAGACGGAAGGACAGAATTCATCTTAATAAACTCTTTTCCTCGGTAGGCGATACACTTACGCTTAATTCTTTTGGAGTTAAGCACCTACTGTCTTCGGCATGGTCAAAACGACCTTTTATACAATATCACAGCATCCACGCAATGTCAATGCCTATTTTATTTTTTTGTAATATAACCTTCATTATCAATGTTCGCATTATAGGAGATACTATTCATATAAGAAAGAATACGCTCCTTTTCCGTACCATACACATATGCAGTCCGGCAATCCCGCTGTACTGCAGGCACAAATTGCAAGTTCTCAATTCCCTCTTTTGATATATCTACTTTTAAAAGTCCGGTATCAAGACTCTTGGAATTAAACCAAAAATTCCCAAGGCTGTAAGCCACCGGGGTATCTCCATAATATTCTATCCCCTGCAAGCGGTGGGGATGGGCTCCCACTATCAAATCCGCCCCTGCTTCTGCAATCATCGGTGCCTGCTCAAGCTGGGACCAATCGGGACGTTCTTCTAATTCTGTACCCCAATGAATAAATACGATAACAAAGTCACTTTTCTCCTTTGCATCTGCAACTACTTCACATAATTTGTCCGGATACAAACAGCGGAATACACCGGCACTATTTTCCGTCGCCCCCTTTGTGTCCGGGTTTTCATACCGCTCTATCTGGGTAGCCGAAATCACTGCAACAGTTATCTCATCTGAAACGAAATACACCGGCTGTGATGCTTCTTCTAAATTTCTTCCCGCACCCACATAAGGTATTCCTGCCGTCTCAAGGGTATTCAACGTATCAAGCAAACCCTCCTCGCCAAAATCGTAAGCATGATTGTTTGCCAGCGAAACAATATCAACCCCCATGTCAGAAAGATAATGGACACTTTCTGTATCTGCGCGGAAAGTATACATTTTCCCTTCCAGAGGTTCTCCCTGGTCCGTGTATGGGAATTCATTGTTTGCCATCATCACATCCAAACTCCGCATATCTGCAAGCAAATCTTCCGACATGCCGTTTTCGATTGTACCGCCTCTGTTTAAAAGATTCGCCATACAGGCATACTCGTCATCGAACAGCATATCCCCCACAAAGCCAAAACTGATCACTTCCGGCTTGTCACTCTGTACGCCAACCACTTTACAGCCACTCAATTTTTGTATGGCCTGTTCATACGCATCTTCATTACTCATTTCCTGTTCATCCACTGCCGGTATTTCTTTCCACAGAGAATCTTCTTCCACTTCATTTGTTATCCTTTGTGTAGTGTAGACAAAATCAGCAGACGGCTCCCCTACTATCAGAAAATAACCCAGCATGCCCAGTATGCCGAAGCTTATTACTGAAACAAGCGTTATCAGAAATGTCTTCCATACCGATATTTTCTTTTTATCCCTTTGAACATTTCTCTTCTTCATTACCTAACTATATTCCCCACAAACATACATGTAATAAGCAACAAAAGGCGCTGCATACGCAACGCCTTCATCATTCTAAATTATTAGAACTTAGCAACACTTACCTTAACACCGGGGCCCATTGTAGAAGTAACTGTGATACTTCTTAAATACTGACCTTTTAATGCTGAAGGTTTTGCTTTTACAATTGCTTCCATGAGAGCGTTAAAGTTCTCCTGAAGCTTTTCTTCTTCGAAAGAAGCCTTTCCAATCGGAACGTGGATGATGTTGGACTTATCAAGTCTGTACTCAATCTTACCGGCTTTGATATCGTTGATAGCCTTAGTTACGTCCATGGTAACTGTTCCTGCCTTGGGGTTGGGCATTAATCCTTTAGGACCAAGTACCTTACCAAGACGACCTACAACACCCATCATATCAGGTGTAGCTACAACTACGTCAAAATCAAGCCATCCGTCATTCTGGATTCTGGGAATGAGTTCTTCTCCACCAACATGATCTGCACCTGCTGCCTCAGCCTCAGTTACCTTATCACCTTTAGCGAACACTAAAACCTTTACAGTCTTACCTGTTCCGTTAGGAAGTACTACTGCACCACGAATCTGCTGTTCAGCATGACGTCCGTCACATCCTGTTCTGATGTGTACTTCGATTGTTTCATCAAATTTAGCTACTGCAGTTTTCTTTGCAAGTGCGATTGCTTCGTTAGCTTCATATGCAACGCTGCGGTCTACCTGCTTAGCAGCCTCGTTATATTTCTTTCCATGTTTCATTATTAAATCCTCCTATGGTTCAAACGACAAATCAATTGTCTCCCACTCTCTACAATATTGTTATTAGTCTTCTACTTTGATACCCATGCTTCTTGCTGTTCCGGCAATCATGCTCATAGCAGCTTCCAAGCTTCCCGCATTAAGGTCAGGCATCTTCATTTCTGCGATTTCCTGAAGCTTTGCTTTGGAAATAGTTGCTACTTTCGTCTTGTTCGGTGTTGCTGAACCGGACTTAATGTTGCATGCTTTCTTAAGAAGTACTGCAGCAGGGGGAGTCTTAGTAATAAAACTGAAACTTCTGTCTGCGTATACAGTGATAACTACAGGGATGATCACATCGCCCTTATCAGCTGTTCTTGCGTTGAACTGTTTTGTAAATTCAACGATGTTCACACCATGCTGTCCAAGTGCAGGACCAACAGGGGGAGCTGGTGTAGCTTTACCAGCAGGGATTTGTAACTTAATGTATCCTTCTACTTTCTTTGCCATTGTGGCACCTCCTATAATAATGCATTAAATGCATTGTGGTATGGCGCATCCTTCCGACCATATGTTGCATCGGCTCTCTGCTCCCACGGTCTACGGCATCATTCCGTAGACATTTTTAGTTCCTCTATATTTATAAAGAAGTTTCCTTCTTACAAATATCAAATTTGTTACATCTTTCTTACTTCTGCAAAACTGATTTCCACGGGAGTTTCTCTTCCGAACAGTTCTACATTAATGGTAGCCGTCTGCTTACCGAAGTCCATACGCTGTACAACGCCCACCGTATCTTTCCATACGCCGGCAACTACTGCAATGGTATCTCCTTCCGCAAAGTCTACTGATATATTTTCCACCTTAATTCCCAAAGGCTTCATCTCTGCTTCCGTAAGTGGAACCGGTTTACTTCCGGGGCCCACAAATCCGGTTACACCTCTGGTATTACGAACCACATACCATGTGTCATCATTCATAATCATATTGATTAACACATATCCCGGGAACATTTTCTTCTGGACAGTCTTTCTGGTACCATTCTTTACTTCCACAACATCTTGCATAGGCACGCGCACTTCCAGAATCTCTTCTTCCAGGTGTCTGTTCTCGATGGTTTTTTCAATATTGGCTTTTACCTTATTTTCATATCCTGAATAAGTATGCACTACATACCAGTTTGCTTCTGCCATACATTCACCCTCACTCTACAGACTCATCATAAAATCCACGCCATACTGAATCATGAAGTCAAGTATCGCAATGATAGCTGCTACAACAACGGAAACACAAACAACTGCTACGGTCTGCTTTAAAAGTGAATCTTTATCAGGCCATGTAATTTTCTTATATTCTGATTTTAATCCTTTGAAAAAGCTGGGTTTCTTTTCTTTTGCTTTTTCTTTCTTAACAGAATCTGCCATGTTAAGCTCCTTTCAAACAACTACAGCAACTATTTGGTTTCTTTGTGTAATGTGTGAGTTTTGCAGAATCTACAATACTTCTTTGTTTCCATCCTGTCGGGATGAGTTTTCTTATCTTTAGTGGTATTGTAGTTACGCTGTTTACATTCAGTACATGCTAATGTAATTCTTGTACGCATCTTAAATTCCTCCAATCTTTTTGCCGGATTTTGAGCATAAAAAAAAGACCTAAATCTTATCTTCGCTTGACTAATATAACATATCCCTTCTTTTGCGTCAACCGAATTTTTACATTTTTTACTGTATTTTTCTTGTATTTTTAATGTTTTTTCTTCATTATATCTTGTTTTCCGTAATTTGTCATGGTAGAATAAAATCATAAAAGTAGGTTTTTATGCCCTATTGCCAAACGGTTTTGGCGGTTTTACATTTCACGGAAGAAAGGAGGGGCAGTTTCTATGGCATATCATGCAGCACTTAACAGTGTCTATAATCATTATCTTACCAGTTATGCTCCAAAGAGCACAACTCGTTATGATGCGCATAAGAAAAGCGAGTTGCGCAGTATTTATAACTCCATGCTAAAACTGAATAAAGAATCCCCTCTGTATCTGCTTGACAATAGTAAAGAAACCCAAAGCTATGCAATCGGGCTGAAGGAAAATGCAAGAGAACTCCGTAACACGATTGCATCCTTAGGCGGTCTTAACGAAGAAGACCTTTTAAATAAGAAGGTTGCCTATTCCAGCAATACGGATTTGGTTAATGCCACTTTTATCGGTGAACTTCCAGAAGAAGGCGACATTGCTCCTTTTGAAATGGAAATAACCGCTTTGGCATCCGGTCAGATTAATACCGGCCATATGCTCCCTTCCGCCTCTGCAGTAGATTTACCGGCAGATGGTTATTCCTTCGATATTACGATTAATGATTTGAACTACGAATTTCAATATAATATCCATGAAGGTGAAACGAACAGGCAGATTCAGGAACGTCTGGCACGTCTTATCACCAATGCCGACATCGGACTGAAAGCGGATTTGGTTGAAGACGGAAACGGCAACAGTGCACTGCGGCTTTCTTCTGCTTCCACCGGCCTTAAAAATGAACAAAACAGTATTTTTCATATATCTGACAATAATACCAGCAAACAAAAAGGAAGTGTTTCCTATTTAGGTATCGATTCTGTTTCAACGCAGGCATCCAATGCCGAGTTTTTGTTAAACGGCGAGCCAAGAAGTGCTTCTTCCAATCATTTTACGGTAGATAAAATGTTTGAAGTGGAACTAAAAGGTGTAAGCTCCGGCGATAACGGCGTCGTACAAATCGGCCTAAAAACCGACGTGGATTCCATCACTGAAAATATTAATGAACTGATTATGGGATATAACACTTTCATTAACACTACTGCAGGTTATTTGGATTCCCATCCCAGAAGCAACAGACTCGTTAACGAAATGAGACATATCTCCCGCTTTTATCAAACAGAATTCACCAGAATGGGAGTTGGTTTTGAAGAAAGCGGACAGATGACCTTAGACAAAGATGTCTTACGTCAAACCGCTCTTTCAGACGGTGGCAAAGAAAGCTTATCTACCATCAAGGATTTTGCAAACTCTGTTCTTCGCAAAACGAACCAGGTTTCGTTAAATCCCATGCAATATGTAGAAAAGACTGTGGTGGCATACAAAAATCCGGGCCATAACTTCGTATCTCCTTATGCTCCCAGTTCTTACAGCGGAATGATGTTCAACAGTTATTGCTAGTTACTTATTTATAATAAGAAATAAGCCGTAAGGATTTGATTCCTTACGGCTTTTCTTATTTCTCTTTTCATTATTGTTCTTAGGTTGCGGTTCTTACCGCTCCTCTTCAACCGCCTGCAATGCAGCTGCAATCACCTTATCCATATCATAATATTTGTAATTGCCGAGGCGTCCGCCAAATATCACATTGCCTTCCTTTTGCGCCAGTTTCCTATACTCAGCAAAAAGGGCATCATTCTTTTCATTATTAATAGGATAGTAAGGTTCATCCCCGGGCTTCCACTCTGCCGGATACTCCCTGGTAATGACCGTGCCTTCTCCTTTTCCAAACTCAAAATGCTTGTGCTCGATGATTCTGGTATAAGGAACATCCCTGTGGGTATAATTTACTACGGCATTTCCCTGATAATTATCACAGTCAGGCATATCCTCTTTCTCAAAGCGAAGGGAACGATACTCCAGATTGCCCAGACAATCATCAAAATACTCATCTATCATGCCTGTGTAAAGAACCTTATCCCAGGTGATATAGGTAACATCTTCACCTGCCTGCGCTCTTTCTTTCAGTCCCTGCTGTTCTTTTACAAAGCATTTGTACTCCGTCTCAAGAAGTACTTCCGTTCCGCCAAGCATTTTCTCAATCATGGCTGTATATCCGCCAATGGGAATCCCCTGATACCTGTCATTAAAATAATTATTATCATAGGTAAAACGCATGGGAAGTCTCTTAATGATAAAAGCCGGCAAATCCTTACAGTCTCTTCCCCACTGTTTCTCTGTATAGCCCTTTACCAATTTCTCATAGACATCGGTTCCGGCAAGGGAAAGTGCCTGTTCTTCCAGGTTCTGCGGATCGGTTATTCCAAGCTGCTCTATCTGGCTTTGAATCTTCTCCTTTGCCTGTGCAGGTGTCTTTACTCCCCAAAGTTTGCTGAACGTATTCATATTAAACGGAAGGTTGTAAAGTTCATCTTTATAAATTGCCACCGGCGAATTCACATAATGATTAAACTCTGCAAATGCATTCACATAATCCCAAATCTTCTTATCTGAAGTGTGAAAAATATGGGCACCGAATTCATGCACCTGAATGCCTCTTACTTCCTTCGTATAAATATTTCCCGCGATGTGATCACGCTTATCAATCGCAAGACATTTTTTTCCCTTTTTCCTCATTTCATGAGAAAAAACCGAACCAAACAGTCCGGTTCCTACAACTAAGTAGTCATAATGCTTCCGCATAACTTTCTCCTATTCTCTGTATTTCTCAAGCTGAATATAGTCTTCCATCATCTCAAGGATTCTCTTGCGGCCTTTTTTATTCAGTTGGACATAATACTGCATTACCCTGTTCTCTAAAATCTTCTCACCCAAGGATTCACCCTTCTCCAATGATGTGAAATCCACCGGATTCAGACTCAGTCTGTCACACATACGGATGACTGTGCCATATGCCATTCCTTCAATCCCTCTGTCAAGGGCTGTCACGAGAGTACTGTAAGGAATCTCCATTTCGATGGCAAACTGTCTGACACTCTTATACTGTCTTAATATTTCTGTTTTTAAAATTTCTGCCTTGGTCATATTTAACCCTCCCACTATCTTATGTCTAAAACGCAACTAGCTATTATGATACGCAAAAATTATACCACATTGTGGGAAAATCGTCACTCAAAAAACTTTATTTTTAACACAGGCATGTACTAAAGTACTATGCTTATTCATCCTCCATACATTCTATATCTCAACCAGCCAGCAAGGCCTGCACTTCATCTTTTGAGATACGTTTACCATACTCCTTTATAGTATCACTTGACAAATCAACTCTGTCATTCCAATAGATACATGTTCTGCTTGCATCCAATTTTACCTGCCGGAACATTTCATATGCCTTTAATCGCTTAAAATCATCAATTGTCCTTATGTCCTCTTCCAAATCATACAAAACTATTGTATCATCTTCAAAAGTAACAATTAACTTATAATCTTTTATAATCTTTACATTATCAATCCTCGGTAACACGACATCCTCTCCTATAATGGTGGTAATTTTTCAATATTTTGAGTGTTCCACATTTGTATCAGTTCTTTATCATAATGCCCAAGCCATTCTTGTATCATCTCTTGTACTTTCATCGGCAAATCACCTTGTACCATTTCATGTGTATGTACATCAAATATTCCCACGCCGTCTCCATAATACGCATGAATATGTGCCGGCTCATGCTCTTTAGGTTTATAAAACATTCTGATTACTATTCCGTGAAATCTACAAATTTCCGGCATATTCTCCTCCTGTGTGCATTAATAAATTTATTTTAAAAATCCTTTCTATATTACGCCATTAACACAACACAGAATCTGTTCAGAATATTGAAATAACATTTAGAAATGCTTGATAAAAAATATATGCTTGAAAACAGCGTAACACATCTCTTTTCCTCACACAAGTCATTTTATTCTTCATATTTTCCCACACAAAAAAGTGCACAAATACAATATTTTGTATCGTGCACTTCCTATATCCGTCATTTAACACTCCATCTTGTGCGTGTCGAAATACCGTTCGTTTCTTTTCGTTTCATTTTCAGCACTTTTTATACTCGTTCACTACGCACCGCAAGCCTTCTGTCATATGCACCTGTGCCTTCCAGCCCAGTGCCTGCAATTTAGATGCATCCAGCATCGCTTTTGTCGCAGTAGAATACCCACGCTTTTCCGTCTCGTCCGGCAGTTCAAATATCACCTTTGTCCCTGCAATTTCTGCCAAGTTGCCTGCAAGATCTTTTAATGTAATATCTGATGACTCATCTGCAATATTATAGGCCTCTCCCGACTGTCCAAGCAACATCACATACAAAATCCCTGCAACCGCATCCGTCACGAAAGAGTAGGAATATTTCTGATTTCCTTCACTCTTTAGCACAATATCTTCCCCTGCTGCCGCCTTCTTAATAAACTGGGAAATGGCTTTGGTATCAGAAGCGAGCATAGTTGGACCATAGCATCTGGACAGTCTGGGAATCACAAAATCAAGACCATAGGTCTGTTTGTAGGCATTGCATAACGTTTCTCCAAGACGCTTACTTTCCGGATAGCCCGCGCGAAGCGTGTTACAATCAATATATCCCAAATACTTCTCGTCAAACTTCTCTACATCACAACGGTTCTCCCCGTATACTTCCACAGAAGAAACAAAGCAGAACTGCTTGGCATCATGAGTAACTGCATAATCCAGAAGATTTTTTGTGCCAATAATATTAGAAGTAATGGTACCGATTGAATCCTGGGAATACTGTAATGGGTGTGTATTACTTGCCGCATGGACAATATAATCCACCACGCCGCACTCAGGAATTGCCTCATTTACGTCACAAGACATATAAGTAAAGCGTTCTTTATTCCAATAGTCTGCGAAACGCTCGTTTGCTCTCTCCTCATTACGGCTAAGGGCAATCACCCTAATCCCGTCACCGGACTGCATAACCGTCTCATTGTAACGCATAAGCACGTCAACCATGCACTTGCCAACCATGCCGGTGGCACCGGAAATCATAATCGTTTTACCTGTAATTTTTTCCCATGATAAGGGTAGTTCAATCATTTTATTTATCTCTTGCCGGTATCTGTCCATAACCTGTACCTTCTCTTTCCGTAACACTATGTAAATTCTATCTGTTCATTCATGCATGGTTAAATCAGCATTAACCTTCCTGTATGTGCAATTTTCAATTTATCTGCATTTGCCATAAAATACAGCGTAGTCAAATTCTCTCCCAGGTATCCTATATACCGGTCGGCACGTTCGCTTCCCTTTGGCACACTAAGCTCCTCCGTTCTTTGAAGAATCGGAAACAACCAATTACAGTAATCCTTAAACACCTTTTCTTTCGCAATGAGCATATTGTAATTATAAAAGAATTGTTTTCCAAAAATCTTCGGTAACTTTTCTGCATATTCCGGGGCAAGTGCCTCAAGTGCCTGTAGCATTGCATCCCAATCCTGCTGCTTTAAATATCTTTTATGGTGTTCCTCTATATTGGGATAATGCACCGTGGGATAGGGTAAAATCACATCAATGTCATTCCCGCAAAGGCGGTACAGATCTTCTTCTTTTATGTCAAGCATACGTCTGTAATGGAAAAGGCCCATATACGGACTGCTTTTGTGTCTGCTAAGCCAATACATCGCTGTCAGTTCACTATAATTTACATTCTTTGGGGAAATATTCTCACCCATATCATCCCTAAGTTCTGCGACTTGAATATCTGTCAGGGCAGCCCCTGCCTGAATAGGATTTACATAACTCGGGATATCATAAGAACCATTCAACTGCCTGTCCTTATAAAATTTAGACATTCCCACAAAAAGTTCTGCCTGCCCCGTTCCCTGAGGCAAATCTGAAAGAACAGCAAACTGCCCGGTTTTCGCATAAAATCTACGCATGATTTCTGCCTCTGTCACAGAGTCAATGCAGATGTAGTTTTCAAAGTCCTTTGCTGTTAATCTGTCAATAATCTCCGCGTGGAAATTCTCCGGCACGGCAATGAGAATCTTACATTCTTTATCGCCACTTCGCTCATAGGCTTCCAATGTCATTACCGGAATGCCATCTATCTGTGCAGGATTACCTTCCTGATTACTGACTACAAAGGCAGCAACCTGCACATCCTGATATAATATTTTCAGTGCGTAATAAACGCTTACGGCAACCATTTGGGCACCGTAAATAGCAATTTGTTTCATTATGATCATCTCCTGCTTTGCATGCGCCTATTTTTTCCTACCAATATAAGTCCAATAACTCTTCTGCATTCTCCAAATTATGAAATAACATCAATAACATGAATATACAATATTATTATAATTACACTCTCTCAAGTTATCTTTAATTACCGGATACAGTCTCTCTTCAACCGCTATAATCATTAGCACATCATCACTTGCAGGTTCCATATCACCTAGTGCCAAAACAGGATGCTCTAATAATTCACATTCTTTGACTTGTCCATCAGATACAACAAATCCCGCAAAAGATATCCCATTCTCCTCCAGTTTATGCGCGGTCCTGCCCCCTACTCCACCGGCTCCATAAATATATATCCCTGAAAATCTTCGGCAAGTACATAAAAAGTCCTGCTCAATATACTCCCTAACATTAGTTATGTTCTTTCCGAAAGATGCTGACTGCATCATCCATTCGATGCTCTTCGCATCATTCTGCAGTTTCAAGCCAACATATGCTTTATTATATAAACGTTCAAAATAATATATTTCGTCCTGCTTCCAAATCGCACTTCGATACCATCCATTTGGAATATCACCGCTCATCCTATCTTGCCGCAAAGCCGAAGACATCTTTTTATCTTCTGCAATCAGTCCACTTATCCAAAAATGTCTCTTAAAGTATTCTATTACATTGGAAATATAATCCTTACTAAAAACCACATTGTCGCATGCCTCTTCAAAAAAAGTTATTGTCTTTAGCGTGCACTCGTCAGCATTACAATTATCCTTCAATATTCCAACATATTCCGCATTCGTTTCGGTACTTATTTCTTTCACAAATTTATCAAACTCTACCACCCCATTATCCAATTCATGATAATGTATCTCAAAGTCTTCCTTAAGTAACTGTAGTTTTCGTTGAACATCTTTCTCACAAAGTACATGGCACTCTACCCGTTGCTTTATCATGTCCATATACTTTCGGAATACTTCTGCTGTTGCTTCCGAGGTAATCATAACCACCAAAAGTATTTTTTTTAACTCATCATCCGAAATTCCACACTTCGCTTCCTCAATTATGCATGGACTTAACAGCTTTTCCGCTACAGTTTCTTTCGTGCAATTTTGCACTATAAAATCTATAATAAATCTCTCATTATATTTCAAAGAATCCTTAATGTAAACTAGCGCTTTCTTGAGACTTCCATTTTCCGGTATGTATTTTCTTCCTATATCATTTCCTGTAATACACTTCTTTTTCAGAAAAACTGCCTTTCCATATTTTATCAATTCATATGGATATACCAAATATCCCGTATAGTTATTATTCTTAGGATCAGATGAATAAATAGACATATCCATATAGACATCCCAGGAAAAACCCATCTGTTCAAAATAGTGCGTAAAATACTGTTCATGCTTCACAACCACTTGCGTCACATTCCACGATGTAGCATCTAAATGCTCCCAGTAATTCCAAAACCGCTCATCATGTAACAGTTTAGAACCAATTACAAGAAAGAAGGTCTGAATAAATGCCGGTACAATCCGGCTTGTGCCGGTCCAAAAATCAATTGATTCCGGCTGTGCGGATAATCCCCAGAAATCTTTACCACGGCATTCCATCTCAGCAAACATCTCATCAAACGAAACAAACGGACCAAAAAATGTATCATTACACAGTACTATCTCATCATACTGCTTAACAACGTCCATACCAAGGAATAATAACATCCCTTCCTTAAAAGCTGCTGCGTCATATCCCTGATTGGCGCGTTTGTATACTTCATCTGCATACTGTAGCATCCTTTTTTCTGCATCTTCTGACACAGTACCATTGCATATTACTACCAGCAAATCCAGACACTTTTTTAGTTCTTGTAGGAGAAACAAAAAGTATTCATCTACGTTGCCATCTTTTTGATAAAATGCAACTATTCCCAAGCGCTTCTTCATAAGTGTTCCTTTCGCATTCATTACTTACGCAATTTTTGCTCTTCCAATATATTCCCACGTATATAATGGCTAAAACCTCTATTTCGCAGTTCAGCACAAATTAGTTCTTGTAATTCATAATTCAAAGCAACTATAATGCCCATATCTGCTCTATCAATAACTTCGTACAATTCATAAACAGGCATTTCATCAACAAATTTATTGGTCCTCCTACCATCACTCACTACGAATCCCGCAGGGCTAAGTCCCATTCTCTTTATTCGAACCAACATTTCTCTCCCGAAAACTCCTGCACCATATATATACACTTCTCTATAATTTTCAAAAAAATCAGTTATCTTCTTGGCAAATTTATCTATATATTCTCTATCCATCTGGTACAATTCATGTACACCCATTTCCTTCTTCAGTAAACGACACATTTTTCGCATGCCATCCTGCAAAAAAAGCAGACTCCATTCTGCATATGCATTTGACATAATCGTACCTGTTTTGTACCCTGCATCCTGCGCAACATATGCAAAAATTCTCTCTATCGCATGGCTAATTGTCCCATCTGCCGGCATAGGCTCTGAAGGAAAATCACCATAGGCCCATTGCTTTCTGAATAGTTTATCAAGGCTACGCACTCTAGCCCAAAACACGGTTCCAATCGTGATAGGACATTTTTCTTCATCCAAATCACATTCAAGCCCTAATTCCTCTGCTAGTTTTCTAGTATTACTAAAATTCTCTGCCCACGCGTCTCCATACCAAGCCTCCATATACTCTCCCACAGGCTCCGGTGGCACAAGCACTCCGATTTCTTGATTATCCTGAAACACATTCAATACATTCTGTATATAACAGCTTGTACCAATTGTATTTCCCCATAGATTGTCAATCCATATATTAACATCTTTTTCTAAATATTCATGATGCGCTTTTTTATCATGCAAGAAGCAAATATAATCATATTCCAACGCAATTTCACGAAACGCAACTAACAGTGCACTTATATCACGACCACGATTTTCTTTTTTCAGCAAGTATACATTTCTATGTATATCTTTATATTCTTTTATTTTGTCCCATATTTTAGACACGGAGGAAATCACATACACATGAATATCCTCCGGCACATTATCAATATAATCTAAATAAACATCAATGGTATCTGTATAATACAAATTTATAGCTATAGCTATTTTTTCTGTCATTGCTTTCTGCTCTTTACACAGCCTACTATCTGTTGGCAATATATACATTAATTGCTCTTTTTTTCTGATATCATATACATTTCTTAACTTCCCCATCATTACCTCGCTTCAAACACTCACATCCATACATCTTCTAGAATTTCTTCTAATGAAATAATCCTACAATTCGTTATTCTTTTCATATAGTCCTTTACTTCATTGAAATGTACAATTGCTGTGACAATTATCATATCAACCTTACTATTAAACTCTTCGGGCCTAATCACTCTTATTCCTGAATAATCTTCTCTTCTTTGCCTATCAATCAAACAATTAATTTCTATTTCCGTCCCTTTTAACTCATTTACCAAGTGCGCACCTAATTCTGCATATCCATATATCGCAACACTTTTTATACCGTTTGATACCAAATAACGTTCTATTGAATGCCCGGACCGGAATGCTGCCAACCATGTGTTATAAATATTTTTATAGCATATGGCATAATCTCCTTCTTTAGGTAAACCGGCTAAATTTTCCTCCGTTAGCAGTCCAAACCCTTCCAATATATCTTGCATCTCGCGTATATGCAATTGCAGGGACTCTGCTCTCTCGCTAAGGCCTCCATATGCATACTTGCAAACCGGAAACAATAATCTTTTTATTTTTTTATTTCTAAGCAAACATTGATAATACCATTTCACCTCTGCTCTAAGTTTCAAATCCGTATCAAAAATATTTTCTTCAAAGCATGAGCGATGTGCAAAAATTGACTGATGATTTAAACTCAAAGGATTTACTTTAAGATAATCCTTCATATCTCTTCCTTCTACATTTTCGATTGTTGTAGGAATCTGAAAATATTCATCGCCATTCGCAAAGATAACAATACAATCCCCATAATACCAATCCATTCCGGGGTATTCTTCAATTCCCATCGCAACCTTCTGCAATGTATTCTCATCATATAAATAGTCTCCACTGTTTATAAAGCAAAGATATTCCCCGCTGGCTCTGGCAATCGCTCTGTTCATTGCATCATATAATCCATTATCTTTTTCCGAAAAGAGTTTCAACTGCCTCCGCAGATAATTACCACTCTCTTTTTCAATAATAGCAAGCGTACCATCGTGAGACATTCCATCCTCAATTATATGTTCAAAGTTCTTATATGTCTGGGAATACACACTTTCTAATGTTTTTCGAATTCGGTTTTCTTCATTAAAACATATTGTAATTATTGAAAATAATGGTTTATTGCTATACATCTTTATCCTCCGCGGTTTTCCAAACCGCAACATCTCTTAATTGGACAATTTGGTTTATTAAGCTCTTTTACGACACAATATCACTTATTTTATATAATTTTGAATGATATCTATCATCAAGCTTCCACAATATCTTTTCATAATCATATTCAGGAATAATAATAACTGCATCTGCTTCATCCGGAATATCCTGCGCACTAATTATGCTAATATCCTTATATGTGCTTTCGGCAGGTTTACTTTCAACAATTGCAAGAACTTCTACTTGTTCATTCAATTCCTGCAACAACAGATCACACACTTTTCCCTTACCCCAAATACACATTTTATTTATTCCGTGTGCTTTCAAAAAGTCATTTACAGTTTTCCCTTTCATATGAAGTTGCATCCATTGAAGCAAAACATTATAGTAACATTCAATTCTCTTCTCACCGCTCTTCCATGCTAAATACTGCGAAAAGTTTTCCTTTGTTTTCTCGCTAATAGAAAGTTTATCACAGAATATAAACTCCTTTTTCTGTTTTTCTTTTAACATCCCCTGTAGTTCTCTTTCCTCATTGTCACAATGTTCTCCACTTCCGTCAAACCCAATATTTTCAATCATGGATTTATACGGATATACACAGTAACCATCATTCTCTAACACCTTAAGTGTCCAAAACACATCCCATGTATTACAGTATCCGTAAACATTACCCAATAAATGACTTTCTAAATCTTCTCCCCAAACACGTAGCCGCTGTGATAACTGCGGATTATTTAACATTCTTCCTAAGATTGTATAATCTTCTTCATAAATAGACCATTTTTCCTTCCATGTCCCCCATCCCCATGTGCATATTCTTTTTGCAAAATAAACATCCGTACCATTTGCTTCTACATCAAATGGATGTGCAAAACCTGTTACGCAATACACTTTTTTAAAATCATTATAATAGTTTAATGCCTGATTCATATATGACATAAACAATGGATGCGGCACGCAATCATCCTCCAGAACAACTACTGCATCGTATTCTCTAAAAACATATTCCAAACCGGAAACAATAGAATTTTTCAATCCCTTATTTATCTCCGAAACGATCACTTCACAGTCACACCATGAAATATTATTAATTAGTGCATTTGTTTTTTCCCATGCCTCCTTATCTTTAGAGTTTTTCAAACCATCTTGAAAAACAAATAATTTTTCAGGCAAAACAGTATTTTCCTTTAATGCGCTAAGCACTTTTTCTGTATGTTCATTTCGCACATAAGAATATAATATTGTTGCGATTTTCATTTTCATGTCTCCTCGTTCATACCCTTCATTTTTTGAACCCATGAGCTCATAATCCCATCATATACTTCATTATATCTGTTTACTTCTTCTAACTCTCGTTCTATCATTTTATCAGTATACTCAACCTTTAAGTCAGCTCGCCCCCTCATGCGCTTTGCCCGAAACTCATTTTCCGATTTTGTAAGATAATGATTCAGCCTCAATTTTCTGCACATCCCATCGTAGAAAAAAGCATCCGGTATAAAAGAACCATTTTCACTAATACAATGATAAGGTTCCATGTATCTAGCCGCATGAGGGTTTTGAGGAAAGTCAATTATTCTCCTTGGATTACTAATCGTTTTTATATGCTTATTTATAGCATGGAAGTCTTCGGCTCTATATTCATAATTTTCAATTACATAACCATCAACCGGCTCTACATGAAAAGAAGTTCCATATGTCCTCCAATTCACACCTATGCCGCCCGCGCATAAATGCTCATGAAAAATTTCGTCTATAACCGAGAATGCATCTTCTCCATTTGTCGAAACCAAAAATTCATCTGCATCAATAAATGCAATATACTTAGACTCACAACGATATTTATTAACTGCGTGGTTATATGCCTCCAATTGCTTTGTAATTCCCGGAAAAGAAATATATGTCACAATATTCTTATCAATAAAATCCTTAACAATTTCATATAAACCGTCCGCACTCTCATTATCATATAAATAAAAATGTTCAACACCTGCCATTATATGATATTCTAACCACTCCAAAATATATTTTCCCTCATCTTTTACAATAGCGCAAACAGATAAATTATATTGCGGTTTCAGTTCAGGTAAAAATTCGAATATACGCTCTTCTAATACTACTTTGTACAAAATATAATCATCAAAGGCACCTGCTAAAGCTTCTCGATTCTCTTCAACCACTTTTACTACTTTTTTCGGTTCTATATTGAATATGGTCGCAATCCGCACACATGCAACACGCTCATACAATTCCTGATACTTAACTACTTTCGTACAGTGAAATTCTTGCACCTGGCTCATAATTTTCTCATAGTAAGTACTTGCAATTACCAACGTAATACTTTCCTTCATACACAATTCCTTGAGTTCTTGCGGGGACATTACCCAAATTCCTCTAATCAAATTTCCCCATTTATTCGAATTGTTATCGCAGAATGCCACTACTTTAATTCCTCGACATTCTAAAATTTCCCGACATTCCATTGCATGATTTCCCGTTCCCCAAATCACCAAATCATTCTTACTATATTCTTCGAATAACTTTTCATGAGCCATAACTTTTCCTCACTTTACTTCCAATCTATTATTTTTGCAATCCGGTTGCAATATAATTTATATATTCCTCTAATGGTATACGTTCCTCTGATAAGACAGTACCTTTTCGTTCGCCAAAGTACCTCTCAAGGCTTTCACTATCCACTCCGGGGCAATCCATAAAATCCACTCGATTTTTTTCGATATCAACCTGCAAAATATAGTGACAACTAATCATCGGCCAAAACCATTTTCCGTTGGCTTGTAACTTTACCGCTCCTCTGTCTATATCCGCATTACATTTTCCATGGCTTATTACATCTTTCACCTTATATGTTTCTTTACAGATACTCAGTACAGCTTCTCTTCTTGCTAATGAAATCCATATATAATCCTGCGAGCAACAAATCTCCTTGTGTTTTTCATTGCAATCAGCTTTTATGTATTTTGTGATATCAATTTTTTCTTCACATTCTTCATTCACAAAATCCCATTCATATAATTTGTTATCAATTGTCAGTATATAAAGCTGCTCTTCTTTTATGCTGATATCATCTATTTCTTCTATATTGGCAGGTAATTCATAACTCTGCTCCTTATCGTCTTTGAATGAAATCACAAGTAACTTTTTTGCCATCTCATTTATTACATATACTTTATCTCCTTTATGCACACATAGGTTATGCGTTTCTTTCATTTCAAGTTCAAATAGTTGTCTTTCTGTGCACTTTCGTTTCTCTAAGTCAACTTTCACTATCACGTTTTTATAGCGCGGAATTATTATAACTTGATCTGCAATTTTATTAGCATAACATATTAAATCCAAACTATATGTCTCCATATTAATATCCCAATACTCTATATTATTCTGTTCCACACTATATTGAAAAAATTCTTTTCCACTTTTGGTCACACCATATACATTCTTTTCGTCAGAACACACCACCGCAGAATACATCATATCGCCATCTGATAAATATTTCCCTGGTAACACGTATTCTAATCTGCCGCGTTCCATATCAAATTTCATTATATCTCCTTTATCTCTGGTAGCCCAAAAAAGAGCATTGCCAACCATAGCCGCTGATAAAAAATAATTTGTATCCATTTTCACCCTTCTTTCATTTTCTCAAACTCACTGGCTGTTATTGTATTTTTATACACCACGGTATGATCATACTTGCTTACTGGGTAAAAGCCTTTTTCCCTCATGTACGAACACACATCACTTTCCAGTACAGTTCTTAAACTTGTATTTAACTGTTCTATCAACATAATATCTATCCACGTTTTCTTAAAGTCAATTCCGTTTAAAACTTTGATTTCCATACCCTCTACATCTAAATCCATAAAATCTATATGGCTAACATTATATTGATCCAATATCTCTTGCAATGGGATAACCGGGACATTCAGCACCTCACACTCCATTCCCAAATCCCTTAATTCCAACATTCTTTCCTTTGAAAATGTATTATATGCCGTTTCTTCATACGCATAGTATTTCAGTTCATCTTTTCTATCAGAAATGCCTACATTTAAATTAATATCCTTGCTCCGCAGTTTGCATAACTTATTATAATTGCTCACATCAGGCTCTATATTGATACACTTCCCCCCCCCTCGATTTTTATATACCCAATAGGTGTTGGAAAACCGATACGGATGATTGGCACCCACATCTACATATACCACATTATCTTTCTCTTCAAAATAATTTGCTACATAACTATCCTCCCCCCACTGCGAATATCTTTCAAATGCATATATCTTTTCTGGACGAATTATTTCTCCTTGTTCACTAATGGTCCATAACACATCTAAAGAAATATCGCTTTCTAAACATTGAATTAATATTTCATCAAAACATGTCCATCCGACTGAAATAATAATTCGCGAGACCTGCCCCTCGTTATACAGTTCCACCAATTCAACAAAAGAGCATACATCTATCCCTAAAATCTTGGTATTAGCTTTTCCAGGACTATTATCACAAAAAAGCAAATATTTTTCATCACAAAAGTCCTTCATCATTTCACATACCATCTTACCAATTTTTCCAGCTCCAAATAACACGATATACTTTCTTCCCATTGTCACAATCGACCTTTCTGTTATTAATTTATTTTTCTTCGACACACAAACGTCAATTTTCGTATTTATATATTATAAAGCAACTCATCAATAACTGACTTCAGCGATACTATCGGCACATCAGTTTTTTGAGATAAATCTGCATATATCGACTCAAAATAAAAAATAGGCGTAACAACAATCATGTCAACTGACGGTATTTTCTCATTAAGACTTATTGTCATTTCACCCGAATTGGTTGGCTTGGGAACTTTATCAATAAAACATTCAACAACCACCGTTGTACCTTCCAATTCTTCCTCAAATCGACTTGTTAACTCCGTATATCCATAAACAGCAATTTTCTTTATTCCTTTTTGAATAAAGTATTTTTCTATGGATATATTATTGTTTTTTAATAATAGCCACTTGCACAGCAACGCAAAATATTGTTGCATCTTTTCAGGTGCTTCTAGTTCAACATTTTTGTCCTTATTTTCAATAATACCAACTTTTTTTCCTTTATCTATCCAATCTAGTATTTTATACTTTTCTTCTTCCCATTTTCTGTACCCATCTTCTATATACTTATAAACATTTTCTTGAATCGCCCTTACGTCTTTGACAGTAATAGGTTTGGGATTTTCATAGTCATATAAAATTCCCGTAACACCATCCTTAATATATTCATTCATTGTTGGATAATTAGGTGCTATCACACATCTCCCCATCGCCATTGCATCCAAAAAACTCATTCCGATACCTTCATATTTTCTTGGTGCAACATAGTATACCGATTTTTCAATTGTATCTATTAAATCCTGTTTCTTCTCAAACCATTTTGAATAGGAAAAATGATAGTCATACTTTTTATTTGGCGAAACATAATATGCGTTGGGGTCTAACGCTTTGTGAATATGTATATTTTTTAAATTTAATCTTTCACACATCCTCAAGCATTGATTAACATTTATCTGATTGGTTCGCTGCCAAAAAAACAAGGAATCCTCCTCACCTTCGTTTGAAATCGCCTGCGGTTTGGGAAAAAACTGTATATATTTTGAACAAAATCCCTCCTCACATAAATATTCATGCAAGGTTTTTGAAAAGTTAATTATCGTAAATGATTTATAAGGATTCCACTCCTCTCTTGCTAAGCCAACAGCCGAATCATACATCGGGAAAAAAACACCTACATCAAACGATAATTCATTTAAAAAATCCGCCGTTGGCATCAACTGCCACAATACAAGATAATCGTACTTTTTCACCCTCACTTCTTCACTTACATTTGATATTTGAAGAGTATCTAAATATATTTCATCTACCAAATATTTTTCTTTCAATAACTGTACAACAAAATCAGATGACCTTGTTTTTCTATGAAATCCCATATCAATATATAAAACTGTCTTCATTATTTTTCACCAGTTAGTATCTACCTTTTATGTTTTCCCGATATTAAATAATTATATTTTACTCATAAATATATAAGTGTAATGAAACATCCTAAATAATATAGCAATGGTCACATTTCGAACAAAGTTCAAAGTTTTGCCTTCCACCATACAGTTTTTCTCTAATACTGTTTACTTTTTCTCCATACCATACATCAACAAGCGACTCAACACTTACATCCCCTAAAATGCATTCTCCCCAAACATCACTTGAACATAGCCTTACTTTCCCATCTGGTGATATAATCATTACTTGAAACGGAAAAGCACAAGAATGTCCATGTAACTCCAAGATTTTTTTTCTATTAGGAACTGCACCTGCTCGAGCGGCTAATTTCTCATCAATTCTTCTAATTCTTATAGAAATTTTTTCCTGATAGTCCTTTTCGGGATGTGCCTTGCAATATTTTACAATTTCATCCAAATTATCATGTAACTTTCTCTCGGTCGAGTAATTATTTACAACCAACTCATCTAAATAATCTATTATATCCAAAAGCTTTTTCAATGTTAGCATCGTGCCATTCGTGGTAACATTTAATTTAGCCTCCGGCAAGTTAGTTTTCACATACTTTACTCGTTCAATAATATTGGAGTCCAAAAAAGGTTCGTTTGCTGAATACATATTTATTTGTCCTTTATAATTCATCTCCTTTAATTCTTTTACTATTTTATATAATAGTTCATCGCTCATATATTTTTTAGGCCTTTGCGGTGCATTTGCATTTGCTGCACAAAAATGACATACACTATTACATCTGTTTATTGTTTCTAGTTCAATCAACTTAAACAACTGTATTTCTTTATTGTGAGACACTATATTTACATAGCTGTTTATCGCATTAACCATGCCATTCCTAAGCATTGTATTAAAATAATCTTCTTCTTCCCCATCTCGTTCCCACTCTTCCTCAGTCGGAAATCTTGCAATTTCTGTATCACTCCAAAGCACCCACATAAGAATATCTGTTACATTTTTCTCATTTCTGAGAAGGTAATAAATCTCTGCATGATGCTTTCTCGAAAAAATATATATCGGTTTATTCTTTTCTTCTTCGCTAAGTGAATCAAATTCTGAAATTGAAACATGCTTTATTTGTAATGGAATGTTCTCAAGGTGAACCTCTAAGTATTTATGAAAGGTATCTTTCTCTTCATCCGTCACAAGAATTATATCCTCCTGCACTCCTCTTAATCCTTTTTTAATAGTCTCATAGTCCCATGAGAATATTACACTGTCCTTAATACCTAATCTTTCAAGCTGCTGTTGAATTTCATCACCGTAATCGTTATTAGCAATAATAACTCTTATGTCATTTTTCATTTCCGCAAGTTCTTCTGGTTTAAGTATTATCTTCTCAAGATACCTTTGCCCCCAACGCCTCTCATTATTATCAGCAAAACCTATAACATTAGTATCTCCAAAGAAACGTAATGCATATTTCCCCATTTCTCCGGCTCCAAAAATAACATTATTTTTCATCCATCTGCCTCCATAAAATATTGTTAATCAATCATGCTTCTTACTTTATCCATCATCTGCATAATACTGATTGTGTGTTCCTGTGAACACTCAGCACATTCTAGTTCATTTTTCTCAATTGCTATTTTCGCTGTAATCATTTCATTTGCCAAAACAGATTCATTTGTATCGGAATAATATTCTTCTATCAGCCTTTTATCATTATCAAACGCCAATAACCGGGATGGTCTGTTTATCTCATCAATAATAATAAATCCCTTATTGCCATACACGATTCCTTGATTTTTTCCCGAACATCTTGTGTCGCAATATAACCCCGCAGTCTTGCCATTTTTATATTGAACTATTAGCATTAAATAGGCATCCGCACCAGCTTCAAATTTATCGCTATGCGCAATTATATGAGCCACATCGTATCCCATGCAGATAGTCATAAAGTTGAGATTATATACCCCCAACTCAAATAAAGCTCCCCCTCCCAATTTGATATCCTTTATTCTATCCAAAGCATCAACCTTGTAATTAATGCTTGCTTGTACATTTATCACATCTCCTATTATACCACGCAGTAAGATTTGTTTTAACTTGGAATAAATCTCATGGTATTGTATGGTCATTGCTTCTGCAACATATAATGAACGCTCCTTTGCCAACGCAAAAACTTCTTTTGTTTGCTTTTCATTTATTGTAAACGTTTTCTCACACAATATATTTTTCCCATGCTCTATACATTGTTTCATATTGGAAAAGTGTTCTGATGTAGGCGTTGCTATATAAATAATATCTAATTCATCGTCTTTAAGCATATCTGAATAATTTCCATATGCTTTTTCGATACCATATTTATAAGCAAAACTATCTGCTTTCTCTTGAGTTCTGGATGCACATGCGTGAATTTTTATATCTTGACATATATTAAGTATTGCAGTTGCCATTTGCGAAGCTATACTTCCGCACCCCATTATTCCAACCTTAAATATCTTTTCTTTGTCTCTATAACTCACTAAATTTACGCCAAACCTAATATCATCTCTTGATATACCATATTCCGAAATCAATGTATCTGCAATGTCCATACAGATATTCCGATTTTCAATCATGATGATAACTATGGAAGCAGACCTTTTATTCAAATATTCCAATCCACATATCGGTACATCTTGAAAGTCTCCACGCTTGTTTTTATCAACAATTGCTTCTACACGATAATTTTCACAAATAAATTTGTAGCGTTTCTGCAAATAAGTACCTGCTCCATAAATAATTATAGTCTCGCCCCTCTTCCACAATTCTCTCCCGTCTGACATACCATTCTTCTCCCTCTTTCCTAAATCATGTATGTATTTTCTTTATTGCAGTCTTCATGATTTTTTACAAGGTGTCTTTATACAATTCAGAAATTTTCTTTACTTCTCCTCCTGTCAAATCAACTAGTAGCATATCTTTAATCTTTTCCAACTGTTCTTTTTCCCCTAAAAAACTTAATTCACCATCCATATTTCTTATTTCTCTAAATTTTCTTTTTATAAAGCGTTTACTATTTCTTGGAATTAGCGTCTCACTAATACTATCCTTGCGAACAAAAAAAGCATTAATTCCTGCACTATTACTTCCAACGTAATAATATCCATGTTTTTCTGCATAATCTTGAAACGCTGCAAGAGATGCCCCATAATATATATTACTATAATGACTATTGGTTCTTATAAACTTATCATCATACGGAATTGTTACCTTTTCCTTATCTCCAAACAAACTATTATACTCACAAATCAAAATACGAGGCTGTACACAATCAATGGCGTCTAATACCCAATAATCATTTCCATCAATATCAACACTAAGAATTCCTATATCACCTTCAAAACCAGCGTTCTTAATTATTTCGTTAATATTATCTTTCGTGATAAATTTATTTACTGCTCGCAAATCGTAACGCCAAACCCATCTCTCATTACGAAGCCTATCCATATTGTCTTTACTTCCATCAATTACAAGTCCAGACCAGTTATTATTCATCAATAAAAACCTTGTATTTGCTTCTTGATAATCTTCTACACCAAACTCCACAAATATTTTATTTGGAATCTCAACATTTTTTATCAACCATTGAATAATTCCATCTTCACCCCACTGAGAATATACCTGAAATTCAACTTCCTCTAAGCTATCAATCCTGTCTTTTGGCAAAGAATTAATAAAGTTTTTAGCTTCTAAAAACAGTGTTTTTCTTTGCATTTCTTCCAAACGCCACATACTTTCTTCTTCATTGTTTTGCATGAGCAAGTTAAAAAACGCATCTTCTCTTAACATTTCATTCCACATTTCATTTTCCAAAGGAAGTAATCTCTTATATATTGAAAAAAAGTCCAAGATTCTCTTTTCTTCTATCCCAAGAGACAACAATTGTGCTTTCACTTCGCTTACATATGAAGTTGTAATAATAATAAAATCTACATTCAGTTCTTTTATTTCATGTGGTGCATATACATTATGACCATTTAACATTTCACCTTGTTTTTCCGTATCATTATCTATCGCTCCTACAATCTCTAACATTCTTTCATTAAACACGCGAATAAAAACCTGATATACTTTTCCTGTCCCAAAACAAGCAACTCTTTTCATATCGTTTTACCTTTCCAAAATAAGTATTTATTTTTCATTTCCCAAACTCCCAAAACGTCTGTCTGTAGATCTCCGGCAAACCGGTATCAAAGGACTTTCCGCTTATTTCATAAGCATACATACCTTCTTTTTCACGAACAGCATCCAAAGCATCCGTCAATTGAATCTCGCCCTTACTGTAACTTCCCGCTTCGATATTCTTTCGCAGCTCTTCAAATACCACAGACGTAAGAATATATTGTCCAAACACAGCATAACAACCGTCTCCCTTCTTTACGGAATGAACCTTTAAATACTCATTGGCATAATCAAGCCCCGGCTTCTCTTTCATGCAGTCCACCTTCATCAAGGTTTCCTGCTGATCTTCCCATTGGCCATAGAGAATACCATAGTGCTCTGCTTCCTCCACGGGAATCTTATGTATGCTTACCATGGTCTTACCATACTTCTCATAAACATCTACCATCTGCTCCATACAATTCTTTTCTTCAAAAGACTTGTAAACCATATCTCCCAGCAGCAAAAGCACCGGTTCACCTTTAGTAAATTCCTTGCATTGATATACTGCATGTCCAAAGCCTAGGCGTTCCTTTTGACATACATAAGTGATTCTTTTTCCGATTCCAACAATTTTTTCTTCATATTCTCTTTTTTCTGAGGAAAGCTTCTGAATATGTTCCTCTGCCATTGGTCTGAAAAAGTTTTCATACTCTGCCTGCTCATCAGGTCCTATAACCAAGCACACATCTTCAATTCCGGCTTCGTCTAACTGCTCCAGCAAAATTAAAATTGCCGGTTTTAACAATCCGTCATTATCCACAAGGGGCATAAATGCTTTTTTGATTCCTCGCGTAGCAGGATATAACCTCGTACCAAATCCGGCAATAGGAATGATTGCCCGCTTAATGCGTTTTTCCGGTTTCAGTGTGAGAGAAAAAGCAGGCATTCCTTTTTCTTCTCTTAAATACGCAATTAATGCATCTCTGCTTTCTTCATCCTTTGCCAAAAATTGTACTGTACCATCCCCTTGGGAGCCAACGCCCTTGGCACCGTATGTCCACTGCTTGATTTTATTATCACTTAATACAGAGTGCAGTATCGGTGCAGCCAACTGTTCCGGACAGGCAGGTGCTATCTTCTTGTCAAAGTTCTTCTGAAACTCCACCATAAGCTCGCCCAAGCCTTTAGCATCGCCCTCCTCCAGATATTGTACGGCCCTGCTCACAAATTGCTCATTATCTTCTCCCAATGCTTCCTGCACTAAACAATCTTTTTCATTTTGAGCAAAGGGATAACATCCATTCAAATCAGACAAGATTTTCACGGTATCTTTCGAAGACTTTAAATCTGCCACTACCCAATAAAATGTAGTTCCTATCTGTATGCTGCGGGCACTTACTTCTGTACCGTCAAATTTCATAAAGACAGGCTTCGTTCCAAATGCACATGCCTGATCAAGGCGTCCACATCTGGAAGGTGTGCGCTGTTCTCCTCGAAATGCTGCCAGCATTTCCCCATTGGTGTTCAGTCTTAAATGATAAAGCTGATTAAATGCTCTTGCCACTAAAACGCAAATTGCTGCTGAAGAAGATAGCCCGCTTTTTATGGGTAAATCCATTCTTGTAATCCGGATTCTCACACCGCCAACGGAATAATTTTCATTAATATAGGACGCCACTCCCGCTACATAAGAAAAGAAACCACCTTCTTTAGCGATTTCAATCAGTTTTTCTGTGTCCATCTCACATTCCAGCACTTCCTGCCGGTATATTTCCAAATCACTTTCTACAACAAATTTATCGCACTTCTCGGCAGTTGCATAAATTCCCTGTTCTAACCCGGACACAATGGCATAACCAGGAACAATCGCTGAATTCATTACTCTGTGCATTCCTGCCCAATCACTATGCTCTCCCAACAGGCATAATCGTCCCGGAACAAAAAGTTCAATTTTGTCTTGACTCATTTTATCGTTCTCCATTGAATTGAAATGAATAAATAATTCAAAAAGCTTCACGCTGTAGCGTGAAGCTCTCACATTCAAGTTCCTTTCGTGATTCCTTTCACCTTAGCCTACTTCCCTGTAGTTGCGTTACTATATTATGTATCGGCAAAAGTAGTTCCAGACTTAACATCCACATGTTAAAAGTCCCCCCAATTATCAAGTGTAATTTTAAATTCCACTTCTTATTTCTCAAATGAAATTTAGTCGTACAAAAATTCTATTTCAGTTTATAATGTTCTCATGTAACATTTCATATATTTTAGACACATCGAAATCAGGT
This sequence comes from Lachnospiraceae bacterium, assembly GCA_045586385.1. GTDB lineage: Bacteria > Bacillota > Clostridia > Lachnospirales > Lachnospiraceae > Suilimivivens. The sequence continues at coordinate 30,803 of JAZNAE010000043.1, forward strand.
GCAAATTTTATAGCCGCATCGTATATTTTCTTTATGGTATCTTCATCTTCTTCCAACTCTTCCGCTATCTGTGATATATCTTTTCCTTTGGCTATTTTTCGGCAGACCAGTTCTATTTGTGCTTCTGCTTTTCCTTCCGCAACTCCATCATCATAAAACTCCTGTAGTGCTTTACACATATCTTGGTTTTCCTCCTTACTCTTTTCCACTTTATTCTTTAGGCTATTTATTAATTTCGGTGAATTGGTCACTTTCCCAAGTACATCCCAACTCTCCTCGTCCATTTTTTCACATTCTTCATTATTCTTTATATAATCGATAAATGTTTTCTTATCATCTCTGTATCGATATAATTCTAAAAACGGACGCAGCTCTGTCTTAAAATATTCCGGATACTCCACTTTTGACAAGTCTAAAAAGTGTATGGGATATTCCGGAACCAACTTTTTGATTTCTTCACTTTCCGGTCCCCAATCTATCATATCGTGCAGGCTCTTTGGTCCATCCCACTCTTCTTTTCCCCAGTACACTACCAGTGTTGACATAGGATAAGTCTTATCATCTTTGCTTATCTTATGAAATACTTTTCTCAAAACCACTTATGCTATCAGCCTTTGCTGCAAGCTTTATCCAATTTTTTAACAAATCCAAATCTTTTTCCTTATATATTTTGTCGCATAATTCTTTGGGCACCTCTCCCATTTCTTGCAGCAGTTCTATTACTGCAGATGCTTCGCCTTCTGCAACTCCATCGTTATAATACTCTTCTAATGCCTTGCACATGTTTCTTTCCTCCTGTTTCGTTTCTTTCACTTTACTTTTAAGCTTGCTTATTACTTTTTGTGAATTGGTCACTTTCCCAAGTACGTCCCAACTCTCCTCGTCCATTTTTTCGCATTCCTCATTATTCTTTATATAATCGATAAATGTTTTCTTATCATCGCTGTGTCGATATAATTCTAAAAACGGACGCAGCTCGGTCTTGAAATATTCCGGATGTTCCACCTTTGACAAGTCTAAAAAATGTATGGGATATTCCGGAACCAGCTTTTTGATTTCTTCACTTTCCGGTCCCCAGTCTATCATTTCATGCAGGCTCTTTGGTCCATCCCACTCTTCTTTTCCCCAATACACTACCAGTGTTGACACAGGGTAAATCTTATCATCTTTCTTTACCTTGTATAAATATTCTCCACCCGGCCTCAACTTTTTCTCAGCGTTTTCTTTTTTCTTTTGTTTGATTTGTTCCGCATATGCCATAGTCTCCTGCCGCATAATCCGCACCGGCATGCCGTAATCTATCAATTCCTGATTTTCCACTGTCCAAAGTGCAAACCTCTGCCCTTCAAGGCTCTGTTTCATCACAATATCCCGCAGCATTTCTTCTGTACCTGTCTTATCTGCCATATCAAGCACAGGTGATATCGTTTTCAAATCCTCCGCTTTCACGATCTGTTTTCCTTGGAACATACTACCGTTCCATAAATCGGCATATCTCTTTGCATCATCAAAATACACCTTCAGTCTGATGTCTTTTTCTCCCACTTATCCTCCTTTTCGCAGGAGCCAATACTATCATCCTATTTTCCGCAAATCTCCTGCTTTATTCTTTTTGTTTTTTTGAAATAAAGCACGATTTCACGTAATGCCATAACGGCAACCAGACGGTTCCACCTCAGATATGGTATAGAATTTTAGAAATGTATGCTTTAAAAAGAACATATCATATCGGTAAAATATAGTTCAAGTACTTTTCAAGACTGTGAAAAAAGCGGATAGCAACTTGCACAAACACAACATCTTGTATTTATACCGTATTGCTATCCGCTTTTTCTACTCTATCTTGTATTTATCGTTTTTTCGTTTATATTTTTCCGTAAAATTTTCAGCACTTTTTATCTATCACTTAATCCAATCTTCCCGCTCCATTTTCAGAAGTGCCTTAAATACTTCCAAATCATCAATGGTGGTAATTTTCACATTTTTTTCTGTGCCTTTAGAGAAATATACTTTCTCACCCAACCGGAGCATCAGGGTATTGATATATACCTCGCCCTTAATCCCCTGTTTATCCGCTTCTTCATATGCCCAAAGTGCTTTTCCGTACCGGTACGCCTGCGGAGTTTGTACACGCATAATTTCTGTTCTTGCGATGCTTTCATTACCGGATTTGCCGTCGTCTGTACGGACGATGGTTTCCTGGCATCTGACAGAGCTTAAACCGGATCCTTTTTGCATACAGGTTTTAATGGCATCTGTAATCACTTCTTCTGTGATAAACGGCCGGATGGCATCATGCACCAAAAGCACATCATCCTCTGCGCAGATATCCCGCAGTGCTTCCACACCTTTGGCTGTAGATTCCTGCCCGTCGTTACCACCGTGTATAATCCACTTCAGTTTCGTAATCTGATACTGTCTGGCATAGGCACGAAGCACTTCATGCCAGCCATCTAAGCACACTACTGCAATGGCATCAATCTCCGGATGCCGCTCAAAATTCTCCAAAGTATAAATAACAAGTGGCTTGTCATATACATTCATAAATTGTTTGGGAATGTCCTGGGCGGTTCTGCTGCCATATCCACCCGCTAATATGAGTGCTATATTCATATGTAATACCCCATTTCAAAAACTAATCATCTGTATCATTTTCTGCTGTATGCAGGTTCATCTGTCGTTTTCATCCTGTAAAGGGCTTTAAACATTGCTACATCCTCTACGGTATTGATTTTCATGTTGACATCTGTTCCCTCTGAAAAGTACACCTTTTCCCCAAGTTTGGTAATCATGGAACTGTTATCCCATGCACCCAGACAGTTCTCAGCAATCGCTCTCTCATGAAATTCCATAATCACTTGATAGTCAAAAGCCTGCGGCGTCTGCACTTTCATAATTTCATATCGGTTAATACTCTGATAGCCTTCTTTGCCATTTCCGGAATGCATGATGGTATCCATGATATGTGTTGCCGCCACTCCCATGCCTTTTTTATGGCACATCTCGATGCTTTTGGTAATGATTTCTTCAGACACCAATGGGCGGATGGCATCGTGTATAACCACCACGTCTCCCTTGTCCATCTTTCCTTTTAAATGCTGTAATCCTTTATAAGTGGACTCCTGGGCATCCTTTCCGCCGGAAATAATATCGGTCAACTTGGTAATATTAAACTGCTTGCTGTAGACCCTCACCATTTCCTGCCAGCCATCTAAGCATGTAATAATGATTTCATCTATCTCCGGATGCTTTTGGAAAGCCTCCAATGTGTACACGATAATCGGTCTGTTATTGACATTGACAAACTGCTTGGGAATATCCATTTCGAATTTGGAATCCGTTCCTCCGGCTAAGATTAATGCAACATTCATCAGCCTTCCTCCTTAGTATTTACTATTTTATATATCGGCTATTTTGCAAAAATCTTTAATTTTTCAAAATGAAATCACAGTTTTACAGACTGTATCATCACCGGTTTTCCCGCCTGCACAAATTCCATCATGACCGGCATTGGATCTCCATAATAGGCATCATATCCTTCTGTTGAATGGATACTTTCCTCAGGAAAATGAAAAACGGTAACGTCTATTTCATTTTTATAATCCTCAAATATTTTCAAGTTGTTTTCTATTTTCCGCCGTGCATCCTCCGGCACTTCTTGCAGAATACTACTACTGATACCATAAAGTATCTTCTTATGTCTTTTTTTGGTGTTGGCCGGTTTGGGCTTCGCCTCTAGCGGGAAAAATTGTATTTTTTCTTCCCAATGCTCTCTTGTGTCTTCACTTGCAAACTCTGTCAGTTTTTCAACATACATTTGCTTCATATTTTCCGATTGGGTTAGCACCACATCTGCATACACTACTCCGGGCATTGTCACATAATACTGCATGTTGGCATATTCGCGGGCGTTCTGCTTTGTAAATTCTTCTACTACAAAAGGAGCTACATAGACAAGTTTATCGGTGTAACGTCTGATATTGACCGAATAAAATATCTCCGGAACAGAGATAGCCGGATGCCATGCATCATAGGGATTCTGAATGACAATCACTTCCGGATGCAGAAGTTCTAAGTATTCCGTCGTCAGTACCTTGTAATCCAATATGGTAATTCCCTCGGGAAATTCTTCTCCCTCATAGCATATTTTTTTTGCCGATCCGTCATAATCTTTATAATAATAGGGAAGTGGTGCTACATAAACATCACAGTTTTCATCTGCTGCCGCTGCCTGCCAAAGGCTGTGCAATCCATCCCAGTCTTTTGCCATAACCGGTAAAAACAAAATTGCTTTTCTATTTAAGATGTTCCCTTTAAGTTCTTTCAAAAGCAACTGCAAAGTTTGATCCAACTCTTGCGTTAACAGACATGTGTCTTTTATTGTCTCTCCTTGAATGTACTCATAAGCCCGATAAAGAATCTCGCAATATCTCTCCAACATGCCCACCAAGATGCATCCCTCACCCTTTATCTGTTCCAGCAAGGTGCCGAGGTCCACCGCAAGCTGCTGGCTTTCCCCCAGCAAAGATGCAAGGTCATCAGCACATTGTCGGTTACCGGTATGACATAGGTTCTCTATCCCCATCATCAGTTCTTCTTTCATTCGCTTTAACTCAGTAGCACATTCCTTTGCCATCGCCTTATAAGAATATTGAACGGCATTCTTCTCTTCCTCAGTACGTTCCAACATTTCCGGATGAAACCTAAATGCTGGCAAATCGAAGTCCAGCACCTTCTGCAAATTTACTTTCTGCCCCTCAAAGAACGGATAATTGTGAGCTCCGGCATCCTTTACAAGCTTCCAATACTCTCCATAACGCATACGGAGCATTTTGTCGTAAAGTGGCGAAACCGGCATCTCTATACACTCAAAGGGTATTCTCACTGCTTTTTCATAATATTCTTTGGGATAATAATTCACATTTTGCTTCAGTCCCCAGGGGAACATCTGTACCAGATAGTCTGCTTCCAGCCCCGGTACCTCTGCAAAGCGCCTTTCCACTTCTCCATATAGATATCTGCCCATTTCCACCGGGTCATCTATTCTTTCAAATCGCTGCCCGCTCATTGTTTCAAGTGTCTGCAGATATTCTTCCTTTTCCTCCTGCGCAAACTGTCCCTCTACGATTCCATCAGCAATTCCAAGCATGTACTTGCATATGGTCTTACGCTTTTCTTCCAGGTCCGGGTCTCTGTGTGCATAATCCAGTACAAAGATATCTACACACGCAATGTAAGGGAAATTGTGAAACCTTCGCAGATGCTCTTTTTCAAAGCAAAACCGGTTTTTTCCAACCACTTTGCCCATAAACAGCCAAAAGTCCTTTTGATTACGAAAGGTTTGCACATCAAAACCTTCTTCCATGTCAAAGCGTGCCACCGTCATGAATTTTTGATAGTCTTCTCGCTTCATAACGATATCTAAGTCATCGTCCCACGGAACAAACCCTCCATGGCGCACCGCGCCAAGCAGGGTTCCCCAATCAGCAAAATACTGAATATTATGTAATTTACAAACTCTGTCGATTTCCATCAAGACTTCCAGCTGTGCTGCCCACGCCTGCTTCACTGCAGCCGGGACCATAAAGCCACATCTGACTTCATCAAGCAGAAATGTTTCCTGTACACTCACCTTGTCACCACGCCTCATCAAATGTTTACGTTCTGCAGCATCACCGGCTTAGCGGCTGATCTCATAAGCTGGGCACTTTTTCCTCCATCACCGTAAAAAGCATCTGATAGTTTCACTGCCATCTCTTTTTCCGAATCTTTCATAATGGTAATCCAGTCTTTTTCTTCTGCGGCAGAAACCGCCTGTTTGTATTCTCTAAGAAGCTCTGGTGCTCTCTTTCCCAGCCTTTGTTCCAGTTCTAAATCCTGTAGCCAGATAATCTGCAACTTATCTGATTGTTCTTCAAACAGCTCCATGGAACTCTGCATCTTGGCAAACATTTTTTCTTTGTGTTCTAATAATCCGTTACCACTGACATAGTATAGCAGCACTTTTTTGTCTTTCCATTCTTCCGGACGGTGCACATCCATATCTTCTATATCATCCAGGGGTGATCCTGCTCCCAAAATTTTTTCTTCCCAAATAGGTCTGGTATCTTCTCCTGCCCACCCACAAAGATAATCCACATAGCTTTGCTTCATGGCTTCGGATTGGACAATTACCTTATCCGCATTTACTACACCAGGCATTGCGACATAATATTTCATGGCATTCATTGCCCGTTCGTCAGTTTTCGGTATCTCATCCGTCTTAAACCACGGAATGTAGATCAGCTGCCCTGTGTGTTTCCAAAGCTCTGTAGAATAATAGTCAGAATGCACCGTAAGCACGTGATCCCAGTTATCATGGGGATTCTGAATATATATCCGGTCCGGATGATTATTTTCAAGGCTATAATCCAAAAAGCTTGTTATGGGAACATATTCCGGAAACATTTCTCCATCATAACACCGTTCACTAAGTTTTCTTCCCATCTGTCTCTTATAGTAATAAGGAATCGGAACAACTTTTACGTTGCAGTTTTCCTCCTCGCAGGCTGCCCGCCATATGCTTTCCATTGCTTTCCATTGATTTGCATGATAAGGCATAAATACAACTTCCTTTTTCACCTGCAATCTCTCTGCAGATTCAATCACCATCTGTAATGCCTCATCCAAAATTGCCCGAACGCTGCTTCCATCAGTCACTGCATTCTGTACAACTACACTATATAACTCAAATACTCCTTCACAGTATTGTTCCAATAAAGTTACTGTCTCTGTTCCTTCTCCCATCTTCTTTTCGATGGAGTTTCCAATCACTACAGCCACATTCTGAAGTTCCTCAAAAAGTTTCTGCACCAGTTCATGTTGCCCGTATTCAATCAACATTTCCAGTTTTTCGTGAATCTGAGAAAGAAGCTGTAGCTTATTCAGCAGATTCTGCTTAAAAGTAGGTTTTTTTACCCTTGCATCAAGTCCGCCCGGATACTGATAAGTGGGGATTTCTGCATCACGCTCCTTCAAGAACTCATCATGCTTGTCAAAGTAAGGATACTCATGCCCGCCGCCGCTTCTGACATTTTTCATATAATCGCCGTATTTCAGTTTCAATACCCCGTCATAACCCATCGGCACCGGAATATCTATCACATCAAATGGCATCCGCACAGAATCCGCATAACATTCCTTGGGATAAACACTACAGCCGGCCTCCAAATACTGGGATATCAATGCAATCCTGTCTCCGTCCTCCTCACCAAACAAGGCATATAATGCTGTCAGCAGCTTATACAACTGATTCTTAATTTTCCCGTCGCGGTCAATTTTCTGCCTACATGTTTTTTCAATCAGACATAAAAAAGCCTCCAGTTCATCCTCCTTCAGATAACCCATTCCGTTAGAGTCTGCCACTGTTTTCACCATTTCCACCAGTTCTCTCTGAATATTCTCTTCATCCTTATTATTGGTTACATAATCCAAGGGGAAAATATCAATTCCTGTGGGATAAGGGCAGTTATGAAATTCATCCAGAAACTCCGGATCATAACTTACAAAGTTGGTATTAATCACCCGCATCATCACATCCCAGTAGTTTTCATTATTGTCATACCACAGAATTTCATAACCTTCCGGCAATTCATCTAGAACAATCTTCTGAAATTTTTCATAATCCATCCGCTTCATAGCAATATCCATGTCATCATCCCATGGAATGAAGCCACCATGACGGATACAGCCAAGCAGTGTCCCCCACTCTGCAAAATACTTTATATTATGTTTTTTACAAATACGGTCAATCACATCCAGCACCTCAAGCTGTGATGCCCAGCAGCACTTCATTTTAGAGCTGATATAAAAGCCGTCTCTTACTTCTTCTTCAAAATAGGAATCCGGGAATTGCATAAGAACCTCCTGCATAAAAAAGGGAACCGGATGTTGTCCGGTTCCCTTCGGTAGTCATTGTTTCATTGCCATCTCTACAGAAATTAGCCAAGTAAGGACAGAACACCCTGATTGGACTGATTAGCCTGTGCAAGCATTGCCTGACCAGCCTGTGCAAGGATATTATTGTTAGAATACTTAACCATTTCAGATGCCATATCTGTATCACGGATCTGGCTTTCTGCTGATGTAGTATTTTCAACTACGTTATCTAAGTTGTTGATAGTATGTTCAAGACGGTTCTGGATAGCACCGAGGTCAGATCTCTGTTCGGAAACATCCTGAATAGCGGACTTAGCCCATACGTTCAAACCTGCGAAGAAAGAAGCCTTCAACATATTAGCATCAGCAATCTTTGCACCGCTGGATAACTTGCAGTAGCTAAGGAACTTATTAACAACGAGTTCCTTGGTATTCAGCGTTGTTTGTGCGCTCATCTTTGTCAACATAGTATTAAATGTTGTAGCCAAAGTGGAAACACTCATGTTCTTGATGGTAACGGAAATCTTGTTGTCAACGTTAGATTCTGCACCAACCTGAAGATTTTTGTCCTTAAAGGAACCATTCAAGAGGCTCTGCTCGTTGAATGTTGTAGTATTCTTAACACGGTTGATTTCCTGCATTAACTGAGAAACTTCAGAACCAACATAACTTCTGTCCTGAGTTGTAAGAGTGTCATTTTCACCCTTTACAGCCAGTTCGTTAATTCTCTGAAGCATATCTTCAACTTCTGCTAAAGCGCCTTCTGCTGTCTGCACTGCGGAGATACCATCCTGTGCGTTTAAGGAAGCCTGTGTAAGACCTCTTATCTGACGTCTCATCTTTTCACTGATGGAAAGACCAGCTGCATCATCTGCTGCACGGTTAATCTTGTAACCTGATGATAATTTCTCAGTTGACTTAGCCTGAGTTGCTGTGGTTAAACCAAGCATTCTGTTAGAGTTCATTGCTGTTAAATTGTGTTGTACTACCATATTTTTTCCTCCTTGAATTTTCACGTCGCATCCTTGCGTACGTTTGTTTTTTCGCAACTAATATTTCGAATTCGTACGCACCCAAAATATCTGTTGCAGGTTTACTTATTTAGTTGTTTGAAGCTCTTGTTGCTTCATTTGTAATATATATCGGACGCTTCTTTTATTACTTAACCCCTTTTTGAAATTTTTTTAAATATTTTTTATTTTTGTGCTATGATACTAAATAAGAGATATTTGAAAGGAATTTGAGCAATGAATATCATTTTTCACCGCTACGGAAATATATGCGAACCGGATATCATAGATGCTTTTTCCTCTTTTGGTTTAAGCGTTATAGAAGAGGACGCAGAAATTCATCAAAAGTCAATCGAGCCATCCCTGCGGGTGAGGCTGATTGCAGAAAAAATACTGTCTTATTCGCCGTTATTTGTTTTCAGCATCAATTTCTTTCCTTATATCTCGGAGGTATGCGAACGTCTCCATGTGACCTATGTATGTCTCAGCGTGGATTGTCCGGTGCTGGAATTATACTCTGCTGCCATTAGAAATCAATGTAACCGGATTTTCTTATTTGATTATCATCAATATACCCAATTTCATAAGGAGAATCCTGACTGTATTTTTTATCTTCCCCTCGCAGCCAACACACAGCGCTGGGATGCGTTTTTTTGTAACGCCGGTACAGAAGAGACCACTCAGCCACCTACATATGATGTTTCTTTTGTGGGTTCCCTTTATAATGAGAAATCTTCTTATCCGCATCTGCCACTTTCTGCCCGGGACCGTGATATATGCGAGCAGATCTTATCTGCGCGCATGCCTTTATCCGGGCTCTATCAAATAGAGGATTCCATCACTCCTCAAATAGTCGATGCGATCAAAAGAGCAGATGCCGGCTTTTATACATTACCGGATGCCTTCACAGACACAGATGCTTTTGTTGCAACAAATTATTATTTGGGAATAGAACTTTCTGCCCGGGACAGAATACAGTTGCTGCAATCCTTATCAGAAGAATTCGACGTGCATTTATTTACCCGTAGCGACGCATCTTCTTTGCCTCATGTTCATTATCACGGTGGCGTGAACACGCACACAGAAATGCCCCTTGTCTTTAAACGTAGCAAGATAAATCTGAATATTACCATGTGTTCCATCCAGACCGGTCTGTCACAGCGGATTTTCGACATTCTCGGCTGTGGCGGCTTTTTGCTGTCCAATTATCAAGGGGAAATTCCTGAATATTTTGAAATCGGCAAAGACTTAGATTGTTATGAATCTATAGAAGAATGTCGTGAAAAGATTGCCTATTATCTTTCACATGACGACCAGCGCCTGGAAATTGCAGAGAATGGTTATCAAAAAATAAAAGCGATGCATACCTATCAGATACGCATCGCCCGCATTTTAAAAATTGTTCTTTCTACTGTTTAAACAGTTTTATTTCTTCTTATCCATATATTGGGGTTCCACAGCATCTACACTGCCACGCATGTTGCGATAATAATTCATCGCTACACTAAGGGAGCGTTTTCCCTTACTGATTTCCTTGCGTTCCTTTGCAAATGCAGATTCCACAGCGCGCTTATTGCGCTCTTCAAGTGCTTGAATCAATGCACTTTTACCCATAATTTCAGATATGGTTTCCTGCATACGACGAATCTGTTCCGTATATAGGTTTTTATTATCCTTCAGTTCCTGTGCTACTCTGTTATAAAGAATATCAAAACCTTCATCCAATTTATCCAGTTCTTGTATGCAATTATCTTTCTCGTCCATGCACCGGTCAAACTCTTCAAAGTCGGCAGGCTCTTTGGCTATTGCCTCTGCCTGCTTCTGACACAACTGATGAATTTTTTCCAATACCACGAGTTTCTTTTCAAGACTTTCAACCAAAACAGATACATATTGCTTATCCATTGCTTAGCTCTCCCTACTGATCCGCATAACCTCTTTCCATGTATCCCGGACAGAACTCAAATGCCCATGCACCTCTACCAATATTTCTTTATCCTTTTTCACATTTGCCTCTATCAGTCGTCTGGATAAATAAGAATAGATATTTTCAAAGTCTTGTGCTACAGGATACTTCATATCAAGCGTAACCCGCAGATAGTCAATAATCTTCTCTGCTTTTACAATATTGGTGTATGCTTTTTGAACATCCTTATTGTCAATTGCCAGCATTGCTACATTGCAAAACTTAATCGCACCTTCATAAAGCATAAGTGTAAGTTCTGCAGGTGACGCAGTAAGCACTTTATTATTCTTGTATTGTGCATATGCACCGGGTAATGCCATTTTATAGTCCTCCTAACATGCTTGTCACGGCATTTGAATTGGATTGCATCTTGGCCATAGCCGTCTCCATTGCTGCAAACTTTGCATACCATTTATCTTCATAGGCAAACAGTTTTTCTTCCAAATCAGCAATCTTGCTATTATAGCCGCTGTAATCTGTAGCAAGCTTCTTGTCATCATAAAAATTACCATAACTCCGATAACCGTCAACCGACTTAGATAAATCAAACATTTTGTCATAAAGTGACTGCGATAATTGGGAGAAAAAGCTTACAACCGCATCGGGGTCATTGGTAATCATAGCACGTAGTTTATCTGTAGCGGTAGATGTATTCTCATCATCTGCATCCCCATCAATGTGGTACGCGTTACGTTCATTGTCCGGTGCACCAAAGTATCCCAATGTATTGATACCAAAATCAGAAAGATACATTGTCTTTCCATTCACCTGAAAACCGGACATCATCACATTCTTTAATACCGAACTGATATCGGATAAGTTTTCATCCCTGTAAAGAAGTGATTCTTTTACTTTACTTTCCCAATCTTCTACTTCTTTTTCTGACATGGAATATTTTTCATCATCCGTCAACGGTTCATATTTTCTTCCGTCCTTGGCATTGTACAATTTATCCATTTCATTAATGATTTCATTGTACTCCTTGAAGAGGTTTTTAATCATGTCATAGATACCGGACGTATCATTTTCAGTAGTCAGCGTCACTTCTTCTCCTTCTTTTGTCTGCTGTAACGCTGTAATGGTAAGTCCATTAATCTGAAATACATTGGTAGAACTGGTAAATTCTGCATCGTTAAGCCAGATTTTCGCATCGGTTCCGTCTACCTTTTTCGCATCTGTATCCTCTGTCAACTTTAATGCTGACAAAGCTGCCAACCCGTTTTCATCATTGGAAGAAAGTGTGAAATCACTGGCTTCACCGGATGATTTTGCGCTGATAAATAATCTGCCCTGCCCTTCATCAAAACTTGCATTTAACCCATGATTCTTTAATTGGGTCAATACATCTGAAATGGTAGTATCAGCGTTCACCGTAATATCTACCGACTTTGCACTATCACCTTTTCCGGTTGTCAGGGTAATAGTTCCTTCTCCTGCGAAGGTGCTATCTGTAATATCACTAAGCTTAGTCAGTGCATTCAGGCTGCCTGTTTTGCTACCTGCCAGCTTG
>JAZNAE010000044.1:0-41901 GCA_045586385.1 Lachnospiraceae bacterium
AGATTAAGGAGGTAGCAACATGTTAAACGTAGGAAAAATTGACGAAGGTTTTGTACTAGATCACATCCCGGCCGGTATGAGCCTGGAAATTTATAAATATCTGCATCTGGACAAATTAGATTGTACCGTTGCCATCATCAAAAATGCAAAGAGTAATAAAATGGGAAAAAAAGATATTTTGAAGGTCGAATGTGATATCAACATGCTTGACCTTGATGTTCTTGCTTTCATCGATCATAACATTACCGTAAACGTAATTAAAGACGGGGAAATTGTTTCCAAGAAGGACCTTGTTCTTCCCAAGGAAATCAAAAATATCATCAAATGTAAAAACCCCAGATGTATCACTTCCATCGAACAGGAACTGCCTCATATTTTTGTTCTTGCCGATGAGGAAAAAGAAGTTTATCGTTGCAAGTACTGCGAAGAAAAATGTCAGGAAACTTTATAAATTCTTATAAACACAACAAACGGGTTGTTACACATATCATGTAAAACAACCCGTTTTATCTTTATAATTCTGCCATTTCCTTATTATCGCAATAACCTTCTTCAATCATATCTATCATATGTTTTACAATATCCGGATCAAATTGGGTTCCGCTATGCTTATGTAATTCTGCAAGGATTTCTTCCTTTGTCAGGTGTTCTCTATAACATCTGTCTGAATTCATCGCATCAAAAGCATCTGCAACACCTATAATTCTTCCATATAGCGGGATTGCTTTCCCCTTAATTCCTTGAGGATATCCGGTTCCGTCAAAGCGCTCATGATGATATAACGCTCCCTCTTTAATTCCTTCAATTGCCGTATAATTAATGAGCATTTTACCACCAAGTACCGTATGCTCTTCTATGGCTTTTCTCTCATCAAAATTCAGTTTTCCCGGCTTATTTAAAACCAAATCCGGCACACCCATCTTACCGCAATCGTGCATCAGCGCAACGTAACTGAGTTTCGAACACTCTTCTTCACTCATATTTAAACGCCTTCCGATTTCTTTTGCATAATATGCGACTCTCATGGAATGCCCTTTTGTATAAGGATCCTTTGCATCTATCATTTCAGCAAACGTTTTCATTGTCTGCGCAATAATCTTAATGTCACTTTCCTTCTGCTCCCGGAAATATTTTATTCTAATCTCTACAATAATCGTAGCTATCAAAAATGCAATCCATGCAACGGCAGCCACCAAGAGCACCCAAAACAGTAAGTAGCCTGTATATTCAGCATCGTTATAACCCGTCAATTCAAAATCTTCAAATTCCATAATATTAGCAGATATCATAACAAATCCAAAGGATTTTGATTCTCCCGGCAAAATTGAAGCTGTCTTTTCATCCGGTACGACGTTCAGTTTTTCTTCCGTTATGGTAATAGTTCCATTCCACGCGCTGTCTATAAAGCCGGCTTCACTTAGCGGAACAGCCAATTCCCATGTGCTAATTGCTTTTTTACCGAGGTTTGTTATCACACCATCATATTGTGCACCTACGCTTTGATATTCTTCTCCAAAATTATTAAACCAAAATTTACTGTCTTCCAGTGTAATCTGTACATCTTGTGTTGCAATTCCGCCTTTGATTTCTGCCACAAATGGTTTGTTTGCATCCGCTCTGACTTGATGCCATAAGTAAACTGCACCTATAAGCCATATCAACAAACATACAAGTAAAACCAAAATACTTCTTTTCGTTGTTTTCATTTGCATCTGCACAGTGATTTCTCTCCATCCTTTTTTCTACAATAACCATGTATTTCCAACACATTATATCGTAGATTAACAAACTTGTCCATTCTATTTATTTTTCTATTTATTACCTATTCCCAAACATATGTTCTGTGTGCTATAATGTGTAGTATCAGTAATCCTTTTTTCATGATTCTATAAACGAAAGGTGAACGCGGCATATGAACAACAGAACTTATCTTTGCATTGATTTAAAGTCTTTTTATGCTTCCGTAGAATGTGCTAAACTTGGACTCGACCCTATGGCTACCAATCTGGTTGTTGCTGACTTAGAACGTTCTGAAAAGACTATCTGTCTTGCCATTACCCCTGCCATGAAAGCCTTGGGCATCAAAAACAGATGCAGGATTTTTGAGATACCAAAAAATGTAAAATATATCGCCGCCCCGCCCAGAATGCAGCTTTATATTGACTATGCCGCGGAAATATACAGCATTTACTTGAAATATATATCCAAAGAAGACATTCATGTTTACTCTATTGATGAAGTTTTTATGGACGTAACCGATTATCTGACACTTTATCAATTAACTGCCGCAGAACTGGGACAAAAAATAATAGACGATATTTACCATACTTTATCTATCCGGGCCACCTGCGGCATCGGTACCAACCTGTATCTTGCCAAAGTAGCACTGGATATTACTGCCAAACATTCTCCGAATTTTATTGGTGAACTGACGGAAGAAGCTTACTGTGCGTCCCTATGGAAACATAAACCGTTAACTGACTTTTGGCGGGTCGGCGTCGGCACTGCAAACAGACTCGCCTCCGTCGGTATCTCTACAATGGAAGATATCGCAAAGGCAGATGAGAATCTTCTTTATCATCTCTTCGGCGTGGATGCAGAACTTTTAATCGACCATGCCCACGGCAGAGAGCCTGTTACCATAACAGACATCAAGTCCTACAAATCACAGGCAAATTGCCTATCCAGCGGTCAGGTACTCTCCCGCTCCTATCAATTTGAAGAGGGCATTCTGATTGTCAAAGAAATGATGGACCTTCTATGTCTTGATATGGTCGATAAAAATTTGGTGACCAAATCTGTTACGCTGCATGTAGGCTACGACAACCGGTTTAATTTACCCTCTGCTCACGGTACTACATCCCTAAGCGAGGAAACCAATGCAGATATTTTAATCATTCCTGCCGTAACAGAGCTCTATAAACGGATTGTAAATCCTGCTTATCCCATTAAAAGAGTTACCATCTCCTGTAATAATGTCGTCCCCGAAGAATATCACCAGTACAGCCTGCTCGTGGATCCAGAAGAACTGGAACGAAACAGGAAAGTACAAAAGGCTGTTATCAGTATCAAGAATAAATTTGGAAAAAATGCAATTTTAAAAGGAATGAATTTGGAAGAACACGGAACTACCAGAGAGCGAAATCATCAGATAGGAGGACACAAAAGTGGCGTCTAAACCCAAATACAAAATGTCTATTTCTGACCGTGCAAAACAGTTTATGCCCTTTGCTGCCCTCAAAGGCCTTCCTGAAGCACTTGCCGCTAAAGAGCACATTAACGTCCCCAAAAAAGACTTATCGCCGGAGATGGCAGATGAACTTGACCGCAAAATGCATCTGCTTAGCAAAGGACAGATTGCCACTGTCATTTACTTTCATAAAGGCGAATACCTAAAGATAACCGGCATGGTTGCCCGCATCGACACTACCTGCCGCCTGCTTCAGATTGTGAATACCAAAATCCCCTTCGACGACCTCCTGGACATCAGTTTCCCTTCCTAACCTCTTCGGATTTTAATTTCCACCGGGAGTGTTGCACTATTATGAAAAGGCTCTCGCGATAAAAGCTTTTTAAAATCTTTTGTAGATTTTTTAGAAACGCTCTTTTCACAAATGCACTGCCCGGCGTGACTGTTCGAAAAGCCGTTATTGTAACCGTGCGGAGCCTATAAAACTTTTAAGAAAAATGTAATCAGCACACTTTAAAGATGTGATAAACATCTCATTCCAAAACTCACTGTCGTTCAGACATGTTGGAATGAGATGTACATAATTTAAAGTGTGCTGATTCATTTTTTACAAAAGTTTTAAAAGGCTCCTGGCACATGTTACAAATAACGGCTTAAGTTGCACGCCGGGTAGTTAATAAGCATGTGAAAAGAGCGGGTTCAAAAAATCAAGAAAGATTGTATATGCTTTGAGAGAGAACTTTTCATAATAGTGCAAAATCTCCGGCGGAAATTATAAATTCTCACTTATATCAGCGGTGGTTTTCCACTTATTTAGGGCTTCACTAATGGTCATCCCATTTGCGATTGCTTCTTTTCGCACATGATTAACTTCCTGAATCTCTTTCATGCGCTCCCCTGTTAAGCTGTATCGCTTCATTGCAAATAAAGTTGCCATCCACGCAAGCATGGGAATAATGCAAAACAGTGCAATCACTACTCCTTTCATACCAGGAGCATACGGCGTGGTGCTGTCCGGTAGTGTGGATATTCCTATCATGGCAAGTGCAAATCCTACGATAGTGGAACCCAGCGCACTGACAAGTTTATCTACCAGACTAAATAAAGTCCCCATAATGCCGGGAATATATTTCCCCGAACAATAGGTTTCGTAATCGGAACAGTCCGCTACCATGGGAATCGGCATATCTGCTGTTGCATAGTAGGCTCCGTAACCAACTCCGAAGAATATAATAAACAAAATCGTATAGATATTAATTCCTTTTAAGGACAAGATTGTTGCCCCATTACCGGGCTGCCAAAAGGCCAGTAATGCCAGTACTCCCACATACATTACAAGCGCGATGGTTGTATACCTTACAAGCGACGCTTTTTGCCCGTACTTCTGGGATGTTTTAACCGTCAGTAAAAAAAACGGTGCAGAAAATACATATCCGATAATCATCATTGGAAGATACAGTCCCTGATAATTTCCCATCATAGCACCGTAAAGCATGCACAGCACCGTCATATTGGTTGCGATGGAAAAAGCCAGTTTTGTTCCCGCTCCTGCTATCATAAGGCGCTGCAGTTCTTTATTTGCTTTTAAAATAGCAATGTATTCTTTCACCTTAACCTTTTCCTGACTGCCGCCTACGCCAAAGAATTCCGGCCTATCCTTTTCCCAAATACCGATAACGGATAGTAGGGTCAGGACTGCGGATACAATCATGGCAAGGGGAATCATAAAATCAAAGAATCCGGCACTGTTATAGCCACCCAGCCTTCCCTCCAAAATGGGGGCAAGAAACTGTACAAGTCCCATACCAAGCAAACTTGCTATGGTATTGAAAACCGTAAATAAAGGCCGTTGCTTGGGGTCATTGGTAAGACAGGTTTGTCCCGAACGGGTACATGCTGTCTGGAACGTATAACCGATTACATACAGTGCATAAAACAATACAAACAACGTGTATTTCAGCCACCTCATATCATCTGCCACAAGGCGGGTTCCAAAATATAGTAGCACCGCTGAGAGTGCCATAATACCGTTACCAAGCACCATAAAAGGGCGGAACTTACCGAATTTCGTCTGGGTCTTATCAATCAGCATACCGATAATGGGATCGGTCACTGCGTCAAAAAGACGCATGACCGTTACCATCGTAGTTGCAAACATCATAGCAAGTCCCAGTACCCCGTTTGCATAGTATGCAATAAAATTCAAGGTCAAAATATAATACACATTGGTGGCACCATTATTAAACGGAAAAAGTATCAACTGATACATCTTTGCCTTATTCAAATTACCTGTATCCGGCTTTGCCTGACCCATTCTAACTCTCCTCTGTTTTTGTTTCCCTATAACTCTTTTTAAATTGACGTCTCTTACGCATCCACATTGCCAGAGAACCGGCGAATGCAATCCAAAGAACTAAAGTTACCACTCTTGTCACGTTTACAACGGTAGGATTTACCAGTTTAATCTCTGTATCTTCTCCCAAACCGTTCATAGCACTTCCGTTTACGGTCTTATAAAGATTTCTGTGGCACGCCTCTCGGATTGCGGATACTACAACAGGATCATCTTTATATGCTTTTGCCTGATTTTGCTGTGTGGGAAGCATTGCATCAAAGATACTTCCGCCTGCCAGTACAAAGTCTGCCACATTCAAGTATTCATTCAATGCATTATCGGTGATAATTTTGCCGTCACATCCCCATTCATTACGAAGAATGTTAGTAATTAAATGATAGTTTGCACCCGACCAAAGAGCGCCCCATCTGGTATAGGCTGTCATCACACCATTTGCATTTCCGTCCTCTACCGGTGCCTGATATGCTTTCAGATAAATTTCACGTGCCGCCTGTTCAGGTACCCATACGCCAAGTCCGATTCTCTGCTGCTCGCTGTCATTTAATGCAAAGTGTTTCATAAGAACGCCAACACCACGTTCTTCCATGGCAAAGGTCTCTGCCGCACAAATTTCGCCGGCAAGGAAACCGTCTTCGCTATAGTATTCAAAGTTACGTCCGCCGTAAGGTGTCCTGTGCGTGTTTACGCCTGTTCCGTATAAGAAAGATACCCCTGCTGCCAGACAGTCATTGGCAATGCATTTTCCCACTTCATACATAAGCTCTGTATTAAAGGTTGCCGCCATCACATCTTCCGATGTAAATGCGGTACCCTTCGTATCAGAAGTCTTCATCAAAGAAGCGGTAAGTCCCTGAGGACCGTTTTCATCCCTGGTACCGGGTGCTTCAATAGACTTTACAGGCATCTGCCAGTGGAATCCGTCCGTAACCATCTTTGCCATCTCATCATAAGTCATCTGGTCTAACAGTTTATCCCACATAGGATCGTCATAGGCAAGTCCCATCATATCATAAAGTTTCAGGTCGTTATCTGCCCCCATAACAGGCATCTCTAGCTGCTCATAATCGTCCGGGTCATACTGTACATTCTGCAAATCAGATACAAGCATATCTGTAAGAGCAATTTTTACATTCTCTGTGGGGAATGTACCTACCCAGTTATTACGTGTCAAATAGGTAACTTTAGTCCCGCTTCCTTCATACAGGTTTGGATCTGCCATTTCCAGCTGGTTTGTAATTTTTGTTCCGTTTGCAGATACGGCATAAGTTTCTGCATCAAAGACATCCTGCGTCCACTTGTACACAAGACTTGTATCTCCCGGTGCATCCATACGTTCACCGGTATTTTCCGGTGTATATCCTTTTGCCGCAAGAATATTATTCACGGCATTATGGGCATCCGTTGCCAGCGTCAGATAATAGTCGCCCTCATCCAAAATATAGGTTTTTGCACCATAGGCATCATAAGAAGCAAGGTCTCTTTTATCCACTTTCACCGTGATTGTTTCGCTTTCTCCCGGTTCCAATATATCAGTCTTTCCAAATCCGCAGAGTGTGACTGAGGCTTTTTCCACACCGTTTTCTTTGTCATAATCAGTATAAGGTGACTGAGAATATACCTGAATGGTTTCCTTACCTGAATAAGTATCTCCCACATTTGTTACGGTTACTGTCACTTCGAACTGATCCGTTTCCCCGTTATAAGCAACTTGCATATCACTGTATGCAAAGTCTGTATAGCTGAGTCCGTATCCGAAAGGAAATGCCACATCATCTGCATAAGCATATTCCCCTGCATGCCCTTTTTCCATTACATGATCTTCGTAGCGCGTTTCATAATAGCGGTATCCTACATAGATACCTTCCTGATATACCATATAATAGCTTGCGGCACTTGGCACTAATGTTTTTCCTTTTACTTTTGCATCTGCACCTTCATACATAGTTGCAATATTATTTACCATCGCAGGGGAGGTAAAATTATTCTTGCAGTATGTATCTGCAAGACTTCCTGAAGGTGTTACCAGACCTGCAATAATGTCTGTAACTGCTTCTGTTCCCTTAATGCCTACATCACCAATCCAAAGGCATGCATCAATATCGTATGCATCTTCCCAAAGAAAGTCTACTTCTAATGCATTGGCTGTATTTAAAAGAACAATTATTTTTTTCACATCTCCTGCTGCTTTCATCTTTGAAAGACCTGCAAGAAGATCCTTCTCATCCTGATTTAATTCCAAATAATTCTCGGTAAAGTTTAAATCCACGCCTTCCCCACCAATACGGGAGAACATGACAATAGCGGCATCTCCATATTGTGTTACGGAATTTTTCACTTCATCGGTATAAACACTCCATGGAACTTCACCGACTGCAGCAGAACTGGTAAATCCGCCGCCGTCACGTTCATACTGTACCATATCCTCGCCCAGATAAAAATTCCACAATGTTTCGTTTACTTCAATTCCTGATTCCCTAAAAGCATCTTTAAAAGAAAGCGCCGTACTTGCATCAATATTACCCGAACCGGTGCCACCATACACAGGATTTACCATGGAATTTGAAAACAGACTTACTTTTGCGCCTTTTTCTAACGGAAGTGCCTGATTTTTATTTAATAGCAGTGTTGCCCCTTCTGCTTCCACCTGCTCTGCAATTTCAAGTCCGTATGCTACAATTTCATCTACCGTATCAAAGTCCGGTTTGAAATACTGTGCATCTTCATCTGCATCTTCCAGTTCCCAAAATGTTCCCCCAATAAAAATAGCCATTGTATTGTCAAACATTCCCGAAATAATCGTTACTATGGTTAAAACAATTGCCAGTGGTCCACTGATCCATGTAAATGCCTTCCACGGTCCGATTGCTTTTCTTCTTGCCTTCCGGTATGCTTTTTTCTGCGCCTTAAGCTCCTTCCTATCTCCCATCTTCCTGCTCCTTCTTTTTACATCCAATTTGCACTGTTACCTTCTTTTAGCTTATATTCCGTAGGTTCCTTTTCTGTCTTATAAATCACAGCCTCATCCATACATTCTCCGGCCTTTACTTCCACGTGGTTTTCTTCTTCCATAAGAAGCCTGAAGCGAAAAACATGCTCACCGGTCTTTGTTTCTATCTTCTTACCATTATGATAAAGTGTCACTTCTTTTTGATTGGTATACACTGCAATTTCCGTTTGCTCTCCTGCCCTGTATTCATACCGTTTCCCTGCAAGATGCACAAATGGCTCTTTCGTCCAATATGCCTTATATAAATAAAAGCTATCTTTCTTTATCTTTCTGTCAAAAGTAACCAACCCTTTATGGTTCATCCCCGGCTCACCGCCCTGGTTTCTTGCATCTGCCGCGAAATCAAACATATTCCACACATAGGTTGCCCACATATAAGGATGCCTCTGAAAGCAATCCAACATAAACTCGTGGTATTTACACTGATATTCTTCCGTGTTATCTCCCCGTTTTGGCTTACTGCTGTGAAGATTCGGCATACCTTCTGCTCCGTATTCCGAATAACATAAGCATCTGTTCGGATAAATCTTATGATAAAAAGATATCCACCAGTCGTTTAAGAAAAATCCGGGCACATACCAGCCAAGATATAAATTCCATCCCACCAAATCAGTTATCTTTGTTACCGGATGAAAAGGACTGCACATGGCAAAACAGGCCAGCGTAGTAGGTCTTTGGGGATCCATTTCTTTGCAAAGTTCCTGCAATTTTTTATGATTATCAAGCATATCCGCTCTATGTTTTCTTCCGGAAATGGTAATCTCATTGGATATTCCCCAGGTCACAATACTGGGATGATGGTGATTCTGTACAATTAATTCTTTCATCTGGGAAAATGTATTTTCACGCCCTGCCGGCATATGCTCAGATATATAAGGAATTTCTGCCCACACAATCATACCGTACTTATCACACAAATCATAAAAATATTGGTCGTGTTGGTAATGTGCAAGCCGGATTGTATTAGCTCCCACATCTTTGATAAGCTCCATGTCATAATCCATTTGCTCTCTGCTAATAGCATTTCCAATTTCCTTAAAATCCTGATGACGGGATACTCCGTGAAGCGGATAAGCTCGTCCGTTTAGAAAAAAACCTTCCTTCGGTGAAAAATGAAAACTTCTTATCCCACAATTAAAAGAAACTTCATCAAGTACTGTATCATCCTTGATTAGTTGTGCTTTCAATGTATACAAATAAGGGTCTATGAGCCCATCCCATAAATGTACGGTGTTCAGGGAAAGTACTGCCCACATCACCTCTGCTTCGGTTATCTTTTCTTGTGCACGGATTGCCTTTTTTGATGTAACTTCCACACCCTTTGCATCATAAAGACTGATGATCACTTCTGCATCTATCTGCTCCGCAACATCATTAAGATACGCATCCACTTCTATCCTCGCCGTCTGCTCCGCATCTTTTGGCACTTCTGTCTCATACTTTACACCGTAGCCACCATAATAATCCAAATCAAAATGGGCTTTATTTACAACTAAAAACTCCACATCTCTATAGATACCGCCATAGAATGTGAAGTCTGCTTTTTGAGGATATACAAAATCATTGATACTGTTATCTGCTTCCACTACCAACCTGTTTTCTTCCTGCAAAACATCCGTCACATCTACACGAAAAGTTGCGTATCCGCCATCATGGTGACATACTCTTTGATTGTTCAGTATTACATCTGCACTTGCATTTACTCCATGAAATTGCAAATACACACGTTCCTCTTCTGTATAATCCGGTTTTTCAATTAGGCAATCATAAACACACTTGCCGCGATAGTAATCATTTCCCCCGTCCTGACCGTCCTTTCCGTTCCATGTATGAGGAAGTGTAATGGCACTCCGCACACCGTCAGGTCCGGTGAAATTCCACCCCTGCATCAATTTTTCTGTACGTCGCATGAAAAATACCCTTTCCAATCACTTTATTGGTAGTTCTTTAATATTTCTTCCCTAAGTGGGCAAATTCTATCCCTAATTTTGGCTTCTATTTTGACAAAAGACATACTGCTTCTATCTCTACCGTATTAGGGAACATATCCACGCCACACGCCTTTTTTACGTAATATCCTTTTTTCGTTAATATCTCAATATCCCTCACCATTGTTTCCGGATTACAGGAAACATAAACCACCTTTTTCGGGGAAAGAATGGAAAGTGCCTCCAAAAATTTTTCACTGCTTCCACTACGCGGCGGATCCATAATCACCACATCCACTTTATCACCGCTCTCTGTCACCTGCACCATAAAATCCCCGGCATCCTTCTGATAAAAACGGATATTGGAAATACCGTTCTTCTTAGCGTTAAGCACTGCATCCTTTACCGCATCCCTGTTTAGTTCTACTCCAATCACGTTTCCTGCTTTTTTTGAAGCAATCATACCGATTGTTCCTGTACCGCAATAAGCATCAAGAACGGTTTCTTTGCCCGTAAACTTCGCATACTCAATCGCCTTTCCGTACAGTTTTTCCGTCTGAATAGGATTTACCTGATAAAAGGATTTCGGGGAAATTTTAAAAGTCATGCCGCAAAGCACATCCTCTATATATCCGGGCCCGTAAATCACCTGTTCCTTCTCTCCCAAAATCATGCTCGTTCTCTTATCATTTACATTCACAACTACCGTCTTAATCTCCGGATGTTCTTTTAAAAGTGCTTTCACAAAGTTGTTTTTAGATGGCATAATGGGCGATGCAAGTACTAGCACCACCATAATCTGTCCCGTTGCATAACCAACCCTTATTTGCACATGACGAAGTAACCCGTATCCGCTATCTTCATCATAGGTTTTGATTTTAAAGGATTTCAGCAAATTTCTTATCGTCTTCATAATAGCGTCTGCCTTTTGATTTTCCAAAAGACAATTCTCTACCGGAACCACATAATGTGTCCCCTCCCTATAAGTTCCTGAAATAATATTTCCTTTCCTGTCCCTTGAAAAGGTTGCAGTCACCTTATGCCTGTAATACTTCGGACTATCCATACCAATAAAGGTTTCTAATTCACAATACGGTTTTAACAGTTCGGCGAGCCTTTGCTTTTTTTTCTTAAGTTGCTTATCATAAGACATATCCAAAAGCTGGCATCCGCCACATTTTCCAAAAACCACACACGGTTTTGTATTATTTTTTTTATTCTTTTGCTCCATAGCGTTCCCTTTCATAAAAACAAACCCCGGGTACTCCCCGGGGGTGATTCTCTTAATTATGTTCTTCTTTCCGCATTTTGACGGAATCAATTCCCTGAATCAACTCTTTCGCACGCTCTACATCTACTTCATTTATCCGAATGATATAAACCGTCTTTTCCTTTCTTCCGTCACTACCAAACAATCTTTGCCATAAAGACTTATCCTGCCATTCAATAAAGTACGAAATTCTATTCTTCAAGAAAATCTTTTCCAGCTTTTCTTTACTATCCATACTATATACTTTACAAAAAGCTACTTCCCTATTATAAACCTTTTCATCAAACATAATAGCAGACATCACGCATCCCCCGCTCTCGTAAGATTATGTTAACTTAATATCATTATACGCCATCCTTACTCACTATTTCAAGAATAAAATGCTTTATATTGTTCATTGAGCCAATCCACCGCGTCTTCCACTCCTGCCGGTGAAAATGCAAAATCTTTCCTTTTCTTTTTTTCTTCCTCAGTTTTTGCATAGCAATAAGGCTCCGGCCAGATAATCACTTCCAAACAAGTCTCCGTATCCTGTACTTTCTTTTTCAGCATATAACGCATACCATCCATGCTACCGCAATATTCTTCTTTTTTTACATAGTTAAACACATGAAATCTTTCTTTATCAATCATTCTTATCTGCTTCCTTAAATGAAAAAGGCTTAAAACGATATCCTTTTAAGCCTTTTGGTCATATCACTTTTGATTACTTTAAAACCTTATCTATAGCAGCCATAAGACGACTGGGTTCAAACGGTTTTACAATAAAATCATTCACACCGAATTCAACTGCCTGTGCAAGCAACTGCTGCTGTCCCATAGCCGAACAGATTATAATTTTCGAATCTTTATCAATCTCTTTAACTCTTCTGAGTGCTTCAATTCCGTTCATCTCCGGCATAGAAATGTCGAGCAAAACAATATCCGGCTTAAGCACTATATACTTCTCTATCGCTTCTACTCCGTTTGATGCCTCTCCTGCTACGGAATGACCGTTATCCTCAATCATTTTCCGGATAGACATTCTCATAAAAGCAGCATCGTCAACTATTAACACACTTGCCATATTCTATCTCCTATCCCCTATGTATTCCGTTAAGTAACAATAACATACAATTGATTACTCAGTTGTTCTAAACACTTACATATTATCACACTTTTAGAACTTTTGGAAATATATTTTTTGATTTTAATACAAAAAACCAGTAAGAGAACTACTAAATAAGCGATGTACTGAAGTATCTTTCTGCCCTGTCAGCCAAAATTGTCACTATCACTTTGTCTTTTCCATACTTCTCCGCCATTTTTTTCGCAGTAAACACATTGGCACCTGACGAAGTGCCCACAAGCAAGCCTTGTACTCTTGCAAGCTCCCTTGCTGTAGAAATTGCTTCTTCGTCCGTCACTTCCACAATATCCGTAATCATATCTGTATTAAGAACCTCCGGCACAAACCCATCACCAATTCCCTGAATTTGATGAAGACCGGGTTCATGTCCCAAAAGTGCAGATACATTCTTAGGCTCTACTGCCACAATTTTACACTCCGGATTTCTCTCAAGCAGATATGAAGCAATTCCCTGAAGCGTGCCGCCACTTCCGATTCCCGACACAAACACATCAATCTTCTTTCCAAGCTGTTCTACAATCTCTACCGCAGTTGTCTTATAATGTGCACCCGGATTGGCCGGATTAACAAACTGTTGGGGGACAAAATAGTTATCGGAAGACTGCGCTATTTCAATTGCTTTCTTTACAGAACCGTCAATACTAAGCTCCGGAGGAGTAAGTACCAATTCAGCTCCCAGTGCTTGAATAATTTTTTTACGTTCTTCACTCATATTCTCCGGCATAACGATAATTACCTTATACCCCTTACGGATACCGCATAAAGCAAGCCCGATACCGGTATTACCCGATGTAGGCTCTATAATTGTCATTCCCGGTTTCAAACGACCACTCTTTTCCGCATCCTCAAGCATTGCCAGTGCAATCCTGTCTTTAATGCTTCCTCCGGGATTTAAAAATTCTGCCTTTGCAAAAATATTATATCCCGTGGTCTCCTTTAAACTAAGAAGCGGTGTACCTCCGATTAAATCTAAAATATTATTGTAGTACATATCCCTACCTCCCCTGGAAATCTTATAATCTAAAACAAAAGAAACCTCGCAAACACCTTACTTACAAGGCTTTGTGAGGTTTGGTAGTCGGAGTGACAAGACTTGAACTTGCGGCCTCTACTTCCCTAAAGTAGCGCTCTACCACCTGAGCCACACCCCGAAACGCAAGTTTTATTATATATGCTCTTCGACAAAAAAGCAAGTGAAATTTTTAAAATTTTCAAAAAAATTTACACAAAACTCCAAACCCCCCTAAAACTGAGCCTTTTCGGATATTATTCCAAACACTGTTCAAATAACGTGTGAAAATGGGGCGCCGCCTTTTTTAAGGACACCGGGCGCCCTTCTCTATTTAAGAAACAGTGACTGCTCTCCCCTGTGGTCCTAATCTCTCCTGTCACTTTATCCGTTATCGTATAGCAAAGCGACAGTTTCACACCGTTATAAGCTTTTACTTTAGGTGTTATCAGCACTTCATCATCAAAATGTACCATGGATTTATATTCACAGGAAACAGAAAGAACCGGGCTGATAATTCCCTCCTCTTCCATTCCCCTGTAGCTGACTCCTATTTGGCTCATAAAATCAATTCTGGCCGATTCAAACCAACGGATATAGTTGGAATGATGAACGATTCCCATCTGATCCGTTTCATAATACTGGGCTTTATGTTCATATGATTTCATATTCTCTATTCTCCTTCGTTCTTGGTCTTTACTGCTATCTGAGTCTCTTTTCGCTTCTCCCTATTCTTTCCATCCGTTTTTGCATTTCTCTTATTTACATCTTCTTTCAGCAGCATATAAACTGTGGATAATAACGGAATGAAAATAAGCATCCCCACAACACCCATAAGGCTTCCGCCAATGGTCACCGCAGCAAGTACCCACATAGACGGAAGTCCTACGGAATTTCCTACCACATGAGGATATATCAGGTTTCCTTCCACCTGCTGCAATATGAGAAATAAAATCAAAAAGCCAAGCGCCTTGGTGGGGTTGTCAACAAGAATCAGAAAAGCCCCGATAAAGCAACCGATAAATGCTCCCACTACGGGAATCAGTGCTGTAAAAGCAATCAGTACGCCTATCATAATCGCAAAGGGAAATCTGAAAATTGCCATTACAACAATAAACATTGCTCCAAGTATCACAGCTTCCGTACACTGCCCTGTAATAAAATGACTGAAATTTTTATACAACAGTCCTGCCACCTTCATGCACCATTCATACACGGCAGGCTTTGTATACGCCTTAACGACTCTGCCAAACTGATTTCCCAGCTTTTCCTTCTGTGAGAGCACATAAACGGAAAATACTACAGCAATAAAGAAATTAACGGCGCCGCTTGCAATGTTACTTGCAACGGAAAAAGTAGAAGTCAGCACATTCCCCATTCCGTTTTGTAAGAATCCGAAAATATCCTGTATGGCTTTCTGCCAGTCAATTTTCGGTATTTCAATGCTGTTCAAATAACTGACCACTTCCGGATTAGCTGCAAGAAGCACTTCTAAATAGTTAATTGTATTTTCCAGAAAAACAGGAATTTCTTTCGCAAGTACCTTAACGGTTTCCGCAATCTGTGGAATCACCGTTATCATTACAAGTGTTATTATCAAAAGTACCACTACATACGACATCACCATACTGACAGGGCGCTTGATCTTTGTCAAAATCTTCTTTGTATTCGGCTTTGCCTTTTCTCCCGAAAAGAATTTATTTTCAAAAAAACGCATGGGCAGGTTAATCACAAACGCAATGGCAGCTCCTAAAATGAAGGGCTTTACAATTTGAATACAGAAAACAAATGCCCCCCACAGCAAATCAAACTTAATGAGTGCCAAAACCACAACTGCCGTAAACAAAATAAGTCCTCTGATCTTCTTCACATCCTTACGGTTTAAATTCATCTCATATCCTCCAGTAGCTTTTGTAAAAACTCCCACACTCTTTTTGTGGATGAAATACTAAGTTCCTCTTCCGTAGTATGAATATTCTTCATATCGGGTCCTATGGACACACAGTCAAGTTCCGGTATCTTTGCTGCAAACAAACCACACTCAAGGCCTGCATGAATTGCCTCGATTTCCGGTTCTTTGTCATACATTTCCCTATAGATTTTTATCATTTTTTCACGAAGAGGTGAATCCGTTTTAAATGCCCATCCGGGATAATCTCCTGTTACCTTCACTTCTGCACCGGAAAGCCCGGCAAGTGCCTTCAATCGGTTAATCAAATCTTCTTTAGCACTCTCATAAGAACTTCTGACTGATATTCCTATGTCAAATGTCCCTTTCCCGCCGCGCAGAATCCCTAAATTAAGAGAGGTCTCCACCAAACCTGCCATAGCACCGCTCATAGCCTGCACACCGTTTGGAATGGCACGTAAAAAGGCAACTGCCTTATAGGTATCCTCCGCCTTCATTGCATTCTTTTCTGCTTCCTCTATACAGACCGTTTCTACAAAAACAGCAGGATCTTTCTCTGCAAATTCTCTTTGCAAATCTTTGTTTATCTCCTCTGCGAATACCTGCAATGTCTGCTCTGCTTCCTTCATTGCATTTTTATCCGTCAGTATAATCTCCGCACTTGCTTCCCGTGGGATCGCATTATCCGCAAGCCCACCTTCCAAAGATATCAATCCAAACTTCGTCTTTTCAGAAAGTTTAAATAATACCCTTCCCAGCAAAACATTTGCATTTCCACGCTCTTTGTGTATTTCCACGCCGGAGTGTCCGCCTATCAGACCTGCCACTTTTATGATGCAGCGGATTCCGCTCGTCATTTCTTCTTCATATGGCAAAGAAAAATTTACTCTGGCTCCGCCCGCGCAACCTGCCAAGAAAATCCCTTCCTCTTCGGAATCAATATTAATCATGGTAGTTGCCCTGCAGCAGGACAAATCAATGACTCTGGCTCCGTCCATACCTACTTCTTCATCTACTGTAATTACCAGTTCAATTCTCGGGTGCCTTGCACTTACATCATCCAAAAGTGCAAGTCCGTAAGCCACGGCAATTCCGTCATCTCCGCCAAGGCTGGTCCCCTCTGCATAGATTTTATCTTCTGATACTTTCAGTTTCAGTCCTTCCGCTTTCATATCGATATCACAATCCGGCTTCTTTACCGCCACCATATCCATATGTCCCTGAATCATCACGGGGGCACTGTTTTCATAGCCTTTTGCAGCTTCCTTTATGATAATCACATTACCTGTTTCATCCTGATAATGATAAAGTCCTCTTTCCTTTGCAAAGGAAACCAGATAATTGCTTATCTTCTGTATATTTCCTGACCCATGAGGGATATTACAGATTTCTTCGAAATAGTAAAAAACTTTTTCAGGTTCCAATCCTTGAAGCACTCCCATTTTCACTACTCCTCTTTCCTTTTCTTTCCATATCTAATTACATTCTACCCACAATCATACCATATTTTTCCTAATCATAAAAGAATAAAGGTGTTTTCCGGAAACAAAAAAACAGAACCCTGTCAGTTTCTTAACAAGGTTCTGTGCTATGTTTTTCTTTATGACAAATTATGCAAGTTTGCTCTTGGCAAGTTCTGCTAATGTTGCAAATCCTTCTGCATCATTTACTGCCATTTCAGCAAGCATCTTTCTGTTGATATCTACTTCTGCAAGTTTAAGACCATACATAAATTTGCTGTAGGATAATCCGTTTAATCTTGCAGCTGCATTGATACGTGCAATCCATAACTGTCTGAACTGACGTTTCTTTTCCTTACGTCCTGCATAAGAAGAAGCTAATGCTCTCATTACGGACTGTTTTGCTACTCTATACTGTTTGCTTCTGGCTCCTCTGTAGCCCTTTGCAAGCTTTAATACTCTGTTATGTTTTTTCTTAGCGTTCATACCGCCTTTAATTCTTGCCATGTCTTATTTCCTCCTTACGACTCTCTGGTCTTTACCAATCTTCTTACAGATAAGGTAAAATCTTCTTCATATTCTTAACATTTGTTGCATCTGTAATAGCAGACTGTCTGAGATTACGTTTTCTCTTTGTAGTCTTCTTGGTTAAGATATGGCTCTTATAAGCTTTACTTCTTTTTAATTTACCTGTTCCTGTAGCTTTAAAACGCTTTGCAGCAGCTTTGCTTGTTTTCATTTTGGGCATAACTGATTCCTCCTGTATATTTAAATTAATTCTATTTCAACTGACGCACTAACGCTTCTCAGTTAAAAACATTGTCATATTTCTGCCTTCTACCTTAGGTGCCTTTTCTACCACACACACATCTGCAAGTGCCTCGGCAAAATCATCTAAAATGTGCTTACTGCTTGCCATATGTGCCATCTCACGTCCACGGAAACGGAGTGTTACTTTTACTCTGTCTCCTTTCGCCAAGAATTTCTTTGCTGCGTTAATCTTGGTATTTAAATCGTTGGTATCGATATTGGGGGAAAGACGGATTTCCTTAATTTCGATTACCTTCTGTTTCTTCTTGGCTTCTTTTTCTCTTCTGGTCTGTTCATATTTGTACTTGCCATAGTCTACAATCTTACATACCGGCGGTTTTGCTGTAGGTGCAATTTTTACTAAATCTACTCCGGCCTCCTCTGCAAGCTGCAGGGCTTCCTTCGCAGACATAATACCAAGCTGCTCGCCGTCTTCTCCGATTACACGTACTTCTTTGTCTCTAATCTGATCGTTAATAAATAATTCGCTAATGGTTGTACCCTCCCTATAAGAAAAATATAAACAACAAAAAAGTGGATAGCATAACTATCCACTTACAATTCTTCATTCATCCGAAATACTTCCTTCTTTTCGGATGTTATACAAACACCAAAGGGTATATTGCTTTTAGAATTATGAACGCCTGTAAGCCCGCTTGCCACAGGGTGAGAGTGGATACTCTGCTTGATTATTGTGCTTTTACACACTTGATAAATATAACACTTACTTTATGCAAAGTCAATACTTATTTTAAAACTTTTTTATCAATTTAATTTCACTGTCCGACACCACAAAATCAGCCATCAGTTCATCGTCATGTGCCTGGCTGTAGGTAACGGTATATGTCTTATCTGCCAGCACTATATACGCAAGCTGTTTTACTATGGTCCCATCTACTGTATAAGTACTTTGTATTTTATATGCCGGAACACCGTCTAAGTCGGTCTTTTCAAAAGCCTCCACAGATACCTCTACCGTCTGGCCCTTTTCAGCATAGGCTGTTTCTATCTCTTCTTTATATTGCTGCCCGGTTAAGGTTGCTAAAACCTGTGCTCTCTCACCCTCGGAAACCGTAAAATAAATGTTGGAAGACTCCATAGGTGCCCGCTCATTCAAATACATACCCGGAAGATCTTCTGAAGGATGATAATCTGACGGAATCACTACCGCACAATGCTTTACCTGTACCTTCCCATCATCTTCCACCACTTCTTTTAAAGTAAACTCCTGTACTTCTATATACTGTGCTTCCTGCCCTTCTTGTATATCTGCTACGGTAATTACTTCCGGCTCACATGCACAAAGCCCCATCATTATAATAACTGCTGTCATCAAAACTGTTACTGATTTTCGTGTTCTCATTCTGTACCTCAAACATCTCTTTTCCTATCTACTTACATCATTTAACCATATTCTCCTATTTTCTTCAAGGCTAAAATGAAAACAGACGGCGGAAAAACTTTTTGTTTTTCTGCCGCCTGCGTAAACTATTTTTCTTTAAACGTAGCACACAAGGTTTCTTTGGAGTTATCTGCTCCAAACCCTTTGATATCCACATGCTCCGCCACACATTTGTAATTGCTGTTATATACACATTTCACTGCTTCACAATCAATACTGATAAATTTGCTTGGATGTTCAAGTGCACTGGTAAAGCGGTCTTCTCTTGCCTGAATAAAGCTGTCACAGCAGGTATCGCTTTCCTGCACAGCATGTTTGCCGCCTACCATAATATCGCCCTTGCAGCAGTACTCATCCTTATTATACGCGCAATTTAAAACGCCGCAATTTAATTGAGCCATACTATCCATTCTCCTTTCGGTTTGTTACTGGATAGTATGGCTCTTTTTTATTTCATTTATTCCTATGAGATAAATTTTTTATTTTTTTGTTTCCCAGTCTTCTACTTTGCGGATTTCTTTGGTTCTGATTTCTTTACAGATCTGGTCTACAAAATCAGCAAGCATTTTCACACCTTCATCACCTGCAAAACGGCTTCTCACGGAAACTGTTCCGTCAATTTCTTCCTGCGCTCCTACAACAAGCATATACGGAACCTTATTTAACCTCGCCTCACGGATCTTAAATCCGATTTTTTCGGAACGGTTATCTACCGTTACAAGTACACCGTTCTTTTTAAGCTCTGCTTTTACCTTTTCTGCATATTCTTCATATTTTTCAGAAATGGGAAGTACTCTTACCTGTTCGGGACAAAGCCATGTAGGGAATTTTCCTTCATATTTTTCAATCAGCCAGGCAAGTGTTCTTTCATAACATCCCATAGATGTTCTATGAATGATATAAGGGCGTACCTTATCACCGTTTGCATCAATATAATACATATCAAATTGTTCTGCAAGAAGGGCATCCCACTGAATGGTAATCATGGTATCTTCCTTGCCGTAAACATTCTTGGTATTGATGTCAATCTTAGGACCATAGAACGCAGCTTCACCTACATCCTCCACAAAAGGAATCTGCAATTCATTCATAATGTCTCGCATATGCTGCTGTGTCTCTTCCCAAACCTCAGGTTCACCGATATATTTTGTTTTATTATCAGGATCCCATTTGGACAAATGATAGGTTACGTCTTCTTCTACGCCAAGTGTCTGCAGACAATGCTTTGCAAGGGCAAGACAACTCTTAAACTCATCTACCATCTGGTCAGGTCTTACAATTAAATGACCTTCAGAAATAGTGAACTGACGCACTCTGGTAAGTCCATGCATTTCACCGGAATCTTCATTTCTGAAAAGTGTAGATGTCTCACCATAACGAAGGGGTAAATCCCTGTAGGAATGCTGCGACGCTTTATACACATAGTACTGGAAAGGACATGTCATGGGACGAAGGGCAAACACTTCCTTATCTGTCTCTTCATCACCCATTACAAACATACCCTCTTTGTAATGGTCCCAATGTCCTGAAATCTTATACAAATCACTCTTAGCCATAAGCGGAGTTTTCGTTCTGATATATCCCCACTCATTATCTTCCAAGTCTTCAATCCATCTTTGCATGGTCTGAATCATCTTCGCACCCTTAGGCATTAAAAGGGGAAGTCCCTGTCCGATTACGTCTACAGTAGTAAACAATTCCATTTCACGGCCAAGCTTATTGTGGTCACGAAGTTTGATATTTTCAAGATATTCCAAGTACTCAGCCAATTCTTCTTTCTTATTAAAGGCTGTACCATAAATTCTCTGAAGCATGGTTCTGTCAGAATCACCTCTCCAGTAAGCACCGGACGAAGAGGTCAGCTTAAACGCCTTTATTCCCTTGGTACTCATGAGGTGCGGCCCCGCGCAAAGATCTACAAAATCCCCCTGGCTGTAGAAGGAAATCTCTGCATCTTCCGGCAAATCCTGAATGAGTTCAACCTTATACGGCTCACCTTTCTCTTTCATGAATTTGATAGCCTCTGCTCTGGGAAGCGTAAACTTCTCCAGTTTATTGCCTTCTTTAATAATCTTTTTCATTTCTGCTTCAATTTTATCAAGGTCTTCCCTTGAAAATGAAGCATGTTCAAAATCATAATAATAGCCTGTATCAATAGCAGGTCCGATGGCAAGCTTTGCATCCGGGAAAACTCTCTTTACTGCTTCTGCCATTACATGAGAGCAGGTATGTCTTACCACACGAAGACCTTCCGGATCGTTTGCCGTTAATATATTCAAGGCGCAATCTTTGTCAACCATAGTGCGAAGATCCACTACTTCACCGCCAATTTCACCGGCACACGCCACTCTGGCAAGGCCTTCACTTAAATCTGCTGCGATTTCGTAAACACTCATGGCACTGCCATATTCTTTTACAGAACCGTCTTTTAATGTAATCTTCATTTTTCTATCTCCATTTTTAAATCCAACAAAAGAACTTACAGATTTTAATTCTTACCGCAACACTTTTTATATTTCTTTCCACTACCGCAAGGGCAAGGGTCATTGGGATATACCTTGTCCGGTTTTACAACAGTTGTGGAAGATTTCTGCTCTTTATAAAGAGCCTTTCTTGTTTCTTCATCAAAAATTGCTTCCCATTCCGGCAATTCATAAAGCCAGTCTGCACCTGCTGCCACCATGTTCTTATAGAGCAGTTCTTTTTCAAATGCAAGACTTACCTTCGTATCCTCTTCCATCTCTTCAATTGGATTGGGCTTCTTAAGGCTGTCATTAATTCCGTCAAGAAAGCCTGTCATAATCATAATATCTACATCATATTTTTCAGCAAGTTCTTTCACAGTTCCCTTTACCTCTTTATCAGGGTCTGCAAGAAGCTGTGCATAAATGTCTTTTTCCTGCTGGAAATAAGCAGACCACATTCTCTGCAAATCTCCCTTGTTTGCTGTTTCTGAGTAGGCCATATCGCGCCACTTCTGAAGTAATGCCATAATTCTTATCCTCCTTATCCGACATACGGATATTTTTTGCATCTTTTGATATTATATATTACTTTTTCTAAAAAGTAAAATTTTTTTATTTTTTGTTTTATTTATGAATAAACCCTAAAATTACGGCCATACTATGACTATGTGGAGATAGCCACAAATACAACAAGATAAATGAAATACTTATCCTCCCCTATAGAAGGTCCCCGGTATTCGCAAATGCAATCCCGGGGACTTTCTCTTTGTTTTATTTTTCTGTTTTTTTCAAAAGTGGAATTCCTATGGAAAGCAAAATTAATCCAACTCCCATAAAAATCAATGTATCACTTAAGGTGAGTTCCGGTTTCATTAAAACGGGAAACAGTTTCGCGGACACATCCGGATATTTCATCTGCAGCATGGAAAAAGCATTATTTACAAAGTGTAACACCATACCGATATAGATGCTTCCGGAAACGGAAACAATGTAGGCAAAGCATGCACCCAGCATCGCCGTTGGCAATAATTTCACAAGACTCATATGAAATGCGCCGAAAACAATCGCAGATAAAACAACTGCCCATTTCACACCATACTTATTTTTTAGTCCTCCGAACAAAAATCCCCTGAAGCAAATCTCTTCCCCGATTGCCGGCATAAGAACCATTACTATCAGTATCAGAATAACCGGCTGTTCAACAAGTTTTTCAAAAGACGTACTCATACTTTCTGCACTCGACGGGAATATTTTTATTAAGGTTCCTGCCATTGCCATTTCAAGACAATACGTTCCCAGATAAAGAAATATACTTCCTGCTATGGTTCCTTTTTGGGGTTTCTTAAAACTAAACAATTCCTTTTGATTGGATTTCATATACCATGTAACCAACACCGGCACGGCAAAAATGATTACTTGGTTCACAATTGTCCCTGCAAACGTAGAGCGTACAGAAACTGCACTTCCCACATACAAAACAAGCAGCAGTATCACAACGATACTCATAACCAAATCGCCCACTGCAGGAACGGTTCCTTTTTCAAAATCAGAACGTTTCTGGAACAGTTTAATGCTTTGAAATCCATCCTGGAATAATACATTTTCGCTGTCATACATTTTGGCCAGCATCCATATGATGATGATACTATAAGCAAAGTTCACGGCAATGGTTACACCAATCACTGCAAAGTCAAAATGCTGTGCCAGCAATTGTTTCATTAGTAACGACACATTTACAAGCGGAATAAGAGCTGTCTGATAATTCAGTTCTACACTGGGTATCATTCCCACCATGGATGCGAACATAATAATGAGCATTACCGGAGTCATGTAATTATTTGCTTCCTTATTACTTTTTGCAAATACGCAGAAGCACATACATATGGCAGTAATTAAAAGTGCCGTGGTAATCATTGCAAGTAACAACAAAAGAACAAGAACGATTACTGTCTGTGCGGCAATTTCCTGGAATTCTGCGGCAAGTTCTGTCGAAACTCCAAATACCAAGAACAGGACAGACCCGCCCAGTGCCGCAATAGAAAGTATCGCTGTCGCACAAGCAAACATTGACACCGCTATGTATTTACTCATAATCATCTGGAAATTTGTTACCGGAAGGGTAAGCAAAGTTTCCAGTGTTCCTCTTTCCTTTTCACCGGTAGTAATATCCACCGCCGGATAAAATGCACCCAATAATACCGTTGTAATAAGTAGCATACCGATACTGCCGCCAAGACTCATTCCCATACTTTCCGACTCTGTTGCAGAATCTATACTTTTCTGTACCAGGGGCTGTAAGAATTGTTCCTCCAGTCCCTCTTCATTTAACTTTTCTTTTAAAAGTTCTTCTTTATATAAATCCAATAGTTCGGATAATGCATTTTCTGCATAATTGGAAGCCTGATCCGTAGACGCGTATGCAATCTCTGCATATAAATTGCTGCCATTTTCTTCTACTAAAAGCCATACATCATGTCCATTTTGACCATTTTCTCCCTGCAATTCCTCTTCACTCTTAAATGTGAGCTTACAAATTAAATCTTTCTCATTTTCTTCATACAATTTTTTCAGTATAGGAACAACCTCTTCTTCCATACCTGCTGAAGGATATCCTACAACATGAACCTGCTCTTCCTGTGAATTAAACACCATATTCATAACCAAAGTCATTCCTATAATAATGGACGGATATAACAGAAGAGGCACTATTACCATGATAATTAAGGTTTTCTTATCCCTTAAAATATCCATAATTTCCTTTTTTACCAAAGTCTTCAGTCTTCTCATGATTAGTCTCCCTTCACTTCGGCATCGTAAATGGCATGAAATGCCTCTCGTAAATTATTTGTTTCTGTCTGATCCATCAGCGCCTTTGGCGTACCGTTGGCTGCCACATGCCCATTACATATCATGTAAATACGGTCACATAAAACTTCCGCTTCTTCCAGATAATGCGTCGAATATAACACGGTCTTTCCTCTTTCCTTCTGCTCCTTCATGAAAGAAATAATCGCATCGGCACTTAAAATATCCAAACCGAGCGTGGGTTCATCAAGGATATATAACATAGGATCTGCCATCAGACATCTTGCGATGGATGCTCTCTGCGTCTGACCTGTGGATAATTTCTCAATTCTATTATCTGCAAACTCTTCCATACCAAGAACACTTATAATCTCATCTATTCTCCGGTCTGCTTCCTGCTGCGGATATTCGTATAATTCTCCTAAAAATGTCAAATACTCTCTGATGGAAAATCTGGGATATAATTTGGTGTTTCCTGACAAATATCCGATTGCTTCCTTCTTTTTTGTATTGTCTGTTATTTCTGCTCCCGTAGCATCTTTCAGATGGACACTTCCCTCCGTAGGTGACATTAGCATCCCAAGCATACGAAGAAGCGTGGTCTTTCCTGCCCCGTTAGGTCCCAAAATCCCTACAATTTCCCCTTCTTTTGCCTGAATGGATACATGATCCACCGCCAGAAATTTATCTTTATGTAGCTTTTTTCCTTTTTTTACACTTCGCTCAAATTCTTTGCAAAGATTATCTGCAATAATCATTTCTGTACTCCCTATCATTATTTATACTTTTTCGTCTCAAGCTGCATGGCTTTTATATAATAAGCCAACGCGTTGATAATCCAAATAATACCTACCATGCAAACCGGCAATATTCCCACATTCCACACAAACATTCCCAAAAAGCAAAGAATATCAAGCACAATACATGCCGTATTTACTGTTTTAAATGCCGCATAACCGGATTCATATATTCGCATTTTTTCCATCTCGTCACAACTGTCCAGCCACTTTTCCTGAAACTTGGCATCGTAGACGCTTCCCTTTTTCTCCGGATTAATCTCCTTCGTAAAATTAACCAATTTCTGCTGTCCTTTCACTGTGAATACGGAAGATACCACAAAACCGATTGCCATAATTATAATTTCTGTAGCAGGCCATCTGTCTGCTTCTATTTCATAAGTCACTTCCACACAGCCAATCGTCATAAAAATTAAATAGAAAATAGAATGGATTCCTATAATGATTAAGTTGATGCTTACCAGTTTCTCTACTTTTTCAATAACCGCTTCGTCTTCCCCATTCCAAGCCGTATAAACTGATTTGCTCTTTTTATAAATCAGACTAACCACCACACACAAAATAACTGTTGCTACAAGATTATAATAAATACTGATTTTTCTGATGGCAGTTGAAATCATATCCGCCAAGCCGTATAGGATTCCCCTATCTGCCAAAAATGCTGTTAAAACTCCTCCGATTCCTCCAGCGACAAAACATACTATTAAAAGTGTGATGTACTTCTTACCTTGTTTTTTATCTTCTCTTTTTATATTCTCTAATTGTTCCCGACTCACTTTTAATTCCTCCTAATTCTCTTCTTCCTCATATGCAAAAATATCCTCTACTTTCGCATCAAACACTTTCGCTATTTTCAGTGCCAGTGTTACTGACGGTGAATAATCGCCTCTTTCTATTTGGCTGATGGTTTGCCTGGATACATCTACCAAACTTCCCATTTCTTGCTGATTGACACCGATTTTGGCCCGGTATTCTTTCAAATGATTGTATAACGGCACATTGATCTCCTCCTTATCTGACAAACACTTTTGTCATTCTGACAATCATCTTTGTCTTTTTGACAATTTTCCTTGTCATAATTGTATTATATACATGACAACTTTTCTTGTCAATACATTTTCTAATTTTTTTATTAATATATTTTTAATGCAAAAATCTTTCTTGTTAAAACAAAAATCCCATAGGATAACGGCTTCTTTTGCTCTGCCTGTCATCCTATGGGATTTCTCTCTTTCATATTATTCTTTATAATTTGCTTTTATGTACTCATCAATTGATTTATTGTCTTCCAGCATTCTACAGCCTAAAATGTACTGTCCGTCATTATCAGAAATTCTGATAATCATACCTTCCAATTCTGTGTCTGCAAGCAAATCAAAGTTATTTACCTTCACCTTAACCATGCTTCCTCTGACATCGGCAAACGCCTTCTCGGTTGTGGCAAATGCAAAGCCACCGGCACTGATATTCACCATCTGACCTATATAAACCTGATTGGAAGTACGCAGACTCAATCTACAGGTAGTCTCAAGCGGCATACGGGTATGCTTTCTTCTGTTTAGTACAGTAGGATTACCTTCTACAGTTAACTTATAGCCGCCACTCTTTAAAGCGACAACTTTAATGCCTTTCCAATTGTACAAACCGTTATCTACTACAATTTCCAAATTGTATGTAAGCGACTTATCCACCTCTATATTGCTGTCACCGTTTGCAAGTGTATCTACTATGACATAGCCTTCACCCACACCTGCAACCTGTGCCTTATATTCACGTCTTCTATTGCCATCTATCTCAGCAACAACTAAGTGCATGCCTTCCTGCAAGTCTTTAAGTCCCATAAATCCGCCGGCTCCCAACTCTTCCACCAGCTTACCTACTACCTGCTCGATATTGACAACATTCCGGGAGGTTTCTTCATATTTACTTCTCATGACACGGGTTGTTTCATCTGCTTCAAGAATACTTGTTGTCATCAGTGCCATAACATCGATAACCTGATCCATATTATCTACCATGTTCTTATTGGAATCTTCCACTTCACGCATGGCAGAATCTACTACCTGGATGTTGTCCCCCAACTTCACGGTATCCTCTGTAATACTGTTTACACTGCGGTTTACCTGCGTAATCTTTTCAAGCGTTGTGTTAATTAATTCGAGCGTCTTGGTTATAGACTCCGTCATCTTATCCGACGTTTCTTCCAAGTGCTCAAGAGCATTCATAATACTGTTAGAAGAAGTTTGTGTTCCATTACTCAAATTACGTATTTCATCTGCAACAACTGCAAAACCTTTTCCGGCCTCCCCTGCTCTTGCTGCCTCTATGGAAGCGTTCAAAGCGAGTAAATTGGTCTGGCTTGTAATCTGCTCAATAGTTCCTGTCTCTTCTTTCACCATTTCAAACTGACTCTTGAATTCTTTCAGAATCTTTTCAACCTCTGAAGACAACTGTGCCATCTCATTGGTGGACTCTACCACTTCGGCAAGCTGTCCCGAGCTTGTCTTTGCATGGGTTTCCGATTCATCCATAAGAGTAACCATCTCCTGAATTAATCCTGCCACATTCTCCACCTGATTACTAATCTTCCGTGTCATTTCAAGAGAAGAACCGGTTCTCTCCTGCAATACAATATTATTGGATGCCAGTTCATCCATACTGCGCACTACGTTATTGGCACCTACTTTATTTTCCTCTGCCAATTCGCGCACTACAGTCACCCCATCTACAACGGCGTTACTTGCTCCCTTAACCTGTTCAATGGTAAGAACCACCCTGTCTAAATTCGACTGTACGGAATCAAGCATAGCTCCGTCCGATTTATTCAAATGATTAATGGTTAAAATAAAACTCATGTAACATAAAGCAGTTGATGCCACCTGTATTTCAAAGGAAGTAATATCCTGCGCGGTAATATTACCTGAAAGCATTGCATTAACAAACATGGCTACTAAAATCGCTTCATTCCAAAGTCCAATCCTAATCATCAGATTACGGTTTTTATATAATGCCAAAAGGCTGGCTATGGGAAATACATATGTAAATGTCAGATTCGTTGTAGTCGTGAACACAACAAACGCGAAAAATATCATGTATCCGATTGCAATCATTTCACGGTATAAGCTTGTAGCCGCCCCCCGTATCAGAAGCACAAGCACACTCGCTAAAAATGGCATCCAACAGAAAAGTTGAAATACAATAAAATATTCTGTCGTTCTTTGCCCTTTTACTAATTCAAGCACATAGGCTCCTGTTAAAATAATACAGATAACCAGCCACATAAGCATCGCTTTTAGGTTGGCACTCTTTTTAAAATGAAGTTCATTGTATTCCATACTTTTTTCTCCTTTGCCTTATTCATATAGTGTATATGTTAAATTATACCATGAAAAAGTGCAAAAATCAAAAAAAAATGTGTAAAATAGCCAAAAAAACAGCACTGTTTTCATCTGCAGCTTCCTCTACAGCCGGAAGTTTCCTGGGCATGTGCACACGCTCCCGCTGATGGACAACCAATGCATTTTACACCTTTCTTTTTCTCTTTAAAAATATATAGGGATGCACCACTGATAATCAAAAGCAACACTACTGCAACCACAAAATTTACCATACCGATACCCTTTCTCTGTTTATGCTGCTTTCTTCAAAGCATACGCATCATCTGATTCTTTTTCGTTTTTCTTAATCAAATAAACTAAAATGGCTACCATTACAATGACTGCAATCAATCCCGGAACGAAACCTGCCCCAAGTGCGCCTGTTGTAATAAGCGTTCCAATCTGGAATACGAGGAACGCCACTGTAAATCCTGTTCCGAGCTGAAGTGCAATGCCGCTCCAAAGCCATTTTTTACTCTGCATTTCTGCGTTCATTGCACCAAGTGCCGCAAAGCAGGGCGGTGTATATAAGTTGAACATCAAATATGCAAGTGCCGCAACCTTAGTTAACCCCATGACTGCCGCCACTTCACTTGAGCCCCCCATCAGTGCAAGTTCTTCCGTATCAATAAATGCTGTAAGGCCATAACAAACCGCCAGTGTACCTACTACATTTTCCTTAGCAATAAAGCCTGTAACAGCAGCTGCCGCAAGCTGCCAAGCTGCAAATCCAACAACGGGAACCAATAAATAGGAAACCGGTGATGCTATCGTTGCAAGAATAGATGTGCTTTCCATCCCCTCTTCAATAAGCTGCAATTTCCAGTTAAAGCTCTGCATAATCTGGACCACTGTATTACATACCAAAATAACGGTACCTGCTTTTACAATATAAGCTTTACCACGGGAACACATGGAAAGGAAGGCTCTCTTTAAGCTGGGAAGTTTATACTCAGGAAGTTCCATAATAAAAAAGGACTTTCTGAATTTGTGGACTGTAATCTTCTTTACCAATAGCGCACCCAATAAAATAAGTACAATGCCCATAAAATACATGGCAATTGTTACCCATACAGAATCTGCAAAAAACGCGCCCGTAAATAATGCAATAACGGGAAGTTTGGCACCACAGGGCATAAATGGTGTCAGCATTGCGGTTGCCCTACGCTCTCTTTCGTTACGGATTGTACGGGAAGCCATAACACCGGGAATGGCACATCCGATACCGATAACCATAGGAATCACAGACTTTCCTGACAAACCCACCTTCTTAAAAATGGGATCAAGCACAACTGTTGCACGTGCCATATATCCGCAATCTTCCAATAGTGCTATCAGAAAATACATTACCATTACAAGAGGAAGAAAACCTACAACGGCACCTACACCGCCAATAATTCCATCCACCAAAAGAGACTGCAGAAAAGGATTGGCACCTTCCACTTTTCCTGCAACCCATTCCTGAAAAGTTTCAATAAATCCGACTAACCAATCTGCGATCCATGTACCTACCGTTGATTGGGATATGTAAAATACGCACCACATAACCAGTGCAAAAATAAAAATGCCAAGAAAAGGTTTCGTAATTGCTTTGTCAAAAGCATCCTGCTTATTCTTTTCTTTTGTCAAGACTTTACGTGCTTCTACCGCACTTACGATTTTATTTGTAAACGCAAAACGCTTTCTGTCAGCTGCTTCCACCTCTGCTTTATTATGAAGGTTCACTTCCCCCTGCATATAAGGAGCCTTCTGCTCTTTCCCTCTCATTTCAACAGCCCTTTTTACCACAGCAGTAAGACCATTGTCATTCGAAGCCGTAGAAATTGTTTCAACTACAGGGCAACCCAGTTTTTCTGAAAGCATTTCTACATTAATCGTATTTTCTTTCTTTTCATTTATATCACTCTTATTTAATGCAACTACAACAGGGATACCTAGTTCCAAAAGTTGTGTTGTAAAAAATAAACTTCTACTCAAATTTGTAGCATCTACAATGTTAATGATTACATCGGGATTTTCATTCTTCACATAGCTGCTTGTAATACTTTCTTCAGATGTAAAAGGAGACATGGAATACGCACCGGGAAGGTCTACTGCAATCATTTCTTCACT
Organism: Lachnospiraceae bacterium; assembly: GCA_045586385.1. Lineage (GTDB taxonomy): Bacteria > Bacillota > Clostridia > Lachnospirales > Lachnospiraceae > Suilimivivens. The sequence continues at coordinate 31,027 of JAZNAE010000044.1, forward strand.
TCCGTCGTAATAACTTTTCTTAATCGGACTTTCTTTCTTATCAACCGTAACTCCTGCCCAGTTACCGACACGTTCCGTTCTGCCTGTCAGTGCATTGTACATAGTGGTCTTACCACTGTTCGGATTACCTGTTAACGCAATTCTCATCTTCTCTCCTCCTACCTATATCTTTCTGTCTTATATTTTATATGTAACTTTGATTAGTTTATGCTAACCACTATATAAAAATTATAGTGACCTTTCGTCACTATATCAGAATCGCCTCTGCCAATTCATTGTCTATATTGTATCTAGCATCCTTCACAGAAATTATACAGCTGTTTTTCATATGTGAAACCACTGTGATAGGTTCTCCACTATAGCAACCCAGGGAAAATAAAAAAGATTTCAATTCCTCATCATCTGCCTCAATATCTTTAATCAGATACTCTGTTTCAGTCTCTGCATTTAGTAAATTCATACTTTCCTCCCAAACATCGAACAATAATTAGTTGTAACTAATTCGACTAAAGTTTAACATCGTACCTATTCCCTGTCAAGCCTTATTTTGTAATTTTTTCATAAATTTTACCAGAAAAAAATTGATTTGCCTAACCCATACACCTATGCTATACTTTTTACATAAATGTAAGAAGGACGGGGAAAATATGCACGTAAACGAATCAGCCGAAAACTATTTGGAAACCATACTCATGTTAAGCAAAGTAAAACCCGTGGTACGTTCCGTGGATATTGCCGAAGAATTAAACTTCAAAAAATCAAGCGTCAGCGTAGCCATGAAAAATCTCCGTGAAAAAAATCATATCACCGTTACTAAGGAAGGGTTCATCTACTTAACTGACTCCGGACGCGAAATTGCTGAAATGATTTACGAGCGTCATGAACTGCTTACCGCATGGCTTATGCGCCTTGGCGTAGACAAAGATATTGCTGCCGAAGATGCCTGTCGGATTGAACATGTCATCAGCAAAGAAAGTTTTGATGCCATCAGAGATTTTATCAAATAGCTTATAAAAATCAAAAGGCGATTGCACATCGCCTTTTTTCTTTACTCATCTTTCACATAATTCTTCATAAATTGATCTACAGGACTGGGTCTTCCGAAATAATACCCTTGTATGTAATCCGGGTCGATACCGTATATCTTTTCCAATTCTTCTTTTGTCTCAATCCCCTCAACACAGAAGTACAAATCCGTTCCGTGTGCCAAATCTGCCATGTATCTGAGCAAATTATATTCATACTCATGATTTAATGCCTTAAGTGTAAAAGATCTGTCTATCTTAATTGTATCCGGCTTCAAATCATACAGATAGTGAAAGTTGGAATATCCCGTTCCGAAATCATCCAATGCAAGAGGAATGTCGTTTTCTTTCAATCCTTCGCAGAAACTGATAAAGTTGGTATCCATTTCCAGAAAACCACTCTCCGTAAGTTCAACCAAAATACTTCCTTTGGGAAGTCCGTACTCTTTAATTCCGTCTACAATATCCCGAAGTACATTACTTTTCATTACCTGCACATAAGAAAGATTTACCGATACCCTAAAACCGGGAATAACATCCTGCATTCTGCCACAAAGTGCCATTGCCTGATGCAACACCCATCTTCCTACCGGAATAATCAGTCCGCTCTCTTCCAGCAGCGGAATAAATTCTACCGGGGATATCGGCCCCGTTTCCTCACTGTTAAAACGAAGTAATGTTTCCGCTGTGGTTAGCCCACCTTTCCTGATATCCATAATCGGTTGGAAATATGCTTCAAAACCGGCATAATTATTATTAACCGCCTGACGCATGATTGTGATCAATTTCTTTTTACGAAGAAATGCTTCATAATCCTTTGCATCAAAAACATAGAATTTGTTCTTTCCCCTTGCCTTAGCTTCGTTTAAAGCGAACTCAGAAAGTTTCATCAAGTTATCATAACTATTATCTTCTATTTCATCCAAATATAAAATACCTGCTGAAACCGTATATATTACTTCATACTTATTTTCCCGGATAAATTTAATAATACGTGCCTGTATTCTTTTATAAAAACGCTGGCAACCTTCCTTGTCATCACAAGTAAAATCCGCAACCATAAACTCATCAGCAACGATTTTATATAATTTCTGCGTTGGTGAAAGAATCTCTGCAATGGCCTCTGCGGTCTTTTGAAGCACCATATCCCCATAGTTGATTCCTTTATTTTCATTAACCTCTTTAAAGTTGTCAATTCCGATTCTAAGGAAATATCCTGATTTACAATCCTTATAATCTCCTGCCAGATCATTTTGCAGTCCTACATCACCCAGCAGTCCGCTGACATTATCTGCCTTTTGTTTCTTACCGATTTCGTTGATGCATCCCACCAGATACATCGGTTTCCCTTCATTGTTCACAACCACGCGGCCACGGCAATTTATCCAAATGGGTTTCCCTTCCTTGTCCATCCAACGGTACTGCATATTATGGAAAGTTTTCTCACCTGTTTTTACCAAACGGACATCTTCTATCATTGCATCATAATCTGCCGGATATACAAATTCTTTAAATCCTTCTTTCGTATTTCCAAAGCAATGACTGGACATTGCAAAACGTTCTACTGCACTTTCGGATATCTGATAACTGCCATTTTCAATATCAAGTATATATAAGAAATCATCCATACACGGATCCAAAATATCAATAATATTCTTAAACTGTCTATTAAAATCATCTGTAAGTCCTATCATATCCTCACCCTCGTCTGAAAATTAAATGCACATCTTTACACGCTTAACAAAATTTTAACACATTCGCGTAAATTGTGCAACACTTTGCATTTTTCAGTAAAATAATATAACATTTTTCAAATCCCACCAAATATGCTATACTATAATTAATTACAAAAAAGGAGTTTCCTATGAAAAAGACCCCAAAACAAATTGCTGCCATCATATGTGTTATTTTATTAGCTTTATTATATGTTGCCACACTGGTTGTTGCCATATTGGATTTTCCCGGTTCCGACAAATTATTTGCATCCTGCCTTGTTGCTACAATCGGTCTTCCTATATTACTTTGGATTTACATCGCTGCCTACGGCAAGTTTGCGGGCAAGAAAACCATTGCGGATTTATTCCCGGAAAATGAATCCGATATATCAAATGAAGGAGGTCAATGACCTCCTTCTATTTTTCTTTTATCATTGCAAGCATTCGTTGCGCTGCTTTTGACATAGATGCATAATTTTCTGTTACCACACAAATTTCTCTCTTTGGAATTTCTTTTCGAAACTGCAGTTTAAATAGTCTTCCGTCATCCAAATATTCGTCCGCAAACTCCCTCATGACACTTCCCACGCCCAGATTTCTTGCTGCAAGCTGTACAATCATATCGCTGGTTGCCAGTTCAAATTCCGGAAAAAGTTCTACATTATTTCCCTTCAAAAAATCGTCCGTATAGCTTCTGGTACTTGTCCCTTTTTCCAAAGAAATAATCGGAAGATGCTCAAGTTCTGACAAATCAAGGATTTTATCTTTGTATTCGATAAAACGCTCTCCTGCAACAAAACAGTCTTCTATTTCTTTTACCACATAACAATCAAATTCGCTGCTCTGTTTAATGGGCAAACTGACAACACCGAAATCAATCTTTTTTTCCTTCAGAAGCTGCAACGTTTCCGGCGTGGGTGCATTGGTAACGCTCACTTTTATATGCGGATACTCTCTGTGGTATCTTTCCAAAAGTGGCAACAAATAAAAACGCAGCGTCATATCACTGGCACCGATCCTGAGTTCTCCGTATTCAAGATCCAGCATTTCTGCCAGTTTTCTCTCTCCTGCTTCCAATTGCCCAATTGCTTCTTTTACATAGGAAAAGAGAGTTTCCCCTTCTTTCGTCAGTAAAACTCCCTTTGCTATCCGTGTAAACAGTTTGGTACTTAACGCCTCTTCCAATTGCTTCATGGACTGGCTCACTGCAGGCTGCGAAACGGCAAGTTCTGACGCTGCCTGCGTCAGACTGCCGCACTTTGCCACATAATAAAATACTTTATAATATTCTAAGTTATTAACCATTACACCAATCCTGTAATTATTTAAAATATGCCACACCGGATTCAAAGATTTTCAAATCCTGATCTCCGTAAATGTTCATTGCAACGCCGCTTCCAATACGTTCTACGTGAGCCATCTTACCAAGGCATCTTCCGTCCGGAGATGTGATACCTTCGATAGCTGCATAGGAACCATTAATATTCCATTCCTCATCCATGGAAACATTGCCGTTTATATCACAGTACTGTGTTGCCACCTGACCGTTTGCAAATAATTTATCAATCCATTCCTTAGGAGCAACAAATCTACCTTCTCCGTGAGATGCCGGAGTTGTGTAAACCCCACCGAGTGTTGCCTCTCTAAGCCAAGGCGACTTGTCTGTTACCACTTTTGTATAAACCATCTTTGAAATATGGCGGTTAATGGTATTGAAGGTAAGTGTAGGGGAATCTTCCTTCTGTCCGGTAATTTCGCCGTAAGGAACCAGACCAAGTTTAATGAGTGCCTGGAATCCGTTACAGATACCAAGAGCAAGACCATCTCTTTCATTTAAAAGTTTCATAACCGCTTCCTTCATCTTTTCATTTTGAAAAGCAGTTGCAAAGAACTTCGCACTTCCGTCCGGTTCATCTCCTGCAGAAAAACCGCCGGGGAACATAATAATCTGTGCCTGTGCAATATCTTTTTCAAAGGCTTCCACGGAAGATCTGATATCCTGTGCACTCAGATTCTTAAATACTCTTGTAATGACCTTCGCACCTGCCTTTTCAAATGCTTTGGTTGAATCGTACTCACAGTTTGTTCCGGGGAATACCGGAATAAATACGGTAGGCTTTGCCACTTTATTCTTACATACATAAATGCTGTCGGCTTTATAAACATCAGATGCTACTGCCTGCGTACCTTTTTCTGCCTTAGTAGGGAATACCTTTTCTAATTTAGAGGTCCATGCATGCAAAGCCTCATCCATAGAAACTTTTACATCTCCGTAGATAAAAGCAGCTTCATCTGTCACTTTACCTACTATTCTGTAGTTAATTTCTTCCGCATCAAGAGCCTGCACATCATCACTACTCATTTCAAGGACAATATCTCCCAAACAATTTTCAAATAACTCAGATGCCTTCAGTTCTTCGCTGTAAGTAACGCCAAGCTTATTACCAAAGGCCATCTTACTGATACCTGCCACAAGACCTTTTGCATCAAGTGCATAAGCAGCTTTCACTTTACCTGCACGCATAAGTTGCGTAATAAAACTGTAAGTCTGCATTACATGCTCATATACCGGAATATCATATTCATCTTTGTCAAACCAGAACTGCACCAAAACATTTCCTGCTTCTTTTAATTCCGGTGTAATGACATCCTGTTTCTTTGCCACATCCACCGCGAAAGATACTAAAGTGGGCGGAACATCAATATCGTTAAAGGTTCCGGACATACTGTCTTTACCACCAATAGAAGGAAGGCCGTATCCTATCTGTGCATCATAAGCACCGAGAAGTGCTGCAAAAGGCTGGCTCCAACGGGTAGGATCGGAGGTCATTCTACGGAAGTACTCCTGGAACGTGAATCGGATCTTACTAAAGTCACCACCTGTTGCCACTACCTTCGCCATGGATTCTGTCACCGCATAAACTGCTCCGTGATAAGGACTCCATGCGGATAAATAAGGATCAAAACCATAACTCATCATGGTAACGGTGTCTGTCTTACCTCTAAGGGAAGGAAGTTTGGCTACCATAGTCTGTGTTTCCGTAAGCTGATACTTACCACCGTAAGGCATCAGTACACTTGCCGCACCGATGGAGGAGTCAAACATTTCCACAAGTCCCTTCTGGGAACATACATTCAAATCATTTAATGTCTTAATAAATGCTTCCTTTACATCCTCTTTATCAAGAGCTTCCTTTACTGCCGGAATGGAAACTTTCTTTAAATAATTATCTTCCTTAGAAGGAATGTTTACTACTACGTTTGTTTCCTGATGTGCACCATTAGTGTCAAGGAAGGCTCTTGCGATATTAACAATTTCCTTACCTCTCCATTTAAGAACCAATCTGGGTTCTTTGGTAACTACCGCAACAGGAATGGCTTCTAAGTTTTCTTCTGCCGCATAGCCAAGGAAGGTATCTACATCCTTTGCGTCTACCACAACCGCCATTCTTTCCTGGGATTCGGAAATAGCAAGCTCTGTTCCGTCAAGACCTGCATATTTCTTAGGCACTTTGTCAAGATCTACTACCAGACCGTCTGCAAGTTCACCGATAGCAACGGACACCCGGCCGGCACCAAAGTCATTACACTTCTTGATAATTTTGCTAACTTCTCCTCTTCTGAAAAGTCTCTGTATCTTACGTTCTGTAGGTGCATTACCCTTCTGTACCTCTGCACCGCAGGTTTCAATAGAACTTTCCGTATGCACCTTAGAAGAACCTGTCGCACCACCACATCCGTCACGTCCGGTTCTACCACCAAGGAGAATAATAATGTCATCGGGATCAGAATTTTCACGGATTACGTTCTTCCTGGGAGCCGCACCCATAACCGCACCGATTTCCATTCTCTTAGCCACATAATCGGGATGATAAATTTCTTTTACATATCCGGTTGCAAGACCAATCTGATTACCATAGGATGAATAACCGCTGGCTGCACCTCTAACCAGTTTTTTCTGGGATAATTTTCCTTTTAATGTCTCAGAAACGGGAACTGTAGGATCTGCTGCACCGGTCACACGCATTGCCTGATATACATAGCCTCTTCCTGAAAGGGGATCACGGATTGCTCCGCCAAGACAGGTAGCCGCACCACCAAAAGGTTCGATTTCTGTAGGATGGTTGTGGGTTTCATTTTTAAAGAATACCAACCATTCTTCTGTTTCCACTCCATCACCGTAATCAATTTCTACAGGAACAACAACAGAGCAGGCATTAATTTCGTCGGATTCTTCCATATCCTGCAGCTTGCCGTCCTTTTTTAATTTACGCATTGCCATAAGAGCCAAATCCATGAGGCAGACAAATTTATCCTCTCTTCCCGCAAAGATCTCCTCTCTGGTATCTAAGTAGCTTGCATAAGTTGTTTCAAGAGGTGCTTTATAATATCCCTCTTCAAATTCAATATTCTTAAGTTCTGTAGAAAACGTAGTATGACGGCAGTGATCTGACCAGTAAGTATCAAGCACTCTGATTTCCGTCATGGTAGGATCTCTGTGTTCCTCACCTGCAAAGTAGTTTTGGATATGAAGAAAATCCTTGAATGTCATGGCAAGTCCCAAAGAATCATATAATTCTCTAAGGTCATCCTCGGAAAGATCCTTAAATCCGTCAAAGATAATAACATCTGCCGGATCATCATACTCTGTCACCAATGTATCGGGCACTGCCATATCTGTTTCCCTTGAATCTACAGGGTTGATACAATAAGCTTTTATTTTATCAAATTCCTCATCGGAAACGTCACCGATAATCAGATAAGTAACCGCAGTCCTTATAATGGGCTCCTCATCTTCCTTCAAAAACTGTACACACTGAACTGCTGAATCTGCTCTCTGATCAAACTGTCCGGGCAAATATTCCACACTGAAAACCTTTCCATCTTCAGGCACATTAATTTCTCCGCGGTAAAGAATATCTACCGGAGGCTCTGAAAATACTGTCATACAAGCCTTTTCAAAAGTTTCGTCAGAAATATTTTCCACATCATAGCGGATAAATTCTCTTACTTCCTTTACGCCTGTAATTCCCAGATAACTACCGATTTCTTCCTGCAGTTCTTTAGCCTTTACTGCAAAAGGTGCTTTCTTTTCTACATAGATACGTCTTACGTTTCCCATGGTGAATTAAATCATCCTCCGTTAAAATTATTTGATTATCAAAAAACACACTACTTTTATTATAGCGAATCTCTATTATTTTGCAATGCATACTTCGCACAAAAAAAGAACTTCTGCCCCGTAGAGTTTCATCCATTTTGCAAAAGTTCCCTATTAACTGCTCATATAACTTTATTCTTCTATAATTAATCCTTGCATTACATATAAAATTTCACGATCAACAGCAGCTTCCGAAATACCTCTTGTCTGTGCAGCAATTTTAAGACCTTCAAGTACATACATAATATTGCTTGCTGCACTCTTTGCATCCTCACAGTAAAATTCACCGCTTTCCACACCCGCTTCAATCAGTTTCTGAATCACAAGTACGGCAGAATCAAACTGCTTTTTCATAAAATGATTCTTACCACTCTCGCGGTTTTCAAAAAAGAATTCATATGACGCCTTTGTCAATCCCGGTTTCTTGCTCAAAAGCTCTCTCTTTTGTTCTTTCAGGAAAAGTGCAAGAATATCCGCCGGACTTGCCTGTTTCGGAATACTTTTTTCAAAAACATCATCTGCTTCGAGCTGTTCTAATTTTAATACTTCCAAAAAAATTTCTTTGGTTGAGGAAAAATATAAATATAAACCGCCACGGCTGATATTGCATGCATCTACAATATCTTTCATGGTCACATCCTTAAATCCTTTTTCCACAAATACAGTTCTTGCTGTTTCTAATATATATTTTCTCTTCTGTACCGATTTATCACTCATTTAACCCAAAACCTCTATACCGGAACTCAACTTATAACGCTCCAACCACTATGCAAGCGGTCCGTCCCATACACACAATAATTCTTTAATCTTAAGAAGCGACTTTAAGAAAATCCCATCTTCCACAGCCTGTGTCCAAAGGCTGCCTTTTGTCATGCCACCCAATACATATTTAGCCATAATGTCAAAAATATCTTCTATATTCTGAAGTTCTGCCCTTCCAATCCATCTCAGTTCATCTTGAACGCTGCGAAGCTGACATCTTGAAAACACATAAATATAATTACGGTTCATCAACTGCGTAGCCTGCATATCTTTTACAAAACCTAGCAATGTAGAGTCATATACCTTAATCGGCATAGTATTTTCTGAAAGCTGTGCATCTTGATATTGATAAGAGGTATTTGTACCTTGTTTCTCTGTCAGCCAAGGTATATAGCGGAAAAGTGGTTCAAATATTTCACAATATTTACGAATACGTTCCTGTCTGTACAAATTTTCATTTTCAATTGCCATAACGTTGCCCCTTCCCAATATAATTTTACTATATGATAATCTTACCATAAAAAAAGGAAATGTACACACAAAAAAATGACAATTCTCTACATTCTTTTCATGTTTTTTCTCTTGTGAGCAATATAGTTTCATTATTTGACAATATATTTATAGATTTTCGTTTTTTTTAGCAATATAATAACAAAGAAGTTGATTGACGGAAGTCAACTTCTTTATTAGCAATTCCGAAAGAATTCCCCTTTTACACAAACAAGGACCCCTAGGTGTTAACCCCTAGGGGTTCTTGTTTATTATACTTTTTGCTAATACAAAATGCATATTACGAAATAGTAATAACTTTTAATAATTTTACAGTTGCCAAAATGTCATTTCGTCAGTTATACTATGCTATAAAGTAAAGTTTTTTATTGAGGTGAATTATAGTGGCAACTATTAAAGACATTGCAGCGAAACTCGGCATCTCTATCAGCACGGTTTCCAAAGGACTTAACGGTGCCAGCGACGTCAGTCATGAATTACGTGAAACAATTATAGATACCGCCGTAGCGATGGGATATTCTACCAAACGCATGAAACGGGAAGATAGCAAAAAACTTGCCATCTTAATTGCAAACATCGACTACGAATCAAATAATAACTTCGGTTATGATATCGTGCTCGGCTTTAAACAGGCTGCATTTCATGATAATTGGAATGTTGATATTCATCCTTTGAATATCCATTTCGAAACCCAAGAAAAATTTGATAATTTTATGTTGAAAAACGGTTATTCAGGTGCTTTTGCCTTATGTCTTTCTTTGGATGATCCATGGATGGAACAAATAAAAACATCCAGCATCCCTGTTACACTGTTAGATAATCACCTTCCGCAGAATCCTAATACGTGCTATGTAGGAACAGACAACTCTGAAGGAATCGAAGCTGCCATCAGCCATCTTGTAGGTTTAGGACACAAAAAAATTGCTTTTATCAACGGTGACCGGCACTCCATGATTTCTGATTTCCGTGAACAAGCTTATTGGGACGGACTTCGTGTAAATAATATCCCGGCAGACCGCTCGCTTGTTGTGAATGACAGCTTTACGGAAGTCTCTACCAAAGACCATCTCCCCTCGCTGCTGGCAAATGGTGCTACTGCCATTCTATGCGGCAACGACCTGATTGCATATGACGTTATCAAAGAGTGTCGCAAACTGGGACTTAGGGTTCCTGAAGATATGAGTGTCATCGGCTTTGACGATCTTCCCACTTCCGCAGAAGAAGACACTTTGCTAACCAGTATCAAACAGGACCGTATAGACTTAGGGAAATGTGGATATCTGGCATTAGATGGACTAATCAATCACGTTCCTGTCGGACGGTTGCTTCTTCGTCCTGAGCTTATTGTCAGAAATTCTACCGCAAAAGTTGTTGGCAGATAACACCGTATAAGAGATAATGATTTTCGGTGGTTTGAGAAAGCCACGAAATAGGGGCATAGTTCAAAGGTAGAACAGCGGGCTCCAAAAGCGTCGATGTGGGTTCGATTCCTACTGCCCCTCTTATTTTTTACCCAAAATTAACAAGCATCCATCCGGTGCTTGTTTTTTCTGCCCTCCAAATTTTTCATATTCTCACAAAGTGTTATAATCTTTCGGAATTTTTTGAATATCCCTTCTTAAATGCCTATTAACTGTCCGAAACAAGAACACAAAACCGTTTATTGCAACAAGTGCTAAACGTCTTTATAAAACTTTTGTAA
>JAZNAE010000045.1:0-29374 GCA_045586385.1 Lachnospiraceae bacterium
TGTGCTATAGTACAAAAATGTGCTAGCATGAGTCTCTTTTTACGTTTTTTCATCTAAAAAAATTGAAGAAAGTCATAAATTATTCCTATTGGTTTTATGATAATATGCATTTGTAAACAAAATTACATCAGTATTTAGGGAGGTAAAAACAACAATGAAAAAGAAATTACTGAGTATTGTTCTTGCAGTTGCTATGGTAGCAACAATGTTAGTTGGTTGTGGCGGCGGTGCTTCCGCATCTAACAAAGTTGGTGTAGCTATGCCTACAAAAGATTTACAGAGATGGAACCAGGACGGTGCTAACATGAAAGCACAGTTAGAAGAAGCTGGCTACGAAGTTGACCTTCAGTATGCAGCTAATGACATCGCAACACAGGTTTCCCAGATTGAAAACATGATCAACTCCGGTTGTAAGTTACTTGTTATCGCTTCTATCGACGGCGATTCCCTCGGAACAGTTCTTGAACTTGCAAAAGAAAAGAACATCCCCGTTATCGCATATGACCGTTTGATTATGAACTCTGACGCTGTTTCTTACTATGCTACATTCGATAACTACATGGTAGGTACTCTTCAGGGACAGTACATCAAAGATACTTTAGATCTTGACAATGCAGAAGGCCCTTTCAACATCGAATTAACAACCGGTGACCCTGGTGACAACAACGCTAGATTCTTCTTTGGCGGTGCTATGGATGTTCTTCAGCCCTACATCGACGCTGGTAAGTTAGTTGTTAAGTCCGGTCAGGTTTCTTTCGAAGAAGTTGCTACAGCTAACTGGGCAACAGACGCAGCTCAGTCCAGAATGGATGCTATCGTTGCTGCTAACTATGCTGACGGAACAACATTACATGCTTGTATGTGTTCTAACGACTCCACCGCTCTTGGTGTAGCTAACTCTCTTGAAGCTAACTACACAGGCGAATGGCCTATCATCACAGGTCAGGACTGTGATATCGCAAGCGTTAAGAATATCCTTGCTGGAAAACAGTCTATGTCTATCTTCAAAGATACACGTACATTAGCTTCTCAGGTAGTTAAAATGGTTGAAGCTATCATGAAGGGTACAGATGCACCTGTTAACGATACATCTACATACGACAACGGAACAGGTATCATTCCTTCTTACCTTTGCGAACCCGTATTTGCTGATATCGATAACTACAAGACACTGTTAATCGAATCCGGATACTATACAGAAGATCAGTTACAGTAAGTAAAAATTATGAAATAAAAAGATATGCAGGCGGGGCAAAACCCGCCTGCTATATCGTGATAGGGAGGGATACACTTGGCGAAGATATTACTTGAAATGAAAAATATAACCAAAACATTCCCCGGCGTTAAGGCACTTGACGATGTAAACTTTCAGGTAGAAGAAGGAGAAATCCATGCACTTGTTGGTGAAAACGGTGCCGGCAAATCCACATTGATGAATGTTCTGAGCGGAATATATCCGTATGGTACATATGAAGGAGACATTGTTTACGATGGTGAAATCTGTCAGTTTAATACCATTAAAGACAGTGAAGGAAAGGGTATCGTTATTATTCATCAGGAATTAGCATTAATTCCTTATATGACGATTGGTGAAAATATGTTCCTCGGTAATGAAAGAGGAAGTAAGTACAAAATTAATTGGAATGAAACCAATAACCTTGCAGCAGAGTATTTAAAGACCGTAGGTCTAAAAGAGTCGCCGCAGGTTTTGATTAAAGATATAGGTGTAGGTAAGCAGCAGCTTGTTGAGATTGCAAAAGCACTTGCGAAAAATGCCAAGCTTCTTATTTTGGATGAACCTACAGCATCCTTAAATGAAGATGATTCCAAAGCACTTTTGGAGTTGCTTCTTAAGTTTAAGAAAGACGGATTAACTTCCATTATTATTTCGCATAAGCTGAATGAAATTTCTTATGTAGCAGATAAGATTACGGTTATCCGAGATGGTGCAACCATTGAAACACTGAATAAAGAAACTGATGATATTTCCGAAGGCCGCATCATTAAGGGTATGGTTGGCAGAGAGTTGTCCGACCGTTTCCCGAAACGTGATAAGAAATGCATCACGGATGAGGTAATGATGGAGGTGAAGAACTGGAGCGTATATCATCCGATTTACATGGAAAGAAAGGTAGTTGACAATGTCAGTATCCATGTAAAGAAAGGAGAAGTGCTTGGTATCTCCGGTTTGATGGGAGCAGGAAGAACAGAACTTGCAATGAGCCTATTTGGTAAAAGTTATGGTCATAATATCAGTGGTCAGTTGATTATTAATGGAAAAGAAGTACAGTTAGAGACCGTTCAGGCTGCGATTAAACATAAATTGGCATATGTTACTGAGGACAGAAAAGGAAATGGTCTTATTCTCGGTAATCCCATAAAGATTAATACAACACTGGCTAATCTGGATGCTATCAGTAAAAATTCTATTATCGATAAAGACAAAGAGTATGCGGTGGCAGTAGAGTATAAAGATATGTTGAAAACTAAGTGTCCTACTGTAGAACAAAATGTAGGAAACTTAAGCGGTGGAAATCAGCAGAAAGTGCTTCTTGCAAAGTGGATGTTTGCAGAGCCGGACATCTTGATTTTGGATGAACCCACAAGAGGTATTGACGTGGGTGCAAAATACGAAATCTACTGTATTATTAATCAGCTGGTAGCAGAAGGAAAATCCGTGATTATGATTTCTTCCGAATTACCTGAAATCCTTGGCATGTGTGATAGAATTTATGTCATGAATGAAGGAAAGATGGTGGGAGAACTTTCGGGAGAAGAAGCTACCCAGGAAATTATCATGTCACATATTTTAAAAGCTGATAGTAAAGGAGAATAGGTATGAATAAAGCAAAAACCTTAGAGTTTATTAAAAAGTATGCCATGATTATTGTGTTGATTGTGGTTACGGCATTTTTTGCATGGAAGACACAAGGAGCGCTTTTGTCGCCCATGAGTATCAGCCTTATGATTAGCCAAAACGCATATGTGTTTATTCTTGCAACAGGTATGTTGCTCTGTATTTTAACAGGTGGAAATATTGATCTTTCCGTAGGATCGGTAGTATGTTTCGTAGGTGCAGTCGGTGCATATATCATGGTAAACATGAAGGTAAATATGTGGGCAGGAATTTTGATAATGCTTTTACTTGGTACACTGATTGGTTCCTTTCAAGGTGTTTGGATTGCATACGTGAGAATTCCTCCTTTCATTGTGACATTAGCAGGCATGCTAGCATTTAGAGGCTTAAGTAACCTAATACTTGATGGAAAGACATTGGTTATTAAGGATGATTGTCCTGCCTTTGTAGATTTGTTTGGTGGTGGTGCAACTGGGTTTGTTCCGGATTTCTTTGGGAATACATCCATAAACGTAACATGCGTTCTTGCAGGAGTGATAGCTGCCGGAATTTATGTTTTTATACAATTCAAGGGCAGAGCAACAAAAATAAAAAAAGGATATGAAGTAGAAAAATTCAGTGGAATGATGATAAGGTCTGTAATAATTACGGTTTTAATTCTCGCCTTATCCATCAGTCTTGCTATGCATAAAGGTATTCCCAGCAATCTGATTCTGATAGTTGTAGTTATACTTTTTTACGGATATATTACATCCAACACAACAATAGGACGTTACTTCTATGCAGTGGGTGGTAATGAAAAAGCGACTAAACTTTCCGGTATCAATACAAACAGAGTCTATTTCCTTGCTTATGCCAACATGGGATTGTTATCAGCCCTTGCAGCAATGGTTATGCTTGCACGATTAGGAGGTGCACAGCCTAGTACAGGAGATGGATTTGAAATGGATGCCATCGGTTCCTGCTTCATTGGTGGAGCTTCCGCATATGGCGGTATCGGTACAGTTCCCGGCGTTATCATAGGTGCGATATTAATGGGTATTATTAACATGGGTATGATTATGGTAGGCGTAGAACAAGACTGGAAGAACGTAGTTAAGGGCCTTGTTCTTTTAGCAGCAGTTATCTTTGACGTAGTATCCAAACGTGGCGGAAAATTAATGGCTAAAAATTAATTTTGCAATATTATGTTAAGGAAGAGGATCCGGATTTTCCGGGTCCTCTTTTTGACAACACAGATTTATACAATTTTAAGGTGCATATTTCATAGAAATGTAGTATAGTTAAATAGATTTATGGGTATTTTGACAAAAGGAGGAAGGGCTATGGCATTCGTTATTATTACGGATTCAGCATCTGATGTATCGGAAAGTTTAATGAAAGAATATGATTTACATGTAATTCCTACGCCGGTCACTATTGACGGGATGGATTACTTTGACGGAAAGACTATTTTCCCGGATCAGTTTTATGCCCTCCAGGCAGAGAAAAGCCATGAGATAAAAACCTATCATATTAATCAGTTTATGTTTTATGAAAATTTTCTTCCTTACGCTGAGCGTGGAGATGAAGTTTTATATATTTGTTTTTCCACAGGAATTGCAGGTACATTTAATGCAGCAACTTTGGCATATGAACAGGTGCTGGAGGAATACCCCGATTTTAAAATGACGATACTTGACACAAAGTGTGCATCTGTGGGATACGGACTTGTTGTTGCAAAACTTCTTAAGATGCAAAAGGCGGGTGCTTCAAAAGAACTGCTGCTTGAGGCAGCGCAGTATTTTTGCGAGCATATGGAGCATGCGGTTACGGTTGTGGAACTCGACTATTTATTTAAAGGCGGAAGACTCAGCAAGACTTCTTTCCTTGCGGGAACTGTTTTAGATATTAAACCTATTATTATTGTAGATGAAAACGGTTCACTAAAGGCTGTAGAAAAAGTGCGCGGATGGAAGAAGGCACAAAAAAGAATTCTTGATATGGTAGGAGAGAAGGGGAAGAATCTAAGCGAGCAGATGGTAGGAATCTGTTACGGAACCGATAGGGAAGCTTATGATTATATAAAAGAGCAGTTGACAGAGCGTTACGGAATTACAAAATTCGTGGAAGAGAGAGTCGGCTGTGCAATCGGAGCGCATACCGGCCCCGGTGTTTTAGGAATTACATTCTTAAATGAAACGGATGAAAAATACGAGAAGTATCTGAATTAGGAGAAAAAGTATGCTTGAAGTAAGGAACCTGGTTTTCCGCCCCATAGATAACGGCGTAGAAAAAAGTATTATAGACGATATCAGTTTTACGGTGGCAGACGGTGAAATGATTGTAATCACCGGTCCAAACGGTGGAGGGAAGTCTACCATGGCAAAACTCCTTATGGGAATTGAAAAGCCGGACAGTGGGCAGATTTTGTTGGATGGGGTCGATATCACAAAACTTACGATTGCAGAACGTGCCAACACAGGGATTGGCTTTGCTTTTCAGCAACCACCGCGTTTTAAGGGAATGACGGTAGAGAGACTGTTGTCTTTGGCGGCAGGATGTGAACTTCCCGAAAAGAGATGTTGTGATTTGTTAAGCAATGTAGGCCTTTGTGCCAGAGAATACTTAAAAAGAGAAGTAGATAACACCTTATCCGGAGGAGAGATGAAGCGTTTGGAAATTGCCTCTGTCCTCGCAAAACAGCATAAATTATTTATTTTTGACGAGCCGGAAGCAGGTATTGATTTGTGGAGTTTTTCTATGTTGGTGAAACAGTTTGAACAGCTGCACAGTAATCATAAAGAAAGCCTGATTTTGATTTCTCATCAGGAGAGAATTATTCAGATGGCAGATCGTATTATGGTGATTAAAGACGGAAAGATTGCCAAAATGGGAGAAAAAGAGCAGGTCTTTCCGGGACTTATGTGCCATGACGGCGGTTGTCATTGTCAAGGGCAGCCTTGTTTATAATTTATGGAAGAAAGGGAAATAAAAGTGGCAGAAATCGATCAGGTAACACAATCCATTTTAGATAAAATAGACGATGCCGGATTTGAAAAAGAAGGCGCATATAATTTAAGATATAACGGATATTCCCTGTGTCACGGAAATACCAAAAATATTACCATCAAAAGAAAAGAAGACGGAAAAGGTATGGAAGTGCATATCAGCGGGGATACAAAGGGTGAACAGGTACATATTCCCGTGGTAGTGGCAGCATCCGGTATTACAGATGAAGTGTATAATGACTTTTATATTGAGGACGGTGCCGATGTAACCATTGTGGCAGGCTGCGGTATTCACAACAGCGGATGTAATGATTCCAGACATGACGGTATTCACACGTTTCATGTAGGCAAGGGGGCCAATGTAAGATATGAAGAGAAGCATTACGGGGAGGGAGAAGGAACCGGTGCCAGAATTTTAAATCCCAAAACGAAAATTATTTTGGCGCAGGAAGCCGTATTTACCTTGGATTCTGTGCAAATAGAAGGAGTGGACTCCACGAAAAGGGAAACGGAAGTTATTTTAGGCGCAGGCAGTAAGCTTTTTGTGATGGAAAAGCTTATGACCCATGATAATCAGGTGGCAATATCGGATATGGAAGTACGTATGGAAGGGGAAGAATCGTCTGCACAGATTATTTCCAGATCGGTTGCAAAAGGAAAATCCGTGCAAAAGTTTCATCCTAAGGCCATCGGTTGTGCTCCATGTCATGCACATATCCAGTGTGATTCCATTATTATGGACAATGCGCAGGTCTGCTCTATTCCGGAAATTGATGCAAAGCATATTGATGCGGCGATTATTCACGAAGCGGCAATCGGAAGAATCAATAATGAACAGATGATTAAACTGAACACATTTGGGCTTGATGATGAAGCGGCGGAAGCGGTGATTATTGAAAACTTCCTGAATTAAAGGTTGAACATTTATGAAAAAGTTATTGGTTTATTTGAAAGATTATAAAAAAGAAACTGTACTGGGGCCTCTGTTTAAATTACTGGAGGCTTCTTTTGAACTTATAGTACCTCTTGTAGTAGCGTCCATGATTGATATAGGAATCGCGAATGAGGATAAGGGGTATATTTTAAATATGTGTCTGATATTGGCACTCCTTGGTTTCATTGGTTTGGTGTGTGCAGTGACGGCACAGTTTTTTGCTGCGAAAGCAGCGGTAGGGTTTGCTGCGAAACTTAGGTACGGTTTGTTTGCACATATTCAGGCACTTTCCTTTTCTAAGATGGATAGGGAAGGAACATCTACGTTGATTACCAGACTTACCAGTGATATTAATCAAGTACAGAACGGAGTCAATTTGGTGCTCCGATTATTTTTGCGTTCGCCCTTTATTGTATTTGGTGCAATGGTAATGGCATTTACCGTAGATGTGAAAGCGGCACTCATTTTTGTAGTAGTGATTCCGCTTTTATCCGTTGTGGTATTCGGTATTATGCTCATTAGTATCCCTTTGTTTAAAAAGGTACAGGAAAACCTGGATAAAGTGCTTGGAATTACAAGAGAAAATCTTACCGGCGTAAGGGTGATCCGTGCATTCGGACAGGAGCCGGGAGAAATTAGTAAGTTTGATAAGCAAACGGATGAGTTAAAAAAGATACAGGAATTTTCAGGAAAAATTTCTGCACTTATGAATCCTCTTACCTATGTTATCGTAAACGGTGGATTAATGGCACTTATTTATGTCGGTGCTGTCCGGGTGGAAGCAGGAGTGCTCAGGCAAGGACAGGTGGTTGCTCTTGTCAATTATATGTCCCAGATATTGGTCGAACTTGTAAAGTTGGCGAATCTGATTATTACCGTCACCAAAGCGGTGGCCTGCGGAAACCGTATACAGAGTATTTTGGAAATACAAGCAGGCATGGAACAAAAAGAGCCGGCAAATACAGGAGAAATGGTTGATGCCGAAGAAAATGACGAATTAGGTGGCACAGTGGAGTTTGAACATGTGAGTCTGCGATACCATGAAGGCGGTGAAGAGGCGCTTACGGATATTCATTTTGCCGTAAAGAGGGGAGAAACAATTGGTATCATCGGAGGTACCGGCTGCGGAAAATCTTCACTGGTAAATCTCATTCCCCGCTTTTATGATGTGACAGCCGGATGTGTGAAAGTAGACGGCAAGGATGTGAAGGATTATGATCTTACAAAACTCCGTGATAAAATCGGTGTGGTAATGCAAAAAGCAGTTTTATTTAAAGGCACTATTAGGGAAAATCTGCTCTGGGGAAATGAAAATGCTACAGATGAAGAACTTTGGGAAGCCCTTTCTATTGCACAGGCGAAAGAGTTTGTGGTAAAGAAAGAGAAAATGCTTGATGAGATGATAACCCAGGAAGGACGTAATCTTTCGGGTGGACAGAAACAGAGATTATCGATTGCAAGAGCATTGGTTAAAAAACCGGAAATTTTAATCTTGGATGACAGTGCATCTGCATTAGATTATGCAACAGATGTAGCGCTTCGGAAGGCGCTGAAAGAAATGTCGGGAGAGACAACCGTATTTATTGTAGCACAAAGGGCTTCATCTCTTATGCATGCAGATAAAATTATTGTTCTCGACGATGGAAAAGTGGAAGCGGTAGGAACACATGAAGAACTTTTAAAAGATTGTGAAGTATATCAGGAAATATATTACAGTCAGTTTGGTAACGGGAAATAAAGTTTGAGGTAGGACAATGAAAACGCAAACAAATAAAATAGTTCAAAAAAAAACACTTTGCAAAGTGCTTTCTTATATTAAACCCCATAGCTTTTGGCTGGTGCTTACTGTTGTAACAGCATTCTTTAGTGTTCTTTTGACGTTATATTTACCGATTCTTACGGGAGAGGCGGTTGATAAGATAGCGGAATTTGTAACCGGAGAAGGAGACTATACCTTCTTGTGGGGAGAAATCAGGCATATATTGGCCGGAATGGCGGTTGTCATTGCAGTAACCGCTATTACGCAGTGGATTATGAATGTTTGCAACAACAGGATTGTGTATAACATCATACAGGATGTAAGAAAAAAAGCATTTCGAAAAATCGAGGAGCTACCGCTTAAATATTTGGATGCGCATTCCCACGGAGATATTGTGAGCAGAGTGGTGGCGGATGTAGACCAGTTTGCAGATGGTTTACTGATTGGTTTTACGCAGTTGTTTACAGGCGTTATTACCATTTTGGGAACATTACTTTTCATGCTTTTGGTAGATTTGAAAATTACTGCCGTAGTGGTAATTATTACACCGGTTTCTTTGTTTGTTGCAAGCTTCATTGCAAAGAAAACCTTCAGTATGTTTAAACTTCAGTCCGAAACAAGAGGCGAGCAAACTGCGCTGATTAACGAAATGGTCGGAAATCAGAAGGTGGTGCAGGCATTTAACCGTGAGGATGAAGTGTTAGCAACATTTGGGGAAATAAATGAACGGCTGGAGAATTGTTCTCTGCGGGCAATCTTTTTTTCCTCACTGACAAATCCGTGTACAAGATTTGTGAACAGTCTTGTGTATATGGGAGTGGGGCTTACAGGAGCATTCTCTGTACTTGCCGGAGGATTGTCGGTAGGGCAGCTTACCGTATTTTTATCTTATGCAAATCAATATACCAAGCCTTTTAATGAGATATCGGGTGTTATCACAGAACTGCAAAATGCTCTTGCATGTGCGGCACGTATTTTTGAATTAATAGATGAAAAAGCCGGGGAGTCAGATGGTGAAAATGCGGTAATGTTAGAGGATGCCGAAGGAAAAATAAACTTGGATCATGTTTCCTTTTCCTATGTGCCGGAAAAGAAATTGATAGTAAATTTAAATTTGCAGGTGAATCCGGGACAGAGGGTTGCCATTGTCGGTCCTACCGGTTGCGGTAAAACAACCATTATAAATTTGCTGATGCGTTTTTATGATGTGGATGAGGGAAGTATTTCTGTGGATGATACGGATATAAGGAGTATGACCAGAAGATCGCTTCGAAACTCGTACGGAATGGTACTTCAGGATACCTGGCTGAAAAGAGGAACCATCAGAGACAATATAACGGTGGGAAGACCGGATGCAACGCAGGAGGAGATTGTTGCAGCAGCAAAGGCGTCGCATGCGCACAGCTTTATAAAAAGGTTGCCAAAGGGGTATGACACCGTAATCGGAGAGGATGGAGGAAGCCTGTCGGGAGGACAAAAACAGTTGTTATGTATAACGCGTGTTATGCTCGGCCTTCCACCTATGCTTATATTGGATGAAGCAACTTCTTCCATAGATACACGTACGGAAATGAAAATTCAGCAGGCGTTTGAGGCTATGATGAAAGGGAGAACCAGTTTTATCGTAGCACATAGGCTTTCTACCATTCAAAATGCAGATGTAATTCTGGTTATGAAGGACGGAAATATCATAGAGCAGGGAACCCACACACAGTTATTGGAAAAGGGCGGCTTTTACGCACAGCTATATAATAGTCAGTTTGCAATGACGTAACCAAAGAAGATATCTCTGTTTCGGAATGTATGCCGCAGGATGCATGGATGGGAGAGCATCCGGACTTTCATATACAAAAAAAGTAGTAAATTTTTGCGAAAAAGTAGTAATTTTTTGCAATAATGTGGTTAAAATCTCCTTTTTGTGATAGAATAAGCAAGTTGTGAAAAAGGAGAATGTGGGATTGAAAACATATAGAAAAACGCAGGAATTAATCGGGAAAAAATTATTAATTATCACAGACCGGCTGGAGCATACTTATGCCTTTTTGGCAATCCGTCAAGGTATGATTATGTTGTTGCCTCTGTTAATTATAAGTACGTTGGATTTGCTGTTTATGAAAGCACCGATTCCAATCTGGCAGAAATTTATTACAGAAGCTTTTGATGGAAGAATTGTAAAACTTTTTGAGTTTACATACAACGCCATAACGGGAAACTTTGCAATTCTTTTTGCGACATCAACAAGTATCAGTTATGCTCTTTTGAAACGGAAGGAAATGAAAAAAAAGACAAGCTATACCGATGCTTTGTTTGTTACGCTCATTACATTGACTTCCCTGTGTATTCATTTTGAGTTTCACAAGGATTTACTTTATTTGGATCAGTTCAGTAATAAAAATATGCTTACAGCGCTTTTGGTTTCCCTGATTTCCGGAAAACTCTATTTCCTGATTAAGGATCAACTGAATACCCGTCTATATAAACGCACGGTGAAAGAAGACAATTTCTTTATCGATATGTTGGAAGGGATTACAACGTCCGGTTTGATTATTGTATTCTTTTTTATCGTCGATTGTTGTATGGAGTCGTTTTTAGGCATTGCCAATATACAGGAACTGGTAAATATTATAGTTTCCAAAATAATTTTTATGTCGGACATTCCATGGCTGCAAGGTGTGGGAGTGCTGTTTTTTACGCAAATCATGTGGTTTTTCGGAATCCATGGCACCTATGCGATGGAGAATATCGTGCTGGAAAACTTTTCGGGAATCGGTTCCGAGATATACAATGAAACATTTCAGAATGTGTTCTTAAATATTGGCGGAAGCGGTTCAGGCTTATGCCTGGCTATTGCGATTATTATTTTTTCGAAAAAGAAGAACATAAGAAATGTTGCCATGCTGGCAACGCCGAGCCTTATGTTTAATGTCAGTGAAATTATATTATTTGGACTTCCGGTTATTTTTAACCCTATTTTTTTGATTCCTTTTTTGCTTGTGCCGCTCATTCATTACTTTATTGCTTATATTGCTATTTATGCCGGAATTGTGCCGCAGGTAACGCAGCAGGTGGATTGGGTGACACCTGTTTTTGTGAACGGCTACCGGGCTTGCGGCTCCTATCAGGGAATTATCCTGCAGCTGTTTTGTATTGCTGTGGGAGTGTGTATATATAAGCCTTTTGTGGAACTGTTTGGTGTCCAGCAGGAAAAATATATCAAAAGTAGAATTCAAAGCCTTACTCTGGAATATAAAAAGCAGGAAGAAGTAGCAATAGTTACATGCTTAACGGAGAGAGAAGACGAATTCGGAAGTACAGCAAGGGCCTTGGCGGCGGATCTCGAGAAAGCGATTAAAAACAGAGAACTATATATGTTATATCAGCCGCAGATAGATTGTTCGGATGTCTGTACCGGTGCAGAAGCACTTCTTAGGTGGGAGCATCCTATTGCAGGATTTATTTACCCCCCACTGATTATACAGTTGGCAAAGGAAAAATGTCTGCTCAGCAAACTGGAAGAATATATCTTTGATACAGTAGCAGGAGCCATTAAAGAAATCGAAAAAGATGTTCATTCAGAATTTAAAGTGACGGTGAATATTACCGGAAAGTCGCTTGAATGGGACGGATTTGAAGATTGCTTGCAAGACTGTGTCGAAAGACATGGCATTTCTACAAAGCAGTTGTGGCTGGAAATAACGGAAAGTGATGCACTTTCTTCATCCAACGATATCATTGATAAATTAAAGAAATTAAAAGAAAAAGGATTTAAGTTTTTAATTGATGACTTCGGTATGGGGCATACGTCCATGCTTTATCTGCAGACAAGTTATTTTGACGTAGTAAAACTGGATGGTTCTCTTACCAGAGACGTGTTAGAGAATGACAGAAACATGGAAATTATTGCATCAATTGTCCATTTGGGACGTTCCTTAAACTTTGCAACGGTTGCAGAATATGTCGAAACACATGAGCAGAGAGGAAAGCTGGAGGTAATCGGCTGTGATGCATTCCAGGGATATTTGTATAGTGAGCCGATTCAGCTGAAGGCATTAATAAATTGGATGCAGGTTCATAATGCTTAAATTGTGGAGGAGATAACAGATGGCAAAACTATATGTTAATGAAAATGTAAAAAAGGGGCATATTAATCCGGAGATTTACGGACATTTTGCAGAACATTTGGGAAGATGTATTTATGAAGGTTTGTATGTGGGAGAAAATTCCGACATTCCGAATGTAAACGGTATGCGTAAGGATGTTGTGGAAGCACTGAAAGAAATGGGTGTATCCGTTCTTCGTTGGCCCGGTGGTTGTTTTGCGGATGAATATCATTGGAAAGACGGCATTGGTCCTAAAAAGGACAGAAAGAAAATGGTAAATACCAACTGGGGTGGTGTGACAGAAGATAACAGTTTCGGTACCCATGAGTTTTTTGAACTTTGTAAGCAGCTTGGATGTAAAACATATGTGAACGGTAACGTGGGAAGCGGAAGTGTTCAGGAAATGTCCGAATGGGTAGAATATATTACCTTTGACGGTGTTTCCCCTATGGCAGATTTACGAAAGGCAAATGGGCATGAAGATGCATGGAAGCTTGACTATTTTGGTGTCGGCAATGAAAACTGGGGTTGCGGCGGAAATATGACACCGGAATACTATGGTAATGAGTATCGCAGATATCAGACCTATGTGCGTCAATATAAAAAAGATGCACCGATTCAGAAGATTTGTTGTGGTGCAAATTCCGGAGATTATGAGTGGACAGAGACGGTACTGAAAACCTGTTTTGCATTCCCGCATAACGAAACCGGATTTATGGATGGCCTTTCCCTTCATTATTACACGGTTCCCGGAGATACATGGGAGCATAAGGGAAGTGCTACGGATTTTACCGATAAGGAATGGTATAAGACACTTGCAAAGGCCAAAAAAATAGAAGAACTCATTGAGCGCCATGGGGCGATTATGGATACTTTTGATCCTGAAAAGAAAATCGGTATGATGGTAGACGAATGGGGCTGCTGGTTTGATGTAGAGCCGGGAACCAATCCGGGATTTTTGTATCAGCAAAACACCATGAGAGATGCCCTGGTTGCAGGCTTAAGCCTGAATATTTTCAATAAGCATTGTGACCGTGTAAAAATGGCTTGTATTGCACAGATGGTAAATGTTCTGCAGGCAGTTGCACTTACAGAAGGTGCAAAGATGATTTTGACACCTACCTATCATGTGTTCCATATGTATAAGGCACATCAGGATGGCGAATTACTTCAAAGCGAATTGTCTGATAATGCTATGATCGGAATAGAGGAAGAGTATCAGGTTCCTATGCTTAGCGAGTCCGTATCTGTGGATGAGGACGGAACTATTACAGTGACATTAAATAATCTTTCTTTGGATAGAGGAGAAGATGTAGAGATTTCTTTCAGAGATTTAATCCCTGCATCCGTAGAAGGTGTTATTTTGAAAGGCGATATGCACGATTACAATAGCTTTGAAGAACCGTCTAAGGTAAAAGAGGAAAACTTTGATGCCTGCGAGATAAACGGTCATAGTGTAACAGTGAATGTTCCTGCATGTAGTGTGCTTAGTCTTAAGATAAAAGGATAAAAAATGGATTCGAAAAATTTCAGAGTATGTAAAAGATGCCTGACGAGGGATATGATAGGTCGGGAAGCATACTTTCAAAATATGTATGATTATATAGAAAATTTAGATGAAACCGTAAAAGTAAATCAGCCGCTTTATGAAAAGCGGCTGATGGTTTGTAAAGATTGTGATTTGCTGACAGACGGTATGTGTAAGGCATGCGGATGCTATGTGGAAATGCGTGCTGCCATGAAGAAGAATGCCTGCCCTTATGATAAGTGGCTTGCCTATAACGAATAAACGGGCAACAAAAAAGCGGGTGATGGGAATCGAACCCACGTATCCAGCTTGGAAGGCTGGTGTTCTACCATTGAACTACACCCGCATATAAACTTATGAAATTAAATGCCCAGAGCCGGAATCGAACCAGCGACACGAGGATTTTCAGTCCTCTGCTCTACCAACTGAGCTATCTGGGCCCGCCCTCTTGGCACAAAAAATATTTTAAAATATGATATTTGTTTTGTCAAGTGTTTTTCTCATATATTTACAAGATAGTATCAGTGAGATGACCTTGCTTTTTTTACGCCTTTTTTTTATACTGATAAAGTAATATATGCAAAGTAGAGGATACAATATGTCAAAAAGAATTTTTTTATTGGTGCTAACAGGAATTATTTCGGGGATTTTAATTGCGTGTGGACCTTCTGAGGAGAAAGTAGCGCAGGCACAGCAAAAATATAGGGAACTGATAGAAATACACAATCAAGTGGTAGTAGCACATGAAGAGATAGCGGATGCATCTTTAGATGCCGAATTGGTGGCATTAAAAGGGCTGGTAGATGAGATGACAACCCATAATTTAAATGAGATGGAAGATGAAGAAATTGACGTTGTTATAAAGAGCATGGATAGTCTTGCAGTATCATATCAGGAATACCTGCAAAAAATTGCAGATATAAAGGCGGCAGAAGAAGCAGCGGTTTTAGTGGATATTCCGATAACCCTTTTTAATGATGCAAGCATTGCATTTACATCCGTGAGCTTGTATGAAAAAGGAGATAGTTCCAAGGAAAATGTGCTTATCAATGAAGCTGTATTTGCACAAGGAGAGACGATGGAAGGTCTTATGATTCAAAGGGACGTGGATGATACGGCATGGACATTGGAGCTTATGGATGAAGAAGGAACAAAATATACCATAGAAATACCAACTGCAGATCTTGAGCAGACAGGTAAAACCTTTAAAATTAGTTACAATGCTGAAACGGAGAAAATAGAGATTCTATGAAATTTTTATTGGTAGCCATTAATGCAAAATATATTCATTCCAATCCGGCCGTACACAACCTTTATGCATATGCCGGACCGGATCTGCAGAAACATATTGAAATCGCAGAGTATACCATAAACAATTACACACAGGATATTTTAGCAGATATCTATAAAAGAAAGCCTGATATTGTAGGCTTTTCTTGTTATATCTGGAATTTTGGACTAATAACGCAGCTTCTTCCCGATTTGAAAAAGGTGTTGCCTGATACTGATATCTGGCTTGGAGGCCCGGAGGTTTCTTTTTGTGCGCCGGATTTTTTTACAGATTATCCTATGGTAAAGGGCATTATGGCAGGAGAAGGAGAGGAAACATTCCGGGAGCTTCTTACATGCTACATAGCGCGGGATAATCGTATGGAAAGTGTTGCGGGGCTAATTTTGCCTACGGGCAGCACCGGACCAAGAAAGTTACTTTCCATGGATGAAATTCCTTTTTTGTATGAGAATATGGACGAATTTAAGAATAAAATCGTTTATTATGAATCGGCCAGAGGATGCCCTTTCAGGTGCAGTTATTGCCTGTCTTCTATTGATAAAACTGTGCGTCTTCGAAATATGGATACTGTAAAAAGCGAATTACTATTTTTTTTGGATCATAAATTGCCGCAGGTAAAATTTATTGACAGAACTTTTAATTGCAATCACGGACATGCCATGGAAATATGGCGATACCTGAAGGAACATGACAATGGGGTTACCAATTTCCATTTTGAAATAGCAGCGGATATTATGACAGAAGAAGAAATAGAGTTACTGGCAGAGATGAGACCCGGACTTATGCAACTGGAAATTGGTGTACAATCCACGAACGAAAAGACACTGCGGGAGATTAACCGTTTTGTAAACACGGTACATATCAAAAGGGTGGTAGAGAAACTTCTCAAATTGGAAAACATACATATTCATTTGGATTTAATAGCAGGACTTCCCTATGAGGACTATGAGTCATTTGTAAAATCATTTAATGAAGTATATGCGATGAAACCGGAACAGTTACAGCTTGGATTTTTAAAAGTATTAAAGGGATCACTCATGGAAGAGAAGGCCGGGGAGTATGGAATCATATATACTTCAAAGCCTCCCTATGAGGTGCTGGCAACGAATTGGTTGTCTTACGAAGAAATTCTTTCCCTGAAACAGGTAGAAGAGATGGTAGAACTTTATTATAATTCCAATCAGTTCCGACAAACACTTAAGGCATTGGAATTGTGTTTTGATGCGCCCTATGAGTTGTTCCGTAAACTGGCAGATTACTATGAAGAAAAAGGGTATTTTATGCAGGCACCGGCAAGAGGATACAGATACCGGGTACTGTTTGATTTTGCATGTTTTACGGACAAGGAACATGAAGAACTCTACAAGGAACTTTTGACATACGATTTTTATTTGAGAGAAAACGCAAAGAGCAGACCGGAGTTTGCAAAGAATGTAGATGCTTTTTATCAGGATATTTGGTCTTTTTACCAAAAAGAAGAGGAAGATCGTATTTATTTGAAAGATTACCGGGATTATCATGCAAGGCAGATGATGAAGATGACGCATATGGAGGTGTTTGATTATCCGGTTTGGGAAGAGGATGGGAAAAAGATGACGGAAAGGAAAGAAGTGTCATCTCATGTATTGTTTGATTATCAAAAGCGAAATCCTCTTACCGGTGATGCCAAAACGATGGTTTTTGTGGAAAAGTTTTGGTAATGTGACTTTAAAAATTGCCATATATTGTAAGGAAAAGTGAAAAGGGTTACGTGTATGGCACAGATTTTAACGAATTTATCAAATATTATTATTCCGGTAATTATATTTTATATTATTGCTTACGGAGTAGTGAGTAAATGTAACGTATATGAAGATTTTGTAAAAGGAGCCAAAGAGGGATTTAAAACAGTGGTAGGAATTATGCCTACGTTGGTGGCTCTTATGGTAGCGGTAGGTGTACTTAGGGCATCCGGTTTTTTAGGATTTTTGGGTGAGATATGCAGTCCTGTATCTGAAATTCTTCATTTTCCGGGAGAACTGATTCCTCTTGCTTTTATTAAGATGTTTTCATCTTCTGCAGCAACCGGGCTTTTGCTTGACATTTTTAAAAACCATGGGACGGATTCTTACATAGGTCTGATTGCATCAATTATGATGAGCTGTACAGAAACAATTTTTTATACGATGAGCGTTTATTTCCTTGCAGCAAAGGTAACAAAAACAAGGTACACACTGAAGGGGGCGTTGTTTTCTACGGTGGTGGGAATTGTAGCAAGCGTAGTGCTGGCAGGAATTATGGCGCTTGGGTTAGAAGGCTGAGTTGGCGAACAAAACAACAACATCAATACTTTTGCGCAAAAATTAGCAAAAAGTTTCTGAAAAAACAAAAAATTTATGGAAATTGAACGTAAAATCTGTTAAAATATTTATATGATTTTAGGGACAAAAATGTTTATAAAATATAGATACAGATTGGAGGAATTATCATGAAGTACGCGAAAATGATTCAGCGCCTTGGCAAAATGGAACCGGTTGGCGGTAAGGAAAAATCGGAACTTGTGAATATTCAAAACAGACTGGTTGCCGGAAGGGAAAAGTTTAATACATTAGTTGATGATTCTTTTGATTCCGTAATGAAAATCAGCACTCTGGATTTGGTGATGCGTGACAGCAGCGACAAGATGAGTAAAATCAGTGAAGCCATCGGTGCAGTTGCAGAAAACGTAGTGGAAACTGCCCAAGTTACAAATGATAATATGGCAGAGGTGGTTGGTGCCCACGAAAGTTTTACAGAGACCGTTACACAGGTTTCCGTTACTGCCGGTGAAATGATGCAGCAAATGGAAGCAAGTGGTAAGGAAATTGAAGATATTGTTGAAAAGTCTAAAGATACCATTCACAATTCCGATATTATGAAACAGGATATGCAGCAGCTGTTAGAAGTAATTAAAGGAATGAATGAGGTAATTGAAGGTATTAATTCCATTTCCGCGCAGACCAATATGCTTGCACTAAATGC
Source organism: Lachnospiraceae bacterium (assembly GCA_045586385.1). Classification (GTDB taxonomy): domain Bacteria; phylum Bacillota; class Clostridia; order Lachnospirales; family Lachnospiraceae; genus Suilimivivens. Next base: position 18,460 of record JAZNAE010000045.1, read on the forward strand.
GTCTATTGAAGCGGCGAGAGCAGGGGAAGCAGGAAAGGGATTTGCGGTAGTTGCAGAGCAAATCAGAAGTCTTGCGGAAGAAACCAAACAGCTTACAGCGACGATGGACGGATTTGTAGGAAAGATTGAAGAAGCTTCGCAGCTTACCTGTGAAAGTCTTGATAAGACTGTAGTTGAGCTTGGAGAAATGAGAGAAAACTTAAATATTGTACTAGATAACAATGCAAAGAATCAGGCCGGTGTGGGAGATATTACAGAAGCCATTACGACAATTGCCGCAGCCAGCGAAGAGATTTTCAGTACCGTTACCGGTGTGCAGGATCAGATGGAGAAGTTGAATGAAGAATGTGTTATTTTAAATGAACAGGCAGAAAGTCTTATAGATGTATCCAAAGAAGTATTAGAAGGACTTGAACCTGTTGAGGAAATCGGAAAAGATTTGGATGATTCCGTTAAACTTATGGGTGAAATGGTTCATGATGTATTCTATATGCTGGACAATCAGATATTTATAAATACCATGCAAAACGCAATTATTGCACATCAAAATTGGGTAAAGGCGCTGGAAAAGATTGTGGAAACAGGAGGGGTTATACCTCTGCAGGCAGATGCAACCAAGTGTGCATTTGGTCACTTCTATTATGCAATGCATCCGGAAAATGCGGAAATTAAAGAGATCTGGGTTGCGCTGGAAGAGAAGCACCGCACCTTACATACACATGGTAAAGTAGCAATACAAATGGTAAAAGAAGCAAATTCATCAGAAGCAAAGAAAGAATGCGATTTGGCTGATAAACTTTCTGAAGAATTGGTTGCAGATTTTAACAAAATTATTGAGTTGGCAAAAGCGGCAGATGAAACAGGGGCAAAAATTTTTTAAATAATTCCCACAGATTTTAAAAGGTAAAGCCAAAAGGTAAGAGTCAAGGAACTTAAGAAGGTCGTAGCGACTACCACACTGGATGTTAAAATGCCTTCGTGTTTCATGTTTTTGGCCATGATATAACAGCTTGCGGTGGTGGGAGAACCCAGCATCACAAGGATGGCAATCAGTTTTTCCCCATCAAAGTTCATAAAGATGGCAATAGGAAGAAAAAGGGCAGGCCAAAGCAATAATTTCATAAAAGAACAGATAAGCGTTGGCTTTATGTGGGCCAACGCTTTTTTGCCCTGAAAGCCCGCACCCAGGCCAAGCAGGGCAAGGGGACTCGCAATTACGGCAAGGTTGTTAATGGTTTTATTAATAATAACGGGAAAAGAAACCGGCAGAACAGAAACAATCATGCCCGTAACAATTCCCAATATAATCGGATTGGTAATAATGTCTTTTGCACATGTTTTAAGCATGGAAAAGGATAAGACATTTTCCTTTTCCGGGTTACTGTCAGGTTTGGTAAGAGACAGTATAATCACTGCGGCTACATTATAAAGAGGAACCGTACCGATAATCATGAGAGGTGCCATTCCGGAAGTGCCGTATATGTTCTGGATAAAGGCAATACCCAAAATAGCGGCACTGCTTCTGTAAGAGGCCTGCACAAATTCTCCCACAAGGTCCTTTTTTTTGGACACTTTTGCTGTTATAATCCAAGTAACAAGAATACAAAATAATGTGGAACAAAAACAAAATAAAACGTAAGAAGTGTCCCACGCCTGTAAAAAGTCGGATTCGGAAATATCCTTAAAAACAAGTATGGGAAGAGTTACTTTGTAATTAAAAGAATTCAATGTTTTTACAAAGGAATCATCCAAAACTTTTATATTCTTTAATATATAGCCGATTACCATGATTAAGAATATGGGTATAGTGGCATTTAAACTGAAAATCAAATTGTCCATGGCGACTCCTTTCATCAAGTAAAGAGTATAGGAGCGTTTCGGTTTTTTGTCAATCACAGCACAAGGAGAAAATATATGAGAAATTTTTCGCCGGAAATGTGGATTATGTCCGGAATCGTATTCATATTACTGCTGATAATTACGAGCCTGCTGATTACGCACCGCAGGCGGTTTGCAGTGGCAGAAGTCTTCGAAAATATGGAAGGACATGAGTTTGAATGTTACTGTGCAGATTTGCTTAAACAAAGAGGGTTTGTGGATGTAGAGGTTACCAAGGGCAGTGGCGATTACGGAGTCGATATTCTGGCAGAAAAGGATGGTGTTACCTATGCCATCCAATGTAAGAGGTATACATCTCCTGTAGGAGTAAAAGCGGTGCAGGAGGCATATGCGGGCCGGGATTATTATGACCGGATGGTAGGGGTGGTCCTGACCAATCAGTATTTCACAACCCCGGCGGTAGAAGCAGCAAAGAAACTTAAGATTCTTTTGTGGGATGGAGGTTATCTGGAGAGTATGATTGAAGAGTCGTCTCAAGGAAGGTAAAGTCTGCGGGACCGTTTTGCAATACAAATTGATGAAAATCATATAGACAAAACTGGGGGCCCCAGAGAGTTTTAGCCTTTTCTTTTAAGAGGTTTATTTCTAAAAAGCCAAGGTAATATTTTAAATAATTACAAGGTTCTTCACGAATGTATTCGTATATGGAGGAAACAGATTTTTGATTTGTGATACCGATAGATAATAAAATTTTTTGCACATCTTTCATGGTTGCCCCATCATAATGGATGGCAATATCAAGAAGTGCATATATGCCGATATGCAGATTGCGATTCAAGCGGCAGGCTTCGTAGTAAGCGAGGTAATAGTCGGTTAACGCGTCAGATCTGCCGGCGGGTGAAGTTTCCCTTATATACTCTTTTGCATATTCATAAGAAAGGTTTTCTACATAATATGCCCAACCTTCCACATAGCCGCCGTAATGTAAGAGGTGGCGAAGAGGCGGTGTATTTTCCGTTGTCATATAAAGCTGACTGTAAACAGTTTGGTATAAATGTCCGGGATATCCTTCGTGTGCAAGTGTGGTATACAGATTTAAACTGTCATAGTTATTTTTGGGGTTAATATATATTGTGTTCTGTGACATATCATCAATGGGAGGAGTTAAATAATAAGCAGGGCTACAGTAGTTTTCCATGGACGGAGAAACATGTTTAATCGTTGCTTTTGCTTCGAATGTTTCCTCTGTGTTAGGAAAAGAAGGAAAATCCTTTGCCATACGAGCTTTTAAATCACGTAATATATCTTTGGGATCAGATAAGGGCAGGGCGAGCGCGTCAGTTAATGAAGAATCGCCAAGCTGCGGGTATTTGCCAAGAAGTATGCACAAAGAATCATAGTTTTGTTTAAAGTCGTCGTAAAGAAGGCGTTTTATTTCTGAAACAGGGCGGTCACTTCCTGTTGTGGAGGCAAGAAGATATTCATAATAAGTCCGTCCTTCCGGATAATAGCAAAGGCCTTTGTCATTGGAACCTTTTCCCAAAAGAAGGGTAAAAGTATCTGCAATTTCTTCGTAAGCAGGAGTCATCACAGTAGTCAGCAGGCGGTCATTTTCGGCAATGTATGCGTTTGCCTCATCTTTAGTAATAATTTTTTGTGAAACAAGCACTGCAAGGCGTTCCGCAAAGGTTTGATGCAAGAAATGATTACCTGCGGAAAGCATATTTTTGTCCATAATCACACCGCATTGTTCGATTACTTTTTGAGCGGAAGAATCATCCATAAAGAAGCCGGCATCGGCTTTTTCTTTTTCATAGAGTAAGAGACCTTCCAAATACGGTTTACTTTGTTCCAAAATGTTTAAATAGTCCTCTACATCCTCAGGCCGTCGAAAGGAATAGTCAGCCAGTAAAATAGGGAGAGAAGACTGAATTCCGGAATTGGGTGAAAAGGGTTCGCTGTAATAAGAAAGACCGCTCCCCTTCAACTCCAAGGTTAAGTAGCGGGTAAGCAGATCATATGTAACGGCAGCTTCCGGCGTGAGTTTTTCTTTTGAAATGCCGGAAAGGATTTTTAAAGAAGCGGATATTTCGCCGGTATTGTCAGCATCCGCACTCCCACCTGTGTAAATAGGAAGAATGGTTTTGTCGGTAATGCCGTAATTTTCGGGATAGGCGAGCGTGTAATGAAGATTTAGGATATTTCCGGATAACTCGGAAACAAATAAGTCCTTTGTATATTTTTTAAATTTTGCCTCATCTGTGAAAGTGACAGAAGCAAAAAGAATAAACAAAGTAATAAAAAAGAAAAGAAGCGGATATATAAGCCATTGTTTGGCTGTCAGTTTTTTTGAAAAATGCATAAAAGCCTCTGCTGACCGGTTTTTTTAATTATATGTGAAAACTGTGGAAAAAGTACACAGGACATGACAATATCTGAGTGATATTTAGCATGAATAACATATAGACGCTTTTCGTGAAATATGGTAAAATTTAATGGGTTTTAAGACGACGGTACATATGTTAGAACGGAGGTAAGTATGAATAATCTGGAACTTAAAAAAATTGCCAACGAAGTACGTAAAGGCATCGTTACGGCAGTACACAGTGCAAAAGCCGGTCATCCCGGTGGATCTTTGTCCGCAGCAGATATCTATACATATCTGTATTTTGAAGAAATGAACATTGATCCTAAAAATCCTAAGAAGGAAGACAGAGACCGTTTTGTTTTATCAAAAGGTCATACAGCTCCCGGACTTTATTCTACTCTTGCACAGAGAGGATATTTCCCGGTTGAAGACTTAAAGACACTTCGTAAATTGGGATCTTATTTGCAGGGACATCCTTGTATGCAGCACATCCCCGGTGTTGATATGTCCAGCGGTTCTTTGGGACAGGGAATTTCAACTGCAGTAGGTATGGCACTTGCAGCTAAAATGGATAACAAGGATACAAGAGTTTATACACTTTTAGGTGATGGCGAAATTCAGGAAGGCCAGGTATGGGAAGCTTCCATGTTTGCAGGACATCGTAAGCTTGACAATCTCGTAGTTATCGTTGATAACAACGGATTACAGATTGACGGTGCAATCGAAGATGTATGTTCTCCTTATCCTATCGATAAGAAATTTGAAGCATTCAATTTCCACGTAATCAATGTGGATGCACATGACTTTGATGCTTTAAGAGCTGCTTTCAAAGAAGCAAGAGAAACAAAGGGAATGCCCACAGCAATTATCGCACACAGCTTAAAGGGTAAAGGCGTATCTTTCATGGAAGGTCAGGCTTCCTGGCACGGAACCGCTCCCAATGATGAGCAGTATGCTGTAGCAATGGCAGACCTTGAAAAAATTGATGAAGAATTAAATAAGGAGGGACAGGCGTAATGGCAGATGTAAAGAAAATTGCAACCAGAGAAAGCTATGGTAATGCACTCGCAGAACTGGGAGCAGAATATCCCAACCTTGTAGTATTAGATGCTGACCTTGCGGCAGCAACCAAGACAGGCGTATTTAAGAAAGCATATCCTGACAGACATATCGATTGTGGTATCGCTGAATGTAACATGGTAGGTATTGCAGCAGGTATGGCCACAATGGGCAAAGTTCCTTTTGTCAGCAGCTTTGCTATGTTTGCAGCAGGAAGAGCTTTTGAACAGGTAAGAAACTCTGTAGGATACCCTCAGTTAAATGTTAAAATCGGTGCAACTCATGCAGGTATTTCTGTAGGTGAAGACGGTGCTTCCCATCAGTGTAACGAAGATATCGCACTTATGAGAACCATTCCCGGTATGGTAGTTATGTGTCCTGCTGACGATGTAGAAGCTAAGGCAGCAGTAAAGGCTGCTATCGAGCATGAAGGTCCCGTATATTTAAGATTTGGACGTGCAGCTTGTCCTGTTATCAATGATAAGCCTGATTATAAATTTGAAATCGGCAAGGGAACCGTTGTAAGAGAAGGTAGCGATGTTACGATTGTTGCAACAGGTATCTGCGTAGGTAACGCTCTTGAAGCAGCTGATAAGCTTGCAGAAGATGGAATCAGTGCAGAAGTAATCAACATCTGTACCATCAAGCCTTTAGACGAAGAACTTGTACTTGCATCTGCAAAGAAGACAGGTAAGGTAGTGACTGCGGAAGAACATTCCGTTATCGGTGGTCTCGGAAGTGCTGTTTGTGATGCACTTGCAAAATCTTATCCCGTACCTGTAATGAAAATCGGTATGCAGGATATGTTCGGTGAATCCGGTTCTGCAGCAGCTTTGATTGAAAAATACAAACTTGACGGAAAAGGTATCTACGAACAGGTAAAAGATTTCTTGAAATAATTAAAAAAATGAATGACTAATGATACAAAGGGAGAATGATTCTGAAGGAGTCATTCTTCCTTGTTCAGTCAAAAGCGAAAGGTAGAAGTTATGAAGTATGTTTTAGCACCCTCTCTTCTGGCAGCAGATTTTACGAAGCTTGGAGAGCAGATAAAAGAAACGGAAAAAGCAGGAGCAGAGTACCTTCATATTGATGTGATGGATGGAATTTTTGTGCCCAGCATCTCCTTTGGGATGCCGCTGATAGAGTCCATCAGACCTGCCAGCAAGCAGTTATTTGATGTACATCTGATGATTGTAGATCCGGAGAGATATATCGAAGAGTTTGTCAGATGCGGTGCAGACAGTATTACCTTTCACTTAGAGGCTACCAAAGACCCACAAGCGGTTATAGACAAGATTCATGCCTGCGGTATCAAGGCAGGAATTTCCATCAAACCGGGGACATCTTTAGAAAAAGTGTATCCTTATGTAGATAAAGTGGAAATGGTGCTTCTTATGAGTGTAGAACCGGGCTTTGGAGGACAGACCTTCATTCCTGAGTCCTATGATAGAATCAGACAGCTCCGCAAATATATTGAAGAAAACGGTCTTTCTACTGATATTGAAGTAGATGGCGGTGTTGGTAAGAAGAATATCCGTGAGGTGATTGATGCGGGAGCGAATATTTTTGTGGCCGGATCAGGTGTATTTAGAAAGAGCAGTATTACGGATAATGTAAATAAATTTTTGGAAGCGTTTTAAGGATAGGGCGTTTACCTGAGGTAAAAAGAGTGATACCCGTTCATTTTGGAAGTGATTCAAAGTGGATGGGTGTTTTTGTGTAAGGGAATTAACAGGGGAGTTTAGAAAAATTGGTATAAAATAAAAAATCTCTTGGATTTAGTTCCAGATTATTTTGATAAAATGGGAGGTGTCCATGCCTGTGCAGTTCGATTTGGTATATATAATTGATGGAACTAATTTTTATACCATTTTCTATAAATAATTTAACGGATTCAATAAAGAAATTGAAATTTTTTGGAATAAAAATTGCGAGAGAACATATTTAGTACCATATTTTTGAAAAATGATACGGAATTTTATTAATTTAACGCTTTTTATTGGTATAAAATTGTAAAAAGAAGACTTTGTGTACCAGATAAGAAGGAAATGTCTAATTGTGAAATATGAATTTTGACTTGTTCTTTAATTTGCAGTATTGTACTATCATAAGTGATAAAAGCATAGTGTTCAGAAAGAAGGAAGATGAATGGAAAAACTGGGAAGAAATGATAAATGTTGGTGCGGCAGCGGTAAGAAGTACAAAGCATGTCATATGATGATGGATGAGAAGATTTATAACTATGAGTTACAGGGACATATTGTTCCCCGCAGAGATATGATTAAAACTCCCGAGCAGATTGAAGGTATCAGAGAAAGCAGCAAGATTAATATAGCAGTACTCGATGAAATAGATAAGATGATAGGTCCAGGTGTAACTACCGAAGAAATAGATAAACTGGTGTATGATTTGACGATAAAAATGGGTGGAATCCCGGCGACTCTTAACTATGACGGATATCCAAAGAGCGTGTGTACATCCATTAACGATGTGGTCTGTCATGGTATTCCTTCTCCGGATGTGGTTTTGAAGGAAGGAGATATTGTGAATGTAGATGTATCTACCATCTATAATGGATACTTTTCTGATTCTTCCCGAATGTATTGCATTGGCAAGGTGAATGAAGAAAAGGAAAAGCTTGTGCGTGTAACGAAAGAGTGTGTGGAACTGGGACTGGAGCAAGTAAAGCCATGGAATTTTTTGGGAGACATGGCACAGGTGATTAATGACCATGCAAAAGCAAACGGCTACAGCGTAGTAGTAGAAATCGGTGGACATGGTGTGGGGCTTGAATTTCATGAGGAACCTTTTGTCAGCTATGTAACCAGAAAGGGAACGGAAATGCTGATGGTTCCCGGGATGGTTTTCACCATTGAGCCCATGGTAAATGCCGGCACAGCTGATATTTATATAGATGATGAGGATGGTTGGACGGTATATACGCAGGACGGTAAGCCTTCCGCGCAGTGGGAGGTTACGGTAGCGGTAACAGAAGACGGATATGAAATATTGACATATTAAATAAAAGAGGCAAATGATTGCCTCTTTTATTTAATACTGTATAACAGTCCGGTTATTTGTTTAATTTATTCGTTTCTTTAAGGCAGCAATTTCAGCATCCTTTTGAGCAATAATTTTAGCATATTCAGCATCTTTTTGAGCAGTAAGCTCTGCCTTTATAGCAGCAATTTCATCTTCATGCCTTTTTTCAATAATATCAATGTCAAGAATTAATGATTCATCGGTAAGCACATTTAATACCTCCATTTCTTCATAGTGGGAGTAAATATGTTGATATAATTGATGTGTGAGACGTTTTAAGCGTCTTGCATCATTGGGAGTTATATTGTTTAACGTTAAGTTTTGTTCTATAGATTCGATTATATCATGTTCTATCAGATATTTCAATGCATCAAGATTTTCTGCAGAGCGTTCCTTTTCCATAAGTTTCTTAAGTTTTAACAGTTGAAAAGGAATCAAGATAATCATTTTCTTTTGGTTTAGTTCGTCTAAAGAACTTTCTAAAAATTTAAACGTGGAAACTTTATAAATAAAATTGCCTTGCGAACCGAAATTCAATTTCAGAATATATTCATCAGGTGCTTTGTCGGAAGAGTAGAGGTAAATAATTTTCGGTTCCGGAAATAGTAATTCGCAGCCGGTTTCTGCGAAAACAGAGTTACAGTGCTCTTCGGAAGTGGAATTTACGTTGATGGAAAATTTTCTACTTCGTTCGGCGTGACTGTAACCATAATCAAAGACGCGAAAAATAATGTCTTCATCTTCGGTTATTTGTGCTTCCATATGATAGCTGTATTTACCATTGATGGTAAGGATTGTGTCAGCTAAAATGCGGCGCAATTCATTGTTTTCAAATTCCGTCCAATTATATGTGATGATACTGTCAGTATGATAACTAGTATCAAATAGGCCATTGATTAAATTAATGACGGCAGTAGAAGATAGTGTCAAAATTTTTTTGAAAATTTTGTCATAGATGTGATAGATATTTTTAGACATAAATAGATTCTCCTTTGTGAAAAGATGTGTTTGTGAAAATAATACAATTAGAATAAGAGAATAATTAGAATTTCAAATTAGTAGAAATATGAGATAAAAACATTCAAAGGAACCACCTCCCAATCGGATACTAAACAGCTTTGTGAATATTGGCTGATATGTCAAGATAATGAGATATGTCAAATGTTTGACATAGTGATAAAACTAATAGATTTAATTATCGTAGCATAGGAGAAGAAAAAGAGCAAGAACAATAAACCCCTTTTTCGGAATTGAGATGTTGATAAGAAGGGTATATAATCAATAGGGAACAGAAATTTTGAAGTTTACAGCGAATGGAGGATATGATGAAAATACCATCAATTGAAGAGGCAGAAAGGCTGCTTGAAGAAGCGTCTAAATTAAACCCGGGTCCTTGGATTGAACACAATAAAACAGCAGGATTTTGTGCAAGAACAATTGCGGAAAAATGTGATGATATGAATCCTGATGCTGCCTATGTAATGGGACTATTACATGATATAGGCAGGCGTGAAGGCATAATGGATATGAGACATATTTATGCGGGATATTTATTTATGAGTTCTTTAGGTTATGATGATAGTGCTAGAATATGTTTAACACATTCATTCCCCTATAAAAATATTGGTGCATATAATGGACAGAATGACTGCTCAGAAGAGGAAACGGAATATATACAGAATTATATAGATATGTTGGAATACAATGATTACGATAGATTAATTCAATTGTGTGATGCAATCTCGTTCCCTAATGGACCAACATATGTAGAAAAAAGATTAGTGGATGTTGTAATAAGAAGAGGATTTAATGATTTGACCATTCCAAAATGGAAGGCTTTTTTGGAGTTGAAAAACTACTTTGATGAAAAAGTAGGTATGGATATTTACAAATTATTAAATGTGTAACGCCATAGTCAACTTTCAGTCTTGTGGAGAGATTGAAAGCAGCAGAAGATTTGAAGTTTGAATTGGATTGGAGAAATGTAATGATAAGATATTCCACTCTCGAAAATGTATCTATTGAAGTATTGTTCAAAGCTTTTATGCAATCATTTCAGGGATTTCGTATCACTACCGAAACAACGTATGAATCATTTTCTGAAATGCTTACAGAACGTAATTATGATGCGACAATTTCGATTGGAGCATTTGATACTGAAACTGGAGAACTTGTGAGCTATGTTCTAAATAGTATACTTGAGCGAGATACTAAAACTGCTTATGATATACTCACGGGAACAATACCGAATTACCGTAGACAGGGAATATCAAGAACTATTTTTGAAAAGATGAAAATTCTGCTTCAACAGAATGAGGTGAAGTTATACACAACAGAAGTTCTTAAGACAAATCCAGGAGCATTAGAGTTATATTTGTCCGTTGGATTTACGATAAAAAATGAGGTTGTAAATGTTATCAAAACGCCAAAGGGAAGCAGAGAAGTATACGAGTATGAAATTGTTATGAGCATTTAAGGTATTAACAAAATGCAAGCTAGCAACACACTTGAAAATTTCAGTTTATCAGAGTGACGAATTCCAAGTTGTCGATTTAACGTCTCATAAACACACCCGTCTATTTTCAGTGGACGGGTGTGTTTTCT
>JAZNAE010000046.1:0-3872 GCA_045586385.1 Lachnospiraceae bacterium
CAAAAGCCAATCCCCCTCTTCACTACAGATTCTTTTTGTCAAATTTTTCTTCGCAGTATAGGCAACGATATACTTCCTTTGTTTCATCGGCAAGGAAGAAGACATGCGGAAGTTCCTGCTCGATAGAAGTAATACAACGTGGGTTCTTGCAACGGAATACATTGCGTATTTCCTTTGGAAGAAGTAAATCTTTCTTTTCAACGATTTCCCCGTCTTTAATAACATTTACAGTAATATTATGGTCAATAACAGCAAGGACATCCATGTCCAATAAATCTACCGGACATTCTACTTTTAGAATATCTTTTTTACCCATCTTATTGCTCTTGGCGTTTTTAATGATAGCCACCGTGCAATCTAATTTATCAAGTTGTAAATGATGATAAACGGCAAGACTATCACCGGCTTTAATATGGTCCAAAACAAAACCTTCTTCTATTTTTCCTACATTTAACATGGTTTAACCTGTACCTTTCTAAAAACTATATTTACCGGCAGAGTATTAGCAGCATCCCGGAAGTTCCAACAATGTTGCAATAAGTGCCATTCTGACATATACTCCGAATTTGGCTTGCTTAAAATAAACTGCACGTTCATCATCATCTACTTCCACGGAAATTTCATTTACTCGTGGGAGAGGATGGAGTACCAGCATATCTTTGGAGGCAAGATCCATTTTCTCTTTTGTCAATATATAGAAATCTTTTAAACGGATATAGTCTTCTTCATTGAAGAAACGTTCGCGCTGGACACGTGTCATATAGAGTAAATCCAATTCCGGAAGAACATCTTCCAAGCGGATCACTACACGATAAGGAATGTTCTTTTCGTTAAGCATTTCAGTAATATAATCAGGAACACGTAACTCTTCCGGTGAGATAAAGAGGAAGGTTATATTTTCATATCTGGATAATGCATCAATTAAGGAATGAACGGTACGTCCGAATTTTAAGTCACCGCAAAGACCGATGGTGAAGTTACCGAGTCTTCCTTTTAAGGAACGAATGGTTAAAAGGTCGGTCAGAGTCTGTGTCGGATGTTGATGACCGCCATCACCGGCGTTGATTACAGGAATGCCGGATTTAGAAGCAGCAACCATCGGTGCACCCTCCTTGGGGTGACGCATTGCGCAGATATCAGCATACCCTGAAATAACGCGGATGGTATCGGAAACACTTTCGCCTTTAGATGCGGAAGAGGAGCCTGCATCGGAAAATCCCAAAACAGAACCTCCTAAATTAAGCATAGCTGCTTCAAAACTAAGTCTTGTTCGTGTACTTGGCTCATAAAAACAAGTGGCCAGTTTTTTACCTTTACAGATTTCTGCGTATTTGGCAGGATTATTTTCCATATCATTTGCCAAATCAAAGAGTTTGTCCAATTCCGCAGTCGTAAAGTCCAATGGATTTAATAAATGACGCATTATAAAGTTTCCTTTCTGGTAGTATTTTGAGATATCCGTTAAAGATTCAGACATACAAAATCGAAGAGAAGAAACTTCCCTTCGATTGTAGGTTTTTACTTATAGGATAATAAATCTTCAACAGTCTTACGTTTTGGTGCTACAGGTGCTTCATCAGGGTATCCGATAGGAATTAAAGCAATAACATCCCTATCTTCAGGAACTTCTAAAAGTTCAGCCACTTTTGCAAAATCAAAAATACCAAGGATAACAGAACCGATACCCTTATCGTAAGCGGATAAACAAAATGTCTGTGAAGCTACGCCGGCATCATACATCTGCCAGCCCTCATTACGAGGCGTTGAATAAGAGCCGTCACGTTCAAAGCCGGAGCGGTTCTTAATGATGGTAACAACCATAAGAACAGGAGCGGATTTGATAATAGCGGCATTAGGAAGCCATTCAGTGCAGGCCTGATCAGCAATAGCGTCCTTTAATTCACCTTCTACGGCAATATAACGGGTAATCTGGGAATGCTTCCAGCTCGGTGCATAAGAACTTTCTGCAACAATTTCTTCGATAATACTGTGATCAATAGCATCAGATTTGAACTTGCGGATACTTCTTCGTCCCATAATACATTCTTTTGCTGTCATAAAACGCCTCCTAAATCTTTTTTCTCTTGCGACATTATACCATGCGGAGGGATTGCTTTCAATGAAATTTTGATGTGAAAAGAGTTATTTCCGATTGCTTTATTCTGATAAATCGGTATAATAATAGTAATTTCTATAATAGAAAAATCTTATTATAAAATACAACAGAAAGTGGGGAATAATATGATGGGATTTACAGAACGTAAGAGATGGTTATTTTTCGGGCTTCCGTTTACTTTTACCAAATATACGATTACGGAAGATTTAATTACAATCGACAGCGGATTGTTTAAAACAGTCCAGAATGATTGTTATATGTATAAAGTACAGGATGTTGTACTGACAGTTACTTTGATTGAGAGAATTTTTAAACTTGGTTCTATAAAATGCCATACCGGAGATACTACCAATCCGACATTATTAATTGAACATGTTAAAAATGCAAAAGCAATTAAAGATTTTATTTTGGAAACATCCGAACAAGCAAGATTAAAGAGAAGAACACTGAATACACTGGATATCGGAACCGGTGAGATGGACGAAGTGGATTTGGCAGATTAATTATATAAATAAGAGCGGTACGGGTAGGCTCGTACCGCTCTTTATGCTTTGAAGTTATGGGGTTTTCTGTAGAAATTTTTCGTATAGAAGGCCTGTGCAGAACCAATAGGGAGCAAAATCAAGCCGAATTACTTTTTTATAATGATGTTTGGCATTGGAATAATCCCAGGGACAGCAATTATGCTTGGTTAGAAATAAACCGGAGATTAATTCCATAAAATAAATCAGATTCATATATAAGAATCCCCGTAATGGCCATGCCAGTTTTCTTATCAGGGGATATATTGGTTTAAACAAACATGCGGCACCATAGATGGGAAACATAAGAATGCTTGTTTTGCCCATGAGAGCGCGGTTCTTGCCCGGTCCTTCCGACAGGGAGGTAAACAGAATTTCCAGGCACCATCCTAAAATGCCGCATCGGATATAGTTTTTACTAAAACTTTTAACAGAAGAAGTCAGATTGTTTTTCATGAGAATAGTATAGGTATAATACGGGAGGATTATTCAGTATTTTGCCTGTTTTGATAGATGAAATATTAGAAAGAGAAGATAATAGATTATGAAATACGAAGATGCGATTTCATTTATAGAAGAATGCAATTTGCTTGGAAGTGTTCCCGGACTTTATTCCATACGTGAACTTACTGCAAAACTGAATAATCCGCAGGATGAATTAAAATTTATTCATGTGGCCGGAACCAACGGAAAAGGATCTGTTTCTTCTTTTATAGGAACTGCTCTGCAACTTTGCGGACTAAAAGTCGGACGCTATATATCCCCAACCATTTATACCTATCGTGAGCGTTTTCAGGTGAATGGCAGGATGATTGGTAAAAAAGAACTGGGCGATGAAATGGAATTGATAAAGGAAGCCTGCGATGCATTGGTAACAGAAGGACAGCCGCATCCGACTTCTTTTGAAATTGAAACGGCATTAGCATTTCATTACTTTTTAAAAAAGAAATGTGATATCGTTGTATTGGAAACCGGAATGGGTGGTACTCTGGATGCTACCAATATTATTAAGAATCCTTTGATGTGCATATTGACATCCATTAGTATGGACCATATGCAATATCTTGGAGATTCACTGGCTGAGATAGCAGCAAATAAATGCGGTATTATCAAAGAAGGCTGCACTGTGGTGAGTGCAGTGCAGAGAGAAGATGCGGAAAATTTGATAAAAGAGGTCTGCTTACAGAAGAATGCAAGACTTGTCTTTGCGGATGCTTCTTTGGCCGAATACATAA
>JAZNAE010000047.1:0-30588 GCA_045586385.1 Lachnospiraceae bacterium
AGGAACACTGACAAAACCGCCCTTGGAAAAAACCACATCGGGACGAATTTTTTTTAAATGCTTACGGGCTTCGGAATATCCCTTAATTACGCGGAAGGGATCGGTTAAGTTTTTGATATCGAGATATCTTCTGAACTTACCCGTTGCAATGCCATAGTAAGGAATATCAAAATCCGTAATAAATCTTTTTTCGATACCATCATAGGAACCAATGTAGGATACTTCATATCCAAGCTCTTTTAAACGGGGAAGCAGTGCAATATTTGGAGTCACATGTCCTGCTGTTCCACCGCCGGTTAAGACAATTTTTTTAGTTGTGGTTGTATCGCTCATAGCAGAGCCTCCTGTTTTAACAATTTCCGTTTTGTATTGATTCTAAAGCCTGAGCAAGCTGGTCAGGACAGGAAGTGTTTTTAAATCCGCAACGGATTCCTTTTAATTTGGAAATAGCATCTTCTACTTTCATACCTGTTACAAGAGAAGCAATTCCTTTTAAGTTACCATTGCATCCGCCAAAAAATTCAACAAATTTGACGATACCGTTTTCTACTTCAATGTCAATAGAAGAGGAACAAACACCTTTTGTCTGATATTTCATATATATACACCCGACCCTTTCTAAATGATGTATCTTTTGGTTTACAAGCATAAAGTATAACAGAAAACATTATTGTTTACCAGTAGAAAACAGCACTTTTCGCAAGATTTAAGGAAGATTTTGTCGAACAAGCATGATGCTTTAGCAGGGTGGAAATATTGAGCAAAAAAAACCTATCTTCTATAATAATATTGAAGAAAAAGGAGGAAGATTATGCTTGCTATATTTTTTAAACATAAGGTTTTATCCGTTACCATTTTGATATTATTGTTTCTTAGCATTATATGCCAAATATTGTTAGGTGTGATATTTCATAAAATGATTGAGGACTCCGACAATATGCCAACTACAGGAAATAAACTGTTAAAGCAATGTAAATTAAAATTCATTAATTGCTATAAATTAAACGGTAAGATGATGAATACATCTGTTTTTGTGGATAAGTTTATTTCAAAAATCCGTATTGCAGGTCTTTCCTTAGAGAGGATTGCCCACATGTCCGGACAGTTTACACTGTTGTCGGTAGTGGTTGCAGGGATATGTGTATGCGTAAGTCTGGCAGCAGGTGATACCTTATTTCAAATTATACCCTATTATCTCGTCAGTATACTCGGCCTGTATCTTTATTTTTCCATATCAGGAATTGTGGATATTGTGGGGAAAAAGAATTTGCTTAAGACAAATCTTGTGGATTACTTGGAAAATCATTTGATGCCGAGATTGGAGCTTGAGGAGGAAAAAAGTAGCGAGGATAATAAACAGCCGGCACCGGTACTTCGTATAGTGGAAGAAGAAAAAACAGTAAAGAGAAAAGAATGTCCGCAAGGTATGCTAAATGAGACAGACTATGGAGAAGAATTGGAAAACTATTTAAAGGAATTCTTTGCATAAGACATATTTTGTTGTAGAATAATACACAAGATAAGAAAGGTTTGGTTGCGATATGGAAAAGGGAATGTCAGATAAAAAAATGGAAAACACCTTCCTTGAAAAGGTAAAAGAAGATGCGAAAGCAGCAACCCGTGAACTTGTGGATACGGCAGGTATTAAACCCGGGGATATTCTCGTGGTGGGATGTTCCTCCAGTGAAGTGACAGGTGAGAAAATAGGAACTTTTTCAAGTGTGGAAACAGCAGAAGCAGTCTTTGATGGAATATATTCCGTAGTAACAGAAAAAGGGATTTTTCTTGCTGCACAATGTTGTGAGCATTTAAACAGGGCGCTGATTGTTGAAAAAGAATTGGCGGACAGAGAGAGATGGCCTATTGTAAATGTATTGCCCAAGCCTAAGGCGGGTGGATCCTTTGCCACAACCGCATATCATGCTATGAAGGAGCCGGTGGCGATAGAGCATATCAAGGCGCAGGCAGGTATGGATATCGGGGATACTTTAATCGGCATGCATCTTTTAGATGTGGCAGTTCCGGTGAGGGTTTCTGTGAAGAATATCGGCATGGCACACCTTGTATGTGCCAGGACAAGACCCAAATTTATCGGTGGCATCAGATCGGCTTACGATGAAGATAAAATGTAAGAAACGATAAACGGAGAAAGAGCAAATGAGTATCAAATGCATTGCACTGGATATGGACAGGACCACATTAAATGCAAGTGGTAAGCTGTCCGGGAAAACAAAAAAAGCATTAGAGTATGCAATAGAAAAGGGCGTTCACGTGGTTATAGCAAGTGGACGTGCTTTTTCTGCATTACCGGAGGATGTGACAGGTATAGCCGGCATTGAATATGCGACTACTTGTAATGGTGCAGAGGTTTACTATATTCCGAAAAAAAGATGTCTGCAAAGCTTTTGTATATCGGAAGAAGCCGTTTGTGAGATTATGAAGCTTACAGAAGGGGCAAAGGTCATTTATGAATGCTTTATAAAGGGACAAGCCTATGCTGCGCAGGAATATGTAGATGATCCGGTTCGTTTTGGTGCCGGTGAGAAAGTGGTAGACTATGTGAAAAGAACCAGAACTGCGAAGGAAGACATCAGAGCATTTATTTTAGAGCATAAAGGTGAACTTTGCAGTATGGATATTATCGTGAAAGATCCGATAGAAAAAAAACGGATATGGGAGCTATTACAAAAACAGATTCCGGATGTGTACATTACTTCATCTGTAGAACAGCTGATAGAAATTTCAGATAAAAAATGCGGTAAGCACACCGGTGTGAAATTTGTGGCAGAAAGATTAGGGATAGAAAGAGAAGAAATAGCAGCTTTCGGAGATGCGGACAATGACATTGATATGCTTTTGTATGCAGGAGTAGGAGTGGCTGTGGAAAATGCATCTGAGAATTGTTTGAAGGCAGCAGATATGATAACCGCCCATCATGATAAGGACGGTGTGGCAGAGGGAATTTATAAACTGCTGACGTAATACTTTGGCAAAATGATTGAAAAAAGAATAGGCATTTGTTACACTTAGAATATGTTGTGAGTGTTTTATTTATTAAAAAGGAGAGAACATTATGAGCAAGGTTACATTTGATTATTCCAAAGCAGCACCTTTTATTCAGGAGCAGGAAGTAGAGTCCATGAAAAAGCTTGCATTGGATGCAAAAGATTTGTTAGTTTCTAAAACCGGCGCCGGAAATGATTTTCTTGGCTGGATTGACTTGCCGGTAGATTATGATAAAGAAGAGTTTGCCAGAATCAAAAAGGCGGCAGCTAAAATTCAGAGTGATTCCGAAGTACTGTTGGTAATCGGTATCGGCGGTTCCTATTTGGGAGCAAGAGCAGCGATTGAATTCTTACGTCACAGCTTTTACAATACCGTAAGTAAGGAAATCCGTAAAACACCTGAAATTTATTTTGTTGGTAATTCCATCAGTTCCACTTATATTAAACATTTGATGGATGTAATCGGAGACAGGGATTTCTCTATTAACATGATCAGTAAGTCCGGTACTACAACAGAACCTGCCATTGCATTCCGTGTATTTAAGGAAATGGCTGAAAAGAAATACGGAAAGGCAGAAGCAGCGAAACGTATTTATGCTACCACCGATAAGGCAAGAGGTTCTCTTAAGAATCTTGCTACTGAAGAAGGGTATGAAAGCTTTGTTGTGCCCGATGATGTGGGTGGACGTTTCTCTGTACTTACCGCAGTAGGATTGCTTCCCATCGCTGTAAGCGGAGCAGATATTGATAAATTAATGGAAGGTGCCCAGGCAGGACGTAAGGCAGCACTGGAAAATGATTTCGAAGATAACGATGCTGTTAAGTATGCGGCACTTCGTAACATTCTTTTAAGAAAAGGAAAACAGATTGAAATTCTTGCCAACTATGAGCCCAGTGTTCATTTTGTATCCGAATGGTGGAAGCAGTTATACGGTGAGAGCGAAGGTAAGGACCAGAAGGGTATTTTCCCTGCCAGCGTAGATCTTACCACAGACCTTCATTCCATGGGACAGTTCATTCAGGATGGTTCCAGAAACTTGTTCGAGACAGTGATTAATATTGAAACCAGCAGAGAAGAAATCATCCTTCAAGAGGAAGCAGTTGACCTTGACGGATTAAATTACTTAGCAGGTAAGAGCGTTGACTTTGTAAATAAGAGTGCCATGAACGGAACAATTCTGGCACATACCGACGGACAGGTTCCAAACTTTGTAATCAACATTCCTGAAGTAAATGAATATTACTTAGGACAGTTATTCTACTTCTTCGAGTTTGCCTGCGGTGTCAGCGGTTATTTACTTGGTGTAAATCCTTTCAATCAGCCCGGCGTAGAAAGCTACAAGAAGAATATGTTTGCACTTCTTGGAAAGCCCGGTTTTGAAGCACAGAGAGAAGAATTGTTAAAGAGATTATAAACAAATCATAAGATGTAAAAAGAGCCTGCAAATTACGTAATGTGATTTGCAGGTTTTTTAGTAGACTAAGAGAAATGGAGTATTGTCCATGAAGAAGATATTGGTTGTTGATGATGATGCGTATATCGGTAATATGCTAGAAGAGATTCTTACAAAAGAAGGATATGGTGTTTTGCGTGCTTATTCCGGAACGGAAGCGGTATTGGTTTATGAACAACAAAATCCGGATCTTGTATTGCTTGATTTAATGCTCCCGGGACTTAGCGGAGAAGAAGTACTTAAACAAATGAGAGAGACGCCAGTCATTGTGGTAAGTGCAAAAGTGCAGACAGACAGTAAAGTAGAGTTACTGCTTGGAGGAGCTGCCGATTACATAACAAAACCATTTGATACAAAGGAATTGCTTGCCCGTATTGCGGTACAACTCCGTGGAAAAGAACTTAAGCGGGAAAGTGACTTTTTGCAAGCAGGAGACTTGAGGATAGATATGCAATCTCTCAGTGTGACAGTGAGGGAGACACCAGTGAAATTAACCCGTACGGAATATGCCATATTAAAATTTTTGATGTTAAATCCGAAGCAGGTAATAGCCAAAAGCGTTTTGTTAGACAGAATCGGTACAGATACACCGGATTGCACGGAGCGGTCATTAAAACAGCATATTAGTAATTTACGTAAAAAATTACAGGATGTAAGCGGTAAGGATTACATAGAAACGATTTGGGGAATTGGATTTAAACTAAGGGAGTAGGTTATAATTTTGACTAAATCTTGACGATTATCTTGACCACTTTCTTGACTTTTGTTTTGTAAACTAAGAGTCAGAAAAGGAGGTAAAAATTATGGAATATGTGTTAGAAACAAATAATCTCAGCAAAAAATACAAAGATTCTTTGGCGTTAGATAGATTTACCATGCATGTGCCAAAAGGATCTGTTTACGGATTTGTAGGGCAAAACGGTGCCGGAAAAACAACCTTGATTCGTTTGGTATGTGGATTGATAAAGCCTACAGGAGGTGAATTTACGTTATATGGTCTGCATTCTGATAGTAAGGATATCGCAAAAGTCAGACGGCGTATGGGAGCTATCGTAGAGACACCGTCTTTTTATGCGGAAATGACAGCAAAAGAAAATTTAAGGCAGCAGGGTCTGTTATTAGGTTTGCCTTCTTTTGATTATGTAGATGAAATATTAAAACTGGTAGGATTAGAGAATGCCGGAAAGAAAAAAGCAAAAAACTTTTCACTTGGAATGAAACAACGTCTGGGGATAGCAATTGCTCTTGTGGGGGATCCTGACTTGCTTATATTGGACGAACCGATGAATGGGCTTGATCCGCAGGGTATTGTAGAGATCCGCGAGCTAATTTTGAAATTAAACAGAGAGAGACAAATTACGGTGATTATTTCCAGCCATATCCTGGATGAACTTGCAAGAGTTGCTACCCATTATGGCTTTATTGATAAAGGTCACATGCTAAAAGAAATAAGTGCACAGGAATTAGAAGCCGCTTGTCGAAAACGTACTTACATAGAGGTGACAGATGTAAAAGTGCTTGCAAAAATTTTAGACAAAATGACCATTGCATATGAAGTTATTTCGGATAAGGAAGCGTATTTGTTTGAAAAGGTAGGCGTATCACAGCTGGCATCTGTTCTTGAAAAAGAGAGTTGCGAAATCATATCCATGCAGGAAAAAGAGGAAAGCCTGGAAAGCTTCTACATTTCATTGGTGGGAGGTGGCAATCATGTTTAAATTGTTTCGAGTGGATTTTTATCATATGTTTTGCAAAAAGTGGTTTTGGATTTTCACAGCTTTTATGGTGGCTTCTGCAGTAGGTTTTTGCGCTATGCAATATACGGCAATGGATTATGTGGTAGCGCTCGATAGGGTAATTTTTCTGCCCATGGCATTCTTTGGAATTGCGGCTGCGGCACTTGTAGGAATGGTAATAGGAGAAGATTTCAGTGATGGAATTGTAAAAAATAAAATGATTTCAGGAAAGAGCCGGGCGAGCGTATATTTTTCAAATTTGGTTGCAAGTGCTCTGGGATGCATTCTGATGTATCTGTTTACAATTATGATATCCTACGGAATGGGAATTCATTTATTTGAAAATAATGTACCTTTTGAAAAATTGTTGCTTTTTATCTGTTTGGGATTTGTAACTATATGTAATTATGCTGCTGTTTACTGTATGGTTACCATGATTGCGGGAAATAAATCTCTTGCACTTATGTTTTGTATGGGAATTGCATTTGTGTTACTCTTTTTAAGTATTCATGTTGATGGGATGTTAGCACGACCGGAGATGAAAGACGGGAAAATCAATCCTTTTTATGTAAATGGCCTAAAAAGGATGATTTATGAGTGGATACACGATATAAATCCCACAGGTCAGGCGGCGCAATTGTCACAGATGGAATGTTTATTTCCCGTAAGATATGCGATGGCAGCGCTTTTGTCCATCATATTGTGTTCATTGGTAGGGTATGCGGTTTTTTGTAGGAAAGATATGAAATAAGGAGCGGAAAGGAGAGCGGAATGGTAGAATTACTGTGGGTTGTAATCGGATGTTTACTATTCATTATTTTGTTGTTGTCAGTAAAAATATATTTATTGCGTAAAAGTACTGAAGAGATATGTAATGCTTTGAAGGATAGACTCACAGAGGATACCAACACGCTTATTGATATTTCCGGGAGAGATCCGTATATACGAAAACTGGCAACAGAAATCAACACACAGCTCCGTTTGCTTCGGAAGGAAAGATGCCGTTATCAGCAAGGGAATGCAGAGGTAAAAGATGCCATAACAAATATTTCACATGATCTGCGCACACCGCTTACGGCAATTTGTGGCTATTTGGATTTATTGGAAAAAGAAGAAAAATCCGAGACAGTTCAAAAGTATTTGCTTCAAGTACAAAACCGTACCGAGGCGCTGAAAAATCTGACAGAAGAAATGTTCCGTTATAGTATTGCTTCGTCCGGCCAAATGCTAAACCGGCAGCAGGTGGACGTAGTAAGAATTTTGGAAGAAAGTTTATTATCATTTTATGGGCTTATGCAACAAAAAGGCATCAGCCCTGAAATTGTTTTGCCGGAGGGATCTGTTTTCAGAGAGTTGGATGCGGATGCTCTTAGCAGGGTATTTTCAAATATCATCAGCAATGCGGTAAAGTATTCTGATGGGGATTTCAAAGTAGAGATGAATGAAAATTGTGAAATTGAATTTTCCAATAGGGCGAGCGAATTGACACCGGTCATGGTAGAACGGCTTTTTGACAGATTCTTTACAGTGGAAGTTGCCAGGAAATCAACCGGACTTGGGCTGGCGATAGCAAAGACCTTAGCGGAACAGATGGACGGGATGGTGTCTGCGAGATATGAGGACGGAAGGCTATATATTTGTGCAAGTTTTTAAGCGCAAAATTGTTGATAAAGACAAGGAATTTTCAATTTGAAGACACTGATTATATTTGTAGCTTTATTGAAAGTGTACAAAATATAGTTTTGTGAAAAGTGCTAATAGATTAAAAAAAAAGAAAAATGTTATTCTTATCTCGGAGCAATCGTGTTGCGAGGTGGTAGCCTCCCGTACGTATAAAGAAGGGAGGTGGTGCAAATGGAAGTATACGAAGTTTTAAGCCTGTTGTTTTTGGGTGGTTCGTTTCTGGTTGCATTGCTTGCCTATATAGATAGGAATAACAAGCGAAAATAAATAAGCCTACCTTCGTACTTGGCCAGTGCAAGGTAGGCTTATAGCTTATCACGCGAGGCTAACCACTTTGTGGGCGGTTGCTTCTTTTATAAACATATTATATCAGATTTTCGTTTAAAGTAAACATAAAAATTATAAAGAAAAGCACCATCCCCAAGGCTCGTATGTCCTCAAAAATGGTACTCATAGTGCGTCTTCAGGGGCTCGAACCCTGGACACCCTGATTAAGAGTCAGGTGCTCTACCAACTGAGCTAAAGACGCATACATATGATATTTACTGCGTTTATGATTTGCAACGCAAGTGTTATTATAGTATAATGTTTTTTGGTTTGCAAGTATTTTTTTAAAAAAATTTAAGAAAATTCAATTTTATTGATATGTAAGTACAGAATGGAGATAAAAAGATGATTTTCGAGACCCATGCGCATTATGATGACGAGGCTTTTGACACAGACAGAGAAGAACTTCTTTTAAGTATGCAGGACGGCGGTGTCGAAACAATTGTAAATATAGGTGCCGATGTGGCGAGCAGTAAACAGACACTTGAATTTTGCGAGAAATATCCCTTTATCTATGGCGCGATTGGTGTGCATCCTTCCAATACAAATGCTATGACAGAGGAAGATTTCAAATGGTTACAGGAAACGGCAAAGAAATATCGGATGAAAGCCGGCGGTAAGGTTGTTGCCATCGGGGAAATCGGACTTGATTATTATTGGGATAAGGAAGATGCGGCGAGAGCAAATCAAAGAAAATGGTTTGAGAGACAGACACAGCTTGCCGGAGAAATGCAGCTGCCCATTGTAATTCATTCCAGGGATGCAGCAAAGGATACTATGGATATGATGAAAGCAATGAATGCAGGGGAAATCGGCGGAATTATTCATTGTTACTCTTATGCAAAAGAGCAGGCAAAAGAGTATCTTGATATGGGATTTTTCTTTGGAATCGGTGGTGTACTTACCTTTTCCAATGCAAAGAAGTTAAAAGAGGTGGTTGAATACCTGCCGCTTACAGCTATTGTACTGGAAACAGACTGCCCTTATCTTGCGCCCGTGCCTAACAGAGGCAAACGGAACAGTTCCTTAAATCTGATTTATGTTGCTGAGGAAATTGCAAAGATTAAGGGAATAGATATTGAAAAGGTTATTGAGCAAACAAGGGAAAACGCTCGCAGAGTTTACCGGTTTGATAGTTAATATAAAAAATAACCGTTGAGGTTAAATAAAAGAAGCGGAGAAAAATATGCCTACATTAGGAAATCCTACAGGAACCATAGAAATTTTAAAAAAATATAATTTTAATTTTCAAAAACGCTTTGGACAGAACTTTTTAATAGACAGTAATATTTTGGAAAAAATAGTGAGTGCAGCAGAGATTACAAAGGAAGACTGTGTACTGGAAATCGGTCCGGGTATCGGCACCATGACACAGTACCTCGCAGAAAGTGCAAGGGAAGTAATTGCAGTTGAAATCGACAAAGCACTCATTCCTATTTTGGCAGATACCTTGTCGCCTTATGATAATGTTACTGTGATTAATGAAGATATTTTAAAAGTAGATATTGCGGCTTTGGCAGAACAAAAAAATCAGGGGAAACCTATTAAAGTAGTGGCAAATCTGCCTTACTACATCACAACACCCATTATTATGGGTTTGTTTGAAAGTCATGTGCCGCTTAAGAGTATTACCATTATGGTGCAAAAAGAAGTGGCGGACCGAATGCAGGTAGGCCCCGGAACAAAGGATTACGGCGCCCTTTCACTGGCAGTGCAGTATTATGCAAAGCCGGAAGTGGTAGCTTATGTCTCGCCGGAATGTTTCATTCCCAAACCTAACGTGGGAAGTGCAGTAATACGCCTCGACAGATATGAGAAGCCGCCTGTTGAAGTTGTCGATGAAAAATTTATGTTTAAGGTTATCCGGGCGGCCTTCAATCAGAGAAGAAAGACTCTTGCAAACGGTCTTGGAAATGCACCGGACCTTAATATAACAAGAGCACAGGCGACAGAGGCATTGGAAGCACTGAGTTTTTGTCCCTCTGTCAGAGGAGAAGCCTTAACGCTTGATGAGTTTGCCGCTTTAAGTAATTTTTTATATCAGAATCAATAAAATAGTGAGCCGTTACAGAATACCGAAGCAAGATGTCTGTAACGGCTATTTTTTAAATACACAAGATATATGGATAAAATTAGTAAAATATCGCCATATATTGTTTTTTTTGCTGATATTTTTTGACATAAGTATACCTATATGGTACACTTAAAAAATGAAAATAGGATAACTATGTCTACAGAAAAATGAGGTGAGCACCTTGGATAAATACGAATACAAAGTACGTGCAGACGAAATTAAATCCCTAATTGCAGAAGGAGACTATGCCGAAGCAGTCAAAATTGCAGATACAATTGACTGGCGTAGAGTAAAGAGCGTGATGATGCTCTGTACAATCAGTGATTTGTATAAGATTAACAGGCGTTATGAAGACAGCCGGAATATTTTGTTGCTTGCCTATGAAAAGCATACAGGCGGCAGATTAATCGTTTATTCCTTGTGCGAATTATCCATTAAATTGGAGGAGTATGTACAGGCAATAGAATACTATAAAGAATTTGTCAGATTGGCGCCGAAGGATACAGGACGCTATATTTTGCAATACAAATTATATGAAGCACAGGAAGTAAGTCTGGAAGAGAGAATTGCGGTACTGGAAGAGTTTAAAAAGAAAGATTACCGTGAAAAATGGGCTTATGAACTTGCTTATTTATATCATAGAGTCGGACTTGAATCCAAGTGTGTAGAGGAATGTGATGAGATGTTCCTCTGGTTTGGTGATGGCAGATATGTACTCAAAGCCTTGGAATTAAAACAGCTCCATCAGCCGCTTACCGGTGATCAGCAGAGTAAGTATGAGCAGATGCGTCAAAACGGCGGTGTGATTGAATCGGATTATGCGGTAGAAAGCAATGCCATTAAAGAAGAAGCAAACAGTGTAACAGAAGATGAAGAAGACGGAGAATACAGTCTTCAGGAAAATCTGATGACAGATCCCACCCAGGAAATTCCGAGTAAAGAGATTGAAGAATTTCAGGTAAAGACGGTGGATGTAAGTCAGTATAATACGATTAATCTCCAAAAAGAACTGGCAGAAAGTATGAAGGAGTTTTTGGAGGGTAATTCTGCACAGGAAATCCCTGAAGAGGCAGTGGAAAACGAAGAAGATGAAATGGATTTGACTCAGATGTTTTCACCTGTGTCCGAGAATATGTCTGTGACAGAAGAAGTATCGGAAGAACTTTCTAATTCAGAAGAAGTGGAAGAGGAAAGTGCTGAGCCCATATATGTTTCACAAGATACAGACGATATGCAAATGATAGCGGGAGAACTTCCGGTTTCACAGGAAGTATTCTTTGGCAACACGTCAGAAGTAGATATTAATGAAGTAGTATCTGAGTTGGCAGAAAAAGATGCAGAAGACGGAGTCTTTTTTAAGCAGCCTACACAAGAAACGCAAGAGGATAGTCAGGAACAGAAACCCTTTACGATTTCTATGGCAAGCCCGGATCCGGCTATCAGCAATACAGGAGTGATTAAAACATTCCATAAGCCGTCAGGTTATGACGATATGCTTTCTCAGGAATATGACGGACAAATTAGTCTGGTAGTTCCCGAGGAGGAAAAAATAGAAAAGCAGATTACGGGACAGCTTAGCATCGATGATGTTTTGTTAGAGTGGGAACGTATTAAAAAGGAAAATGAACGCAAGCGTATGGAGGAAATCAAGCAACGTGTACAGAAACAGACAAACACGTTATTTGCTGATTTCGATGAATCCACCAAAACAGGCCTTTTAGAAGAATTGGAAAAGGCTATGATTTCTGCCGCAATGGAAGAAGAGAAGAAGCGGATTGAAGAAGGAAGACCAAGAGTAATCAAGGTTGCGGATATTGAAAGAGAAGCAGAAGAAATTACAGAGACGGATGAAGTAGAAGAACTGGAAGAAATGGATGATACAGAGGCATCTGTTGTAATGGATGAGGTATCCGAGGCTTTTGCGCAGGACGAGGAAGAATTCGGAGAAGACTTTGAAGAATTTGAAGACGAACTCGAAGAAGAAACTGAAGAAGCTGCTGAGGAAGCTTTCGAAGAAGTTATGGATGACGTTGAGGAAGAGAATGCTGAAGAAGAAACGTCCGAAGAAGCAGAAGCTGTTGATGATAGGAATGAAGAGGATGCGTCTGCAGACATAGAAGGTGATGAGGAAGAGGAAGTTTCTGAAGAAGAGAAGACAGAAGATACAGAAGAAAAAGTAGATTCTGCTGAAACGGATAAGCATCAAAACAGAGAAATGAGCAAGAGTGAAAGAGAGCAGTTTGCTCCGTTCATTCATCACAAGAAAACAAGAAGACAGATAGTGGAAGCAATTGATAATATCAGTATGGCATCCTATACCGGAAATGTTATCATTACAGGCGAAGAGGGTACCGGTACCACAGCACTTGCAAAACTTTTGGTAAAAGAAGTGCAGCTTTCCGATAATAATTTCTCAGGCAAGGTAGCAAAAATCTCAGCAGCCACTATGAATAAGAAGGATGTAGGAGTTACCTTGGATAAGCTGGAGGACGGCGCATTAATTATTGAAAATGCTACCGCCATGAAAAAGGAAACTGTCCAAAATCTGATGAAAGAGTTGAATCAGGAAAACAAGGGATTAATCGTGTTACTTACTGATTCCAAGCAAAAAACGGATGAGTTCCTAAGTAAACACGAAGAATTATTATCTATTTTCAATTTGAGAGTGGATGTAGAAGCATTAGATGATCAGACGCTTGTAAAATATGCAAAGAAATATGCACTTGAGCAGGAATATGCGATTGATGAATTGGGTATTTTAGCACTTCATACAAGAGTTGCGGAAATGCAGACCAGCGATCATGAAGTAACTCTTGCCGAAATTGAAGAAATTGTGGATGAAGCGATTTACTTTGCTGACAAGAAGACACCTAAGCACTTCTTTGATGTATTGTTCGGTAAGAGATATGATGAAGAGGATATGATTATTTTAAGAGAAAAGGATTTCATGCACTATTAATATATAACGGGGGTTATATGTATGGATAAAACAAAATATTCTGAAGATACCGTGTTTATATCGGAAGCAGACCAGTATTTGTTTGCACAGGGTACACATTATGATATTTATAAAAAGCTTGGTGCCCATGTTTCCGTGGAAGACGGAGTAAAAGGTATGTTTTTCGGAGTATGGGCACCGAATGCAGCAAGTGTTCATGTAGTCGGTACTTTTAACGGATGGGATGAACAAGCAAATCCCATGAAGAAATTAGGTCCCGGCGGTATTCATGCTACCTTTATTCCCGGTGTGGGAACCGGAGAGTTATATAAATATATGATTACCACCCCTGAAGGGGAAAAATTATATAAAGCAGATCCCTTTGCAAATTATGCGGAAATGCGTCCCGGTACGGCATCAAAAACTACAGACTTATCTGCATTTAGATGGACAGATAATGCTTGGATGAAGGAAAGGGACAATAAAAATTATTATAAAGAACCCATGGCAGTGTATGAGTGTCATATCGGTTCCTGGATGCGCCATCCAAGACCCGAGGAGCAAGGTTTTTATAATTACAGGGAATTTGCAGATAAAATCGTAGAATATTTAAAGGAAATGCAGTATACCCATGTGGAATTGATGGGAATTGCGGAATATCCGTTTGATGGTTCCTGGGGATATCAGGTGACAGGTTATTATGCACCGACATCCAGATATGGTGAACCTACAGATTTTATGTACTTGGTAAACAAACTTCACAAAAATAATATCGGAGTGATTCTTGATTGGGTGCCGGCTCATTTTGCGACGGATGCACATGGACTTGG
Organism: Lachnospiraceae bacterium; assembly: GCA_045586385.1. Classification (GTDB taxonomy): domain Bacteria; phylum Bacillota; class Clostridia; order Lachnospirales; family Lachnospiraceae; genus Suilimivivens. The sequence continues at coordinate 14,048 of JAZNAE010000047.1, forward strand.
AAGATTTGACGGACAGTGTATTTTTGAAGACCCGGATCCGAGAAAGGGTGAGCATCCCGATTGGGGAACCAAGATTTTCAATTATGGAAAAACAGAAGTGAAAAACTTCCTGATAGCAAATGCCTTATTCTGGATAAGGGAATTTCATATAGATGGCATTCGTGTAGATGCGGTTGCGTCCATGCTTTATCTTGACTATGGAAAGAAAGACGGACAGTGGGTTGCGAACAAATATGGTGACAATAAAAATCTGGAAGCGATAGAATTTTTCAAACATTTGAACTCAGTAGTACGCGGGATGTATTCCGGATTTATTACAGTTGCAGAAGAGTCTACGGCATGGCCGAAGGTAACGCATCCGGTTGAAGATGACGGACTGGGATTTAGCTTTAAATGGAATATGGGCTGGATGCATGACTTCTGTGAATATATGAAACTTGACCCATATTTTAAAAAGGATAACCATTACGCACTTACTTTTGCCATGAGTTACAATGAGAGTGAGAATTATATTCTACCCTTGTCGCATGATGAAGTAGTTCATTTAAAATGTTCCATGGTAAATAAAATGCCGGGCTATCAAGTGGATAAATACGCGAATCTTCGTGCCGGATATACCTTTATGTTCGGACACTGTGGCAAAAAACTTCTCTTTATGGGACAGGAATTTGCACAGGAGCGGGAATGGAGCGAGGAGCGGGAGCTCGACTGGTTCCTTTTGGCAGAAGATTTGAATAAAGGAATGCAGAATTACATGAAGGAATTACTTAAGATTTATCGCAAGTATCCTTGTATGTATGAAAATGATAATAACTGGTACGGATTTGAGTGGATGAACTGTGACGATAAAGATAGAAGTACCTACAGTTTTATCCGTAAATCCGAAAACGGCAAAAACAACTTATTGTTTGTTATTAATATGACACCTATGAAATGGGAGGATTATGTAGTAAGAGTGCCGAAAAAGAAAAAATATAAGTTATTACTAAGCAGTGATGAAAAGAAGTTTGGCGGTTCGGGGGCAGAGATGCCAAAAGAGTTTACGGCAAATAACGAAAGCTGTAACGGTAAAGAATATAGTATTACCGTGGACTTGCCGCCTTTTAGTGCATTAATCTTTCAGTTCTAAAGGTTAAGAAACAAAATAGAAATGCCGAAATAAAGGGTGAATGTATAAAAAACATTTACCCTTTTTATTTTATTGTTTACAGAGGTATGAGTATGAATATACGCTTTGAAGGGACAGAAAATGTCCGTAATCATACAAATGTAGACAAGGATATAACTACATATCGCACTTTGGAAGATACAGGGAAGGTATCAAAAAGTGGTTTTGCATTAGACATTTCTGGCACAGTTATGGATAACAACGCTTACGCAGGTCACGGACAGACCGCAGAAGAGGTTATGCAACAAGCAGGGCAGCAGGATATCACTGCCCGCAGGAACTATATGGCCGTAATGTCTAATTCTATGTCCGATGAAGATTTTGCAAAGCTGCAGAAAGAAGGATTTCATCCCGGAAGTGAAGATATTGAAACGGTTGTAACCATTGTCGACCATATAAAAGCAGCGCTTATAAAAGGCGGAGCACAAGTAGAAGGGTATACAGATACCCTTTCAGGGGATAAACTTCTTGCCATTACCGGAAGCCAGAGTTTTGCCAATGAATTACAAAAGCAGTTTCAAGCATATGATATTCCGCTGACAGAAGAAAATGCACAGGCCGTAGTAAAAGCTTTCCATACATTAGAGCAGGTGGAAAGTGTATCAGACGGCACTGCAAAATATATGATAGAAAATAAGCTGGCTCCTACAGTGGAGAACCTTTACACAGCAAGCTTTTCTGCATCCGGTGACGGAAGCCGTCAGGGAAAAGGCTATTATGCGGCAGGGAATGTAGCAGGTTATTATGCGAAAAAGCCGGAAAAAATTGATTATGGTCAGCTTATGCCGCAGATAGAAAAAGTCATTAAAGAAGCAGGCTTTTCTGTGGGAGAAGAAACCATAGATGATGCCAAATGGCTGATAGAAAAAGGCATTCCCCTTAATGCGGATACACTTATAAGAAAGCAGCAAATGAATGAAGTGATGCTACCTCAAAGCGGAGATTCCTTTATTAAGGCAGCTGCGATTGCGATTGCTGACGGAAAACAGCCGGTTCAGGCGGATATTACGAAAAAAGAGAGTGATTTAGAAAAAGCTGTCTATATAAAAGAGCAGGTAGAACAGGTTGAAGAAGTAGCCGTAGATATTATTAAAGCAAAGAACCTTCCGTTTACCTTGAAGAATTTGTTTGCAGCTTACGGTGAGTGGAAAGCAGAAAAGACAAGAGAAGCAGGGGAAGTATATCCGGAAGGAAGAAATTTGCTTTCCCGGATAAAAGCAACCATGACGGTGAGTGCGAATCTTCGGTTGCTCAGAAGCGGATTTTCTATGGAAACTATGTCCATGGAAGTTCTTGCCAAGCAGTTAGAGAGAGCAAATGTGCAAGATGGAAGAGCACTTACAGGTGAAGCGGACGCTGCTAAAGCAACTTCGGGAGGCAGACTTTATCAGCAAACGTTATTTACGATAGAGACCATTAAGTGGGCGCCGGCAGCAATTGTAGCAGAAGTAACAGGTGAAAAAACGCTTCCGGAAGTGCAAAATATTGCAATTACCAGGCAGGCAGCTTATCAGAAAGCCGGGGAAGCTTACGAAACATTGATGACAACACCCAGAAACGATATGGGTGATTCTATTAAAAAGGCTTTCCGAAATGTAGATGATATTTTGGCTGATTTGCAGAAGGATATTTATGACAGAAACCGTAAAGTAGTCCGTATTATGGGTTACAACAGCATGGAAATGACGGAAGAAAATTTTGAAAAGGTAAGACAGGCTGATGACCTTTTGATGAATGTAGTGGAAAAAATGAAGCCGGCTACCGTTCTGTCCATGATACGGGAAGGGGTAAATCCTTTAACCATGTCTCTTAGTGAGTTAAATGAATACCTTGATAATATTCCTATCGATGTTGCATCTGAAATAGAGTCTTACAGCAAATTTTTATATCAGTTGGAACAGAAGAATGATATTTCCGAGACGGAGAGAAGTGCTTATGTCGGAATATACAGATTGCTCCGGCAGATCGAAAAGGGTGATGATGCGGCAGTGGGTGCCGTACTACAGACCGGTAGTACACCGACCTTAGAAAATCTGCTTACGGCAGTTAGAAGTAACAAGAAAAAGCATATGGATTATACTGTGGATGATAGCTTTTCCGGGGTTTCGGCAAAAGAAAGCCCAGTTCCAACCATCTTAGAGCAGATAGAAAAAGGCTATATGAAAAATGCACAGCAGATTGCAACAGAACTTGCGGATGAGCAGATGCAAATGGCAGCAAAAGAGTTTGATAAAATGCTATCTGACGAGATAAGAACAGCCATGGGAAGCGAAGAGTCTGTTTTACAATATTTATCATCTTACGGGCAGACCATAAGTGCAGAGAATCTTCTTTTTGCACAAGGCATGTTAAAAGGATATGCAGATGTATTCACTAAATACAAATCTTTAACGGAAGAGAAAGAAGAGACATCTGAACCGGAAGTGTTAGAAGATTTTAATGATGCGGAAAGTGCACAGGATAGTTATGAAGAGATGATTACCCGTATGCAGCAGAAGGTAGAAACTACTGTGTATGAAAATGATTACCGAGCACTTGATATCAGGGAAATGGGCATGCTCTATAAACAGCTTGGTTTTATGGGATCGATGGCAAAGGAAGAAAATTACGAAATGCCGGTGAATATTAACGGAACTCTCACCACCGTGAACCTGAAAATGATTCATAAAGAGGAAGGTGAAAGTAAAGTGGCGATTTCCTTTGAAACCATGCAGCTTGGAAAAAATGAAGCAGAATTTTGTTTTGAAGGCGAAAGACTTGCCGGATACAGCATTTGTGACGATAAAGAAGTATGTAATCTTTTATCAGAACAGAAAGAGTTATTTATAAATCTTTTGGAAAAAGAAAATGTGCAGGCAGGGGATATCAGATTCCTGGTAGGTAATGAACTTGATTTAGCGGATTTCAAAGTAAAGGCTGTAAAAGAGCGAATGTCAGGAAAGACACCGGATGCGCTTTACAAAGCTGCAAAGGCATACATTGGATACATACAGGAAATCAGCATGCAGAAAGGAAGTACGGAATATGAGGATTAGTTTTAACGCATCGGCAGTTATTGCCAATAATTCATTAAGCAGAGCGGATAACAGATTGTCGGAATCTCTGGCAAGACTTTCTTCCGGTCTTAAAATAGTAGGGGCAAAGGATAATCCGGCCGGTCTTGCTATGTCAAAGAGAATGAATGCACAGCTTGAAGGTGTCGGTGTTGCAACACAAAATGCCAATGATGGTATTTCCATTATAGAAGTTGCAGACGGAACCTTAAGTGAAATCCAGGAAATGCTTCAGAGAGCCAATGAGCTTTGCGTAAAGGCAAGTAATGGGGTTATGACGGAAGAAGACAGGAAGATTGTAAATGAGGAAGTCATACAGTTAAAAGAAGAGATTGAGCGTATCGCCGGTGAGACAGAGTTTAACGGTCAGGCTATTTTGGACGGATCTTTTGATTTAAGGGGTTATACTGACAATGATACCATTGCTAGGGATGATATAGATAATCCAAACCATCCTTCCAATATAAAAGTAACTTATTACAGTGATGAAATTGTGGCAGGAACCTATACAATAGATGCTCTTGATATCACATATGATGCGAATGGAAATGTTGATTTGGCAAAAGCAGAAGAAACATTTAGGGCAGGGGCTAATTTCCCGCCAGGTGCAAAAGTTACTCATACAGATGGCGGAACTATTACAATTACCGGCAGCAATAATTTTGAATTAAAGTTACAGATATCATTAGAAAAGGAACCACCAAAAAGGGTAACCAGTCTTGCAGGACTAAAAGTCGGATTACAAGATTTTGGAGCCATGGATATGCAGATTGGTGCAAACGAAGGGCAACAGCTGGCAATCAGAATTCCTAAGATTACATTGGAAAATATAGGCATTTCTGCACTGGATACTTCCACAGAATCCAGCGCTAATGAAGGAATTGATAAGGTGGATGCCGGCATAAAGTTTATATCAAGCGTACGTAGCCGTCTGGGTGCTTACCAGAACCGTTTGGAGCACACGGTCAGCAGTCTTGATATTACAACAGAAAATATGACGGCGGCATATTCCCGTATTATGGACGTTGACATGGCAGAGGAAATGACGGAATATACGACACTTCAGGTGCTTTCCCAGGCAAGTACATCTATGCTTGCACAGGCAAATGAAAGACCTTCCCAGGTGCTTCAGTTGTTACAGTAGGGATAAATTGCATCGGTTAATCAGCTAACAGAAAGAGTGGAAATACTTATGACCAAAGAACTGAAACAGCAGTTTACATTAAAAATAACACAGGCAAATAAAACCCAACTTATCGTTATTCTTTATGAGATGTTATTGATTTATTTGGAGGAAGCTAAGCAGGCGCATAAAGAAAATAATGCGGAAGAATTCCGAACAGCAATTAAGAGAACAAAAGCATGTCTTCATGAGCTGATGGCATCCCTGCATTTCGAATATGAGCTTTCAAGGCATTTGCTTGCATTATACGGATATGCCGACAGACAGCTTACAAAAGCTGATGTCCGCTTTGGCACAGAAGAACTTTGTTCTGTAGAGCGTGTGATTATGAAATTACATGATGCATACGAAGCAGTCAGCGCACAGGACACCTCCGCACCGGTGATGTCCAATACACAGACTGTTTACGCAGGTCTTACCTACGGCAGGAACAGTTTAACGGAAAACTTAGCCGATCAGGGAAGTAACAGGGGATTTTGTGTTTAATACAGATACAGATTCTTTTTCTTCTGGCAGCATGCTAAGGCGTGCTGCCTGTTTCATTAAATATTTATATCGTTTCATCACAGAGTTCAGCTCATAAATGTAACAATCAATTAAATCCGGTTCCGTTACATTGTCAAAACCTGCATATGCAATTTCAAGAGCACGTTTTGTCTTTTCCAAATCGGATAACAGTGCATTTCGCTCAATTTCCTGTTCCGATAAAGTCCGGTTTACATGTGAGGATGTACTAAAATAAGTTTTCATGTTTCCCTCTTTTCTGCTTTTAAAAAAAGCGGCAGATGTCCTTATATCATATTCTGCAAATATCCAATAATTGCCTTTTGTCAAAGTATGAGCAGAAAAAAAGAGATTTATTCAACAAAGTGGGAAAATTTTGGAATATGAAAAAAAGGTGGACATATATTAGAGTGATAGTAGGTTTACAGACAGGCTGATAAGGGGGAACGGGGATAAAATGGATACTTACAGCGGTTCAATGTGGATAATAGGAGTCCTTGGGGCAGTATTTTTGGTGGCAATGCTTCGCAGACATGTGGAACTGATTATTAATTTTGTGCTGCGGGGAGTACTCGGACTTTTTGTGATTTATTTTGGAAATTATTTTCTGTGCATGCAGATGCCGGGAATGGAGCTGGGCTATAATCCGGTGACATTTTTGACATCGGGAATGCTTGGCGTTCCGGGAGTTTTGATGATGTATGGGGTACAATTTTATATGCTTTGGTAAAAATGCAAACCTTTACAAACCCTGTATTTACAAGGATTGTAAAGGTTTTAGTATTTTTCGGGAGCAATTTTTTTGTAGAAACTTAACAAAGTTAAAAAAATTAAATTTAACTACTTTACAATAAAAAATTTGTCAGATATAATTCAGATTACAAACAAGACAGTCTTAGTTTATTTTATGAAATCCAAAGAGGATGATTTTCATCCGTCGAAAGATTCCGGGAGGTTCTCCCAACAATTCATTTTGATTACGCAGCTTGGCAGTTTAATAAGCAGAAGGGGGTTATTTTGGAGAAAAAAATCCTTGCAATTTTTGACTGCGAGGAGAGTTATGCCTATCGGCTTATGGATTTTATTGGGGACAGAGAAAAGATTCCCTTTATAATTCAGATTTTTACTAAGGCAGAAAGCTTTTTTTCATACGCAGAAAAAGAAGAAATAGAATGTCTTCTCGTAGCAGAAAGTGTTTATCAAAACATAATAGAAAAGTTAAAAATTGCTCATATCATTATTTTGAGTGAAACCGGTGAGAATATAAATCGGGCATTTTGTCATATTAACAAATATCAGTCTTGTGAAAATATCGTTCAAGAGGTTATGCGATATTATGCAGAAGAAACATCGCAAGACGGGATGGTTCTTAGAAACAATAATAAAAAAATGCGTATCATCGGAATCTATACACCTATAAAAAGGTGTCTGCAAACCACATTTTCCTTTACTTTGGGCCAAATGTTGGCCCGTCAAAGCAAAACCCTATATTTAAATTTTGAAGCATATTCCGGACTCGGAAGAATGTTGAATCGACAATTTCAAAATGATATATCCGATCTTGCGTATCAATTTAGTTGCACAAGAGACAGGTTGTTTTTTTATATGGAAAGTATGATAGAATCAGTAAACGGATTGGATTTTATTCCTCCGGCGGATATTTATCAAAACATAATGGGAATCAAAGGTCTTACATGGATAGATTTGTTTTCGGAAATTGAGAAAATCAGTGAGTATGAATATTTGATACTGGATTTATCGGATTATTTAACTGATTTATGGGAAATTCTGCAACATTGTGATTACATTTATACCATTGTACGTGATGACGCATTAGCAAAGGCAAAAATAGAACAGTACGAAGCCATCTTAACGAACACGGAATATGTAGATATCGTATCAAAGTCAAAAAAGTGGGAGTTGCCTATGTTTAAACAACTGCCTATACGATTTGAAGAGCTTACATATGGCGATTTGGCAAACTATATCAGGCGGGAAGTATTTCCGGATTTGCTGAAGGAGTGGTGAAATGGAAATAGAGAAAACGGAAAAAATCGATAGAAATAGTTTAAAGGCTTTTCAGGAAGAAATCATCAAAAGTTTGGATTTGTCAAAGGAAATGAATGATGAAGAAATAAAGCAGGTGATAGACAGGAGACTGCTAGAAAAGAGCAAAGGAAAGAAATTATCTCTTGAGGATAGGGCATATGTGCGAAAAGAAATTTTTTATGCAATCAGGAGAATGGGCATTTTGCAGGAATTAATGAACGATACAACTATTACGGAAATCATGGTAAATGGAATCGCACCTGTATTTGTAGAAAGGGAAGGTAAAATAGAGCAAACAACTCTTTGTTTTGATTCACCGGAAAAAGTAGAACAGATAATTCAGCAGGTAGTGTCCGAAGCAAACAGGGTTGTAAATGAAGCATCACCTATAGTAGATGCCAGATTAAAGGACGGATCACGAGTAAATGCCGTTCTTTCACCGGTGGCAATCAATGGTCACATTTTGACTATAAGGCGTTTCCCGAAAAGGGCAATGACTATGAATCAACTGATTTTAATGAAGACGTTAAGTGAAGAGGTGGCGCATTTCCTGGAACAGAAGGTAAGGACGGGCAGTAACATACTGGTATGCGGAGGGACAGGATGCGGAAAGACAACGTTTTTAAATGTACTGTCTCAATATATTCCACCGCAGGAAAGAATTATTACCATAGAAGACAGTGCGGAGTTAATGATGGGTCACTTGCCTAATTTGGTCCGATTGGAGACACGTAATGCCAATGTGGAGGGATGTAAAGAAATAACCATCAGAGATTTACTGAAAACATCTCTTCGCATGCGTCCGGACAGAATTATTGTCGGGGAAGTCAGGGGAAAAGAAGCAATAGATATGCTTCAAAGTGTAAACGTAGGACATACTGCCATGACAAGTGTACATGCTAACGGGGTGAAGGATGTCGTGGGGAGACTGGAGACAATGGTTTTAATGGGAATGGAAATTCCGTTACCGGCTGTATGGAGACAAATAGCATCCGGGTTTGATTTGATTGTACATTTGGGGAGAATAAAAGACGGAAGCAGAAAACTTTTAGAAATCGCGGAGCCGGTTTTACTGACGGATGGGACAATTACAATGGATACCTTGTTCTATTTTAAAGAAACAGAAGACAGTAAGCAGGGAAAGGTATGTGGGATGTGGATAAAGAAAGAAAAGAAAATGTGTTGTTGATACTGGAAAGCATAGCCGTGGTTTTACTGCTTACTTATTGCTTTTATCGAAACTGGTGGGCTATTTTACCTGTAAGTATAGTGGGTTTTCTTTTTTACAAAGAGGAGAAAAGGGATCAGTTGATGCGGGAAAAAGAGGAAAGGAGACAGCAGTTTAAGGAATTACTCTATTTGACAGTGACAGGAATTAAGGCAGGATACTCGGTGGAAAATGCATTCCTAAACAGTTATGAAGACTTGAAGAATCGTTATGGGAGAGACAGTTATATATGTCATATTCTCTTGCAGTTGCAGGAGGGACTAAGAAATCATGATTCTGCAACAAACATGTGGAAAACCATTGGAGAGAACAGCCGCATTGTGGAAATACGTGATTTTGCAGAGGTATTTGATGTAGCAAAAAAATATGGCGGAAATATGACAAAATTATTGGAAAATACGGCAGATGTAATTGGTAAAAGGGTAGAAATAAAAAAAGAAATATATGTTTTCTTAAGTGCTAAAAGATTAGAACTAAAAATAATGAATGTTATGCCGCCTGCAATTATGTTATATATGGAATTTACATCTCCCGGATACTTTAGCAAAATGTATGATTCTTTAAACGGAGTAATGATAATGACAGCATGTCTTTGCTTATATGTGACTGCATATGGGCTGGGAAGAAAAATAATAACCGGTATGGGTTAGGTGAAAATGAAAAGGGAAGTAAAAGAAATGCTGGGGAGATTATATCCCGGTGACAATGTGAATCAAATATATGGAAATCTTCAAAAACGTAAAAAAAGAACGGTTTTCTTAATTATTTTAATAGGGATAGCAGCCTTAATTTGTGTGCATACCAGCAGCCGTATGCACAGTAAATTACAGGAGGGACCCTGTTTGTATCGGAACGAATGGGGAGAGGGAAGTTACGAGGTAACTTTATCAGCAGTTACAGATAGCGGGGAGCAGACGATACACTATAAGGTGGAAGAGAGAGAATTTACCGACAAAGAACTGGAAGAATTGTATCAAAGAGCAGAAGAAGAATTAAAAGTTCTTATTTTGGGAAAAAACGAAAGTCTTTCATTTGTAACAGATAATCTTTATTTGCCGCGTGCACTTGAAAAGTATCCTTTTATTATTACGTGGAGTAGCAGTAATACAGAAATATTACATACAGACGGAAAGGTGTTTACTGAAAAAATAATAAAAGAAGGAGAGGCTGTAACTCTTACAGCACTGTTTCAATGCCAGGATTATGTACAAAAGAGAGAATATGAAGTACGTGTTTTTCATGAAGTGTTAAGTGCAGAAGAACAGCAAAAGGAAAATATAAATGCACTACTTGCCCAGATTGCGGAAAATACCAGCCGGCGAAGCATCATCATGCTTCCTGATCAAGTAGGCGGAGAAAAAATAACGTGGAGAGAAGAGAAAAGTAATGATAGTATATGGGCTTTATTTATGGCAATAGTCGGGGCGGCTGCGGCAGTTTATTCAATAGATAGAGAAATATACAAACGAGATAAGCAAAGAGAAAAGCAGCTTCAGGAGGATTATCCTGAATTTGTAACAATGCTTCAGTTTTATATGGCAGCAGGTCTGTCGGTGAGAAATATTTTTTTTAAAATAGCAGATGATTATCAGAAAGAAAAGAAAAAAACAGGAAAGATGAATTTTTTATCTGAAGAAATTGTAATTGCCTGCCATTTATTTTCTAACGCACAGACGGAAGAAAATGTTTACAGAAATTGGGCGGATCGGTGTAATGAGCAACATTATCGAAAATTGGGCTCTTTGCTAATTTCTTACGGAAGGCAGGGAAACGACAATATGATACAAATGCTTTCCGATGAAGTATATCAGGCATGGAAGGAACAGAAAAACCGGATAAAAAGAAAAGGAGAAGAAGCCGGAACAAAACTTCTTTTACCAATGATGCTAATGCTTTTAGTTGTAATGTTATTGATTTTATTACCTGTATATACGGGATTATAGAAGAAAGGGTGAAAAATATGGAAAAGGATAAAAAGCAGAAGGAAAAATGTTTGTTGCGGAAAAATAAGGGAATGGGAACGGTGGAAATCATTTTAATTATTGTGGTATTGATTGGTCTGGTTTTGATTTTTAAAAACCAGATACAACAACTGGTAAGTACCGTTTTTCAAAAAATTGCCGTGGATAGTTCGGCGATTCTTGCATAATGAAGGGGAGTGTAACTATAGCGTTGGCATTATCCTTATCCTTTTTGACAGGTATCATTTTTTTTCTGACAGGAAATGCTGTCAAAAATGCAGATAAGATACGACTGGAGGGAATAATAGATATGGCAATGAGTTCTGTACTTGGAGAATTTCATAAAAAGTTGCACGAAAGATATGATTTGTTATATGTTGATTTGTCATATCAAAAATATGGCCCTTTAAAAGACAACATAGAGCAGAGACTTTATTTTTACATACAGCAAAACCATAATCCAAATAATAGTCATAAACCATGGAGTGGCTTATATCTATCAGAAATAGAAGTGACAGATATCAAAACTGCTGCAGAAAAAAACGGTGATTCAATAAAGAACCAGGCAATCGCTTATAAATATGATTGCAACACGCAAGATCGGACGGTTTATGGACGCGGGGCAGGAAAAATTTCAATGAAAGCGGAAAGAGACGCCATGGATGAATGGTCGTCTCTTATGGAACAAATTGATTCCATAGAACTTCCTGTAATCATAAATGAGCATGGACAAGAGGAAACGATAGCACTTGATAATCCGGCAGATGCGGTTTTTGAAATGGCAGGTAGTGATGTACTATATTTGGTTGGCGTTGATGCAGACAAGATTGGTGTGGGAGCAATACGGGCAGAAGAATACATTTCAGCAAAGTTGGGGAGCGATGTCGAAAACCAGGTATCAAGCGAAAAAAATACGGAAATTTTTACAGAATATCTATTTGAAAAAATGGGAAATTACGGACGCATAAGAAAGGACAGTTTTCTTCAATATCAACTTGAGTATATTGCAATGGGAGAACGGTCGGACTATGAAAATTTAAAAAAAATAGTAGAAGAATTGCTTTCCTTCAGGTTTGCACAGAATGTGACAGAGGCTTTTGGGGACAGTGATTTATGTACACAGGCACAGGTAATGGCAGATAACCTTTATGCCGTGCAGTTAAAAAATGAATTTCGAAAACCGGTAACCGACAGCATCGTCTATGCGCATGCGTATATGGAGAGTGTGGAAGAAATACGGATGCTAATGCAGGGAGAGATGCTAAACGGATACAGATACGAAGAATATTTATTTTGTTTTATTATAGAACTTCCGGAATCCGTAAGAAATTTGAGAAGTATGGATATTATGGAAATGGATATTCGTTATCTTACGGGTAATATGGATTTTTCAATGGCCGGATGCGTAGAAAAATTTACAACAAAGGTACAGGCAAATTGTAATTTAGGAGAAAAGTATTCTTTGATAAGGTCATACGGATATTACTAAAGCAAAGGGGGAGGAGACAGATGCTCTCTTTATCACATATAAATCATCAACAGGTCAAAATAAAGACCCTTTCTCTCATCACATCAAAAAAGAGAGTATCTTTCTCATCCCCTTTTGCAAAAAAACAGGCTTCCATTACAGTAGAAGCATCCTTAGTATTACCAATATTTCTTATGTATATGATGACGCTTTTATATAGTCTGGAAATAGTACGTTTTCAAAGTGATGTCTGGGAAGCTGTTCACAAGGTGAGTATGGAAGTAAGCCTTCAAAAATACGTAAAAGAATACGGTATGGATAAAGTAAAAAAAGAAATCGATGTACAACAGGAAATCATAGATTACCTGAGTAGTCGGATAAGTCCCTTTATATGTGTGCAAGGAGGAAAAGAAGGTGTAATTATAACGCGAGCAGAGAATTGTCTTGGTAAGGGAAACACAAAAGTAACTGTTAGGTACGAGGTTAAACCATTTATTAAATGGTTGCCGATTAAGGAATTAATCGTAGAGGAGAGTTGTCTGGTACATGGTTTTGTGGGATATGAGCAAAAGGCCTTGCAGGACCAGATACAGGAAATAATTTATGTATTTATAACACCGTTTGGAGAAAAGTATCATTTTGATAAGGAATGTACATATTTAAAGGTAAACATATTATATGAAAAAATGGAAAAAGTAAGTAGCTTGCGTAACGCTTCCGGAGAAATTTATTATGCCTGTGATGTGTGTAACCCGTATCATCAAAGTTTTGTATATTATACAAAATGGGGCAATCGGTTTCATGGGAACTCCGGATGTACAGCTTTAAAAAGAACGGTATATGTAGTGCCATTTTCGGAAGTAGGCGAAAGAACACCTTGCAGTAAATGTAAAAATAAGAGAGATGCATGAGAGATGAGAATAACATTATGTATAACAAAATAGCTTATAGTGCAGTGCTGGTTACAATCGGTTTTTTGTCTTGGGAAGATATAAAAAAGAAGGAAATATCTTTGTTTGTTTTGATAGTATCAGGAAGCATAGCACTTTTATGTTTGATAGCGGAAAATGGAATCGAGATAGTACATATTGTGGGGTGCATGTTACCGGGAATGTTGCTATTGGCACTATCATTGATTTCCCAGGAAAAAATAGGATACGGAGACGGTGCAACAGTACTGGTACTTGGCTTTTGGACAGACATGGATTTTTGTGTAGCAACCCTGGCAATAGCGTTTCTTTTAACAGGCTGTTATGCAATATTTCTTCTTTTGAAGAGAAGAAAAGATGAAAAAATACCGTTTATACCATTTCTTTTAGCGGCTATGGAGGTGTTATTTTTGAATGCATAAAAGGATAAAAGGGTACATGACGATAGAGGCATCCTTTATCATGCCCATGGTATTTATGTTGTTTCTTTTGATTATAATGAGTGCGTTTTTTCAATTTAAAAGATGTGTGACTTCTCAAAATAATTATTTAACAAATTTTCGGGCTAGCCGCAGGATGATTGTAAATGATGATTACGGAGAAGTCCTTTATGAAAATGTTGAAGTTATAAAAACAGTCAGGAGATTAAAAAATGGAAGTTAAATATTATAAAGATTTTAGACACAATTTTCTGGTTATAAGAAATACAGATGAACCTGAGAATTGTTATCAATTCCGGATGATTACAAACAATAAGATACAGGGATTGCTACCATGTAGAGAAAGACATATTAATGGAGAACTATTTCTTTATTATGAAATAACATCAAAACAGAATCTGGCAAGTATCTATGAGAATAAGAGAATTAATATGACGTTTTTAAAACATTTCTTTGTGCAGTTGAAAACGGCATGGGACAATATGTCACGTTTTTTGCTTGAAGAAAAATATCTTGTACTTAATCCGGAATATATATTTACAGATATCGAGAGTGATGAACTTTTCTTTTTATATTATCCGTTTATCACGGAGGAGAATCATATAAAGCAGTTGTTTGAATTTTTGACAGAAAAAGTGGACAGTGAAGATGATAAGGCAGTTGATATATGCTATAAAGGGTTGGAGTTAATTGAAAAAGACCTATTTGTACTTGATGAAGTGTTAAATTGGTTCGAGCAGGATTATCTGTCCGGTAAAGAAACAGAAAGCGAAAAGAAAATAGAACCTTTAGGGAAAATGGAAAATGATAAGGAGAAAGATGAGGAATCAGCAAAACGAAGTTTTTTCCCGATAATGGACGGAAAGAATATAGGTAAAGTTCTAATCTTGTTCGGAGCTATTTTAGCAATATGTATATACATATATCAGAATTATGATCTTGCAGAAACGAATTTAATATGTTTATATGCAGTTTTTCTGGCGGATATTTTATTTATTGTTTTCACAATAGGATATTTTTTATATCGAAAAATTTCCTGTTTATTGAGAAAAAAGGAAAGTCTATGTGAAGAAGACGAAAGGTGGTACGAAAAGGAAGTAGTAGATCTAGATAGCATATCAGAAGAAAGTAAAAAAAATATTGTGTACGGAAATACCATTTTTATTCCATGGACAGAGAATAGTGAAAACAAACTTTATGGTTTGGGGAGACAAAACAAAAATCATATTAATTTAAATCAATTGCCAATTACCGTAGGAAAACTTGCAGGAATGGTTGATATGGTAATTAATGAGCCGAGTATCAGCCGCAGACATGCAAAATTTTTTAAGGAAAACGGAAAAATTTATATGACAGATTTAAATTCGACCAATGGAACATTTAAAAACGGATTAAGGCTTGAACCAAATACATCGGAACTACTGGAACCGGGTGACGAAATTCGTCTCGGAAAGTTAAAATTTATTTACAGATAATCAAATCCGCTTTATACTAAAAGTAATTGTTTGAATGCAATTACAGTAAGAAAGGATTACGGATATGAAGGTAAATATCTACTATGGCGGAAGAGGTCTTATGGATGATCCTACGCTTTTTGTTATCAATAAAATGCAGGAGGTTTTGGAAGAACTTCATGTAACCGTGGAGCGCTTTAATTTGTATGAGCTGAAAAATACTATTACAACATTACCTCAGACTTTAAAGGAAGCAGACGGGATTATAATGGCGACCACTGTGGAATGGTTTGGAATCGGTGGATATATGCAGCAGTTTTTGGATGCTTGTTGGCTTTATGGTGACAAAGAAAAAATTTCTAAAATATATATGAGCCCTATAGTTATGTCGACCACATATGGAGAGCGGGAAGGAAAATTAGCACTTGCCAATGCGTGGGAGATTTTAGGAGGCTTGCCTTGTAGCGGTATTTGCGGATATATTGCAGATACATCTATATTTGAGGTTAACGAAGGCTATCATAAGATTATTGAAAAGAAAGCAGAAAATATGTATCGTACCATCAATCAGCGTCTTGCAAGCCTGCCGGCAAGTAATCAGGCTGTTAAAAAGATGGTTTCGATTACCCAGAATACAGATCTTACACCCCAGGAGTCCGAACAGTTGTCAAAGTATGCTTCTGATGATAGTTATGTGAGAAGACAAAAAGAAGATATTCAGGAATTAACCAGTTTGTTCCGAGACATGATGGGAAGTGTGGAGCCGGCAGAAGGACAGCAGAGTGAGTATGTAAAAGAATTTGAAAGTCACTTTACGCCGCAGCCCGGTTTTAAAGCAATATACAAAATGCAGATAGAGGGAAAGAAGAAACCTTTTGTGATTGAAGTAAACGGACCGGAGTGCAAATGCTATTATGGAAATATGAATTCCTGCGATGTGGAAATTCAAATGGACAAACAGACAATGGATGATATTATTTTTGCACGGATGACATTCCAAAGAGCATTTATGGGTGGCGCGATGAAGATGAAAGGTGATTTTAAGATTCTCCGTACCCTTGATCAGATTTTCTCATTTATGGAAAAGAACATGTAGGAACAGGA
>JAZNAE010000048.1:0-2388 GCA_045586385.1 Lachnospiraceae bacterium
GCCGCCTGAATCGCCGCAAGAACCGGATACATTACAAGAGTTCCAATCCATTTCCCCACTAAAGTCTTCTTCGGAATATACGGCATTAAATCCTCTGTTCCCGGTATAAACCATGCCTTCGTTTTTCCAACCCAGTACCAATCAATAAAAATTCGGTCAAACAATCCTACAATCAATAAAATTATCGTTATCTGCACAAAGATATCCCAAAACCCTCTTGCACCATTGATGCAATAAACCATTGCAGGAACAAAAAACAGAATCGGAACAAATAAGCAGACACCTGCAATCGCATAGCCTTTCTTTATCCGCTCTTTTGTTGTCAGTCCCAATTCCACAACTCTCTCCTGCATTTCCGGTTCATAGAAATACACGGAACCTACAGGACCATTTGCAATCCCTACTACGCAAATAAGTAACAAAATAAAACACATTGCCAAGCTTTCAATTAAAATCAACATACTTTTCCTCCTTATACATATCCATTTCCAATCTCTTATTATGTAAAACACACAACTGCCAACGCCACTCCATAATAAATAACCGATATCAGGTTGGTCCATCCGCCACTGATAATCATATGTAATCCTTTCGGAAGTTTTCTCGTAAGCGGAAGAAGTAAAAATATAATCCCCGGTGTAACAATAAACATCCAACGCGGAAACATCGTCCATTTCAAACCAATAAAAACAGCCAACATCAGAAAACCAATCCCCTGCAGTCCAAATGCCACTGTTTTCTGTACATTCAAGTACTTATGGATTTCTTCCAATGATTCCTTGGTATCATGACGGCCTATCAATCCAAAATATGCGCAATGACTATGGTATGCTCCTCCACATATAATTCCGAGACAATTAATCAAAAAACATATCCAACCTAACACCCTAAATTCTTCTTTCATCATTACTACCAAATGATAATAGCCGACACAATAGAAGAACGCCGCAATCGGTCCAATCATTCCCCCGATATAAAGCCTTGTGCGGCTTTCCCTTTTCATAATATCAATAATAGCCTGTAATGTGGCGGCACCCACATAATCGTCTTTGCTGTAATACAGAACCATATCCCCTATAAACATAAGAATTGCTCCACATAAACCAACTATCAGAAATATGCTCAGCATCCATTATTCCTCCTTGCTTTTACACTTTTATATTTTTCTTTATCTTTTTAACCTTATTTCAAAAGCCTCTTCCATTTCCTCTGCCTATGCGTATAAAAGCAAACCGCCCATATATACACAAACACAGTTTTCCATCCCGCATCAATCTCTACGATATCTGTATATTTTGTGGTATTTGCATCTACCCTCTCCAAAATAATCTCATGATTCCAGACCGGCACATGTGTGTTTGTCTCATTGGTAAGAATTCCATCTTCTAAACCAAACCGAATGACCTTGATTGTGTGAATTCCAAAAGGAATTAATCCAAATATTTTGAAACGAAATGAAAAAACGTTATCCTTTTTCCAAATCAGTTCTTCTTCGCCATTAACAGCCTCGAATGTTGCATAAGGATAGGCTATATATTGCAATGTTTTTAATTTCTGTAATCTGGCAAATACTTCCTCAACAGACACTGAAAATACAGAACTTTTTCTTACTGTGAGCATTTACTTCCCCTCCTAACACCCTTACATAAAACTACCAACAAAAATTTTCAACCCAATCACAATCAAAATTACGCCACCCAGAATTCCTGCTTTTCCTGCGAGCTTCGTTCCTGCTTTTTTCCCAATTCCAAGACCTGCGAAACATATGAAAAATGTAACAGCACCAATCAACAGACAGGCAAATACAGCTTCCATCCAATTGTAATCCGCAATTGTGAAGCCAACCGAAAGTGCATCAATCGAAGTTGCAACGCCCTGTACCAATAAAGCTTTCATTCCGACTGCAACACATTCTTTTGTTTCTTCCCCCTTTATTCCTTCATACAGCATCTTTCCGCCGATATAGCCAAGCAGGATAAAGGCTATCCAGGGAATGTATTTTTCAAATGCAGAAAACATACAAGCAACCGTAGATACACATATCCAACCAATTAGTGGCATCGCAAACTGAAAGGCAGCAAATATTCCGGCCACACCGCACATCCTTTTTCTTTTCATGCATGGTTCATTCAGTCCGTTGGCAAGCGATACGGAAAAAGCATCCATCGCCAAGCCTACCCCCAACATAATGCCGGTACAAAAAAACGAAATTTCCAAGTCCATCACAAACTCCTCCAAAACAGAAATAAAAAACCCAAGTACAGTCGTAAAACTATACTTGGGTATCAATCAAAATATACAGACTCCATGCATAGTTTACCTATACATGAGTCTCGCAATTTAAAACAAGCCAGACCAAAAGGCCAGTATGTTGACTTGCTACGATAT
>JAZNAE010000049.1:0-2787 GCA_045586385.1 Lachnospiraceae bacterium
TATTTAAGCAATATATGGGTGTAACCCTTGGTGAATATGTAACACTTCGTCGTATCAAAGCTGCTGAACAGCTTCTTCGCAATCCGAATCTACCTATCGCCAAGGTCGCTGCTCAAGCAGGATTTTCTAGTATTTCTACCTTTAACAGACTCTTTAAGCAGTATAAAAAATGCAGCCCTTCCGAATACAGACTGCACGATACTACATCTAAGTATAAAAAAAGATGATGCCAGGCGGCATCATCTCGCAAGAATTTCCTAACGAACAAAAGGGGCTGTGAAAAAATGAGAAATCATTTTTTCACGCTCCTTTTTTTCTTCATTCTATTCTGTAGCGCCTAAAAAAAGTGTATAAGTCCCCTTTCCCCATAAATCAGCATATCTTTTTATGAAGCTGCTTTTTGGAGACGTATTCTTTTATTATGATATTTATATAAATTATGACCAATAGAAACCAGAAAAAGTTCCATTCTCACAGAATGGATACCTCTTCTCACGATTCTTTTATACCAACGATCATTTTTTATAATTCCAAAGGTTCCTTCTGCCTGAATGGATCTGTTCATTCTCAGAAGTGCCCCCTGTATACTTTCCAGATTTCTAATAACTTCTTCATGCATAGAAGTCAGTTCGTGATTGATTCTGACGGTTCTGTTTTTATCAGTCTTTTTGCATTTGTCAGCATAAGGACATCCGCTACAATCCTCACAGACATATATTTCTTCCTGTCTTCCGTATTGATTACTTTTAACCGCTTTTCGATATAAGAATTGAAATGCTTTTCCATTTGGACATCTCATGATTCCATTTTCATCTACTTTGAAATTTACTGCCCGAAAGGGATTTTCTCGGTACTTTTTATCTTCCGTTTCTTTTTTAAACATTGGAAACTTCATATATTTTTCCATTCCATGCTGCTCACAGTAAATATAATTATTGTAAGAACCATATCCTGCATCGGCAACAGGATATTTCGGATAGAAGCCATAGGTCTTGTAAAACTGTTCCATCAGTGGAATAAAACAGTCCATATCGGAACGATACTGGTTCACATCTACCACAGCTATGTATTCATCTGCTACTCCAACCTGTACATTGTAAGCCGGAAGCAACTGGTCATTTCCCATATAGTCGGTTTTTATCCTCATAAAGGTAGCTGAATGGTCTGTCTTTGAATAGCTGTTACGGTCAGGACCACAGATTTCAACTTTTTCTACGTATTCTGACAGCTTTTTTCTATATTCCAAAAGGGTCTCATACTGTCTTTGCTGTATTGTTTTTCGACGACCTTTTCCATATACAAACGTGTTTATATCTAATTTCCAGACCCCTGCATACTTTTCTGCAATAATGCTTAGTTGGTCAGGAACATACTCTGTATTCGTTTCTATATGTAATCCGGACCACGCAAGTTCTTCGTTCATTTCCCGGAAAAGGGAGGTTATCTTTTCATACAGGCGATACCTTGATTTTTCTGTAGCTTTCTTCCATACCCAGCTGTATTTATTTGCATTTGCCTCGAATTTAGAACCATCTATGTAAAGATGGTGCAGATCTACTCCTTCCCGTTCAAAGATTTTCTTATTGATATCACAGAAAATAGTTTCGATGGAATCGCCAAGTACTTCATTAATAAAGTATCCAAACGTTCTATAGGTTGGTCTTTCGTTATCCATCAGATACATAAACCTGATATTTACTTTACAGTTATCTTCCAACTCTCTTAGTGATATGTACCCCTTGGTCATAAATCCAAAGAGTACCGTTTTTAACATGTTGATGGGATTATATCTGATTCGACCGGTCTCATGTACCGGTATTCTTTTCAGATACTTAGCTAAGTCAATTCCCTCCATGAATTCATCAAATGTCAAAACCGGATCACAAATATCAAGAAAATCTGAAATAAACATTGGCAAAACACCCTGTTTTGGTCTAAAATAGTTCTTGGTTATATTATGCATGTGGTTATTTTACCACAGAAGAGAATTAGTGGTTCTTTTATGAAAGCATTAATTCTCTTTTTTTATTTCAAAACGTGGAGCAAAAGCACTCAGCGCGAAAGCAGTGGCTTCGGGCGTGGCGTGCTAATAATCGGATAGTAACTTTACCTGTTCAAGATACCAGCCTTACATAATCGAAAAAAGGTGCCTCAATAACGATAAAAATAAGATACTGAAACACTGCTGAGCAAACGCTGTTTTGCGCTTTTAGCTCGAGTGAAATCCACTGCTTATGGAGACTAGACATGAAGCCCTTGCTGAGTGGCTTAGTCGTAGTTAGCAGTTAGTTCATGAAGAGCGTTGCAAAAGTTTGCGAAGTAATGTTACAGTATCTTATGTATGAAGTAAAAAGGCACCTTTTAAAAAAAGAGATAGGTATCTTGAACATCCAAGATATCTATCCCGATTATTAGCTAGGGACTGCTTTCGCGCTGAGTGCTTTTTTCACAGCCCCTTTGAATTGCACATGTCCCCCAACATGCTTTATGCAATTCATTCCCCTTTTATGGATACACACATCCATTGGATTCCCCTAATCCACGCCCTTTTACACAAAAGACCTTACTCTATGTCATTCCATGCAGCTTCCCTTTGGAAGCCACACAGATAGACTACAATTTTACAACCGGCTTCTTCACAAAAGAACCTGTCACACTATAATATGGCTTTCTGCTAAATGCCTGCTTTGCCTCAGGTGCTACACTCGTTGTAGCAAGCTCACGCTCTGTTACTTTCCTATATTCTGCCATCTCTCGTTCGATATAATCACTAATTACCTGTTCTGC
>JAZNAE010000050.1:0-1634 GCA_045586385.1 Lachnospiraceae bacterium
CAAGCAATTTAAACCCAAGTCTTTCATATAATCTGCCGACCGGATTCTGCTTAAAATATTGAAGCGTAATTTTTTTATCCGCATTTTCTGCTAAAATATCTTTCAGCACGGCCGTCCCGATTCCTCTGTTTTGATATTCCGGTACAATACAAATGTTGCCGATTTCATATGTATTCTCTGTCGCGCATCCGTTATAAAACCCAATGTCTTTTCCATCAAAAGAAATAACAAATGCACCGTCTTTATATGTCTCAATAAAATTTTTGAAATACTCTTTTTGCTGTTCCTCGTCCCAGCTTCCAAAGCACATCTCTACATACTTTTTATACGCATCTTTTTTCACTTGATAGATAAAATCATAATCATCTTCTGTTACACTTCTTAAGCTGTACATTTGATTACTTATATTCCAATTTTTCTTTTTAACAAGGCGCACAATAGCCCAGATGCCCCAGGCAATTCCGCTGAACATAAGCAATACTCCGGAAAAAACTGCGAGAATGACATATACGAGCGCACTCCAATCTTTTGCGGTAAGCATCAAGATGTAAAAAACAATCGTAACCACCGCAAACACTGCAGTAAGCAGAAGCTTAATAAAGCGTTTTTTTGCCTTAAAGCAGAGAATCAGTTGGATAGGTAAAACCACAAAAACAGCGGAAGCTGTAATCAATGCTGCAATCCATGTATCTCTCACCCATAAATCAACCATACAATCACTCTCCTTTGTCAAATACTAATTATCTTTGTAATGTAAAAAGCCCTGCACAGTCGGACATTTGCTCAAACTGAATTGAAGGAAAATATGCCCTTAACTCATCATATACAAAATATATCTCATCGTCATCCCACTCGTCGCCGGTTTCCTCCATACACTTTTGAAATACCGCACGGGTCTCAAATGCCACATCTCCGATATAAATACATCCCCCTTCGTTCAGCAGCAGAAGCAGGCTTTGCAAGAAGTTGACTTTTTGCGAATCCGTCAAATGATGCAGGGAATACGTAGCAATGATTGCATCATATTTTTGTTGCATTAAAGGTTCTACCAGCCCATTCGAGAAATCCCCTTGGAACAATCTCGCGTTTGGCATTTTCTCTTGTGCCAACGTTATCATTCGATCGGAAAAATCTTGTCCATAGATTGCACAACCTTGTTCGTACAGCTTAGCGGTCAGCGTTCCGGTTCCGAATCCAATATCCAAAACCGTCTTCGCAGAAGCGCTTAAAACGCGGTTATATATTTCATTCAGGATTGCCTTATACCCTGCAAACGGATAGGTTCCATCTTCGTCAGACAATCCTACACTCTTATCATAGTCATCTGCCCATAAATCAAAGCCTTTGTTGTTTAACATGTCTTTACCTCGTCAAATCGGAATCATTTTCATCATCAATTACGTTCATAAATCATTCGTTGTTCTGTATTGGGTGTACCAAGCATGATTTCGGCTTCTGTCCCGTCAAATCTATAGCCATATCGCTCATAAAACCGAATCGCTTTTTCATTGCCCTTCAGCACCCAAACAGCTATTTTGTTATAATCGGAAAGTTGATTTAATGCGGCATTCATCAGAGCATATCCGACTTTTAATCCATGGTATTCTTCCAGCACATAAATCGCAAATACTTCA
>JAZNAE010000051.1:0-1742 GCA_045586385.1 Lachnospiraceae bacterium
CCTGTGCTTCCGTCAGGCAAGCGGACATAACCTGCTCTTTCGTAGAATGCCGCAATATAGGATTCCAGGTACGCAGGAAAAGCTTCTTCGCCGGGGATTTCTTCAAGTCTGCCTGACATTTCGCGAAGAGCCTGTGCCCAACGGGAAGTAGAATCAGCCAGGAGAAGAACGTTAAGTCCCATTTGTCGATAATACTCGGCAAGTGTTACCGAGGTATAAACGGAAGCCTCACGTGATGCAACCGGCATTGAGGATGTGTTACATATAATAATGGTACGCTCCATAAGCGAACGCCCTGTTTTAGGATCTGTCAGCTCGGGGAATTCTGTCAGCGTTTCAACAACTTCACCGGCTCGTTCTCCACAGGCAGCAATGATTACAATATCCACATCTGCATATTTTGAAGTGGTATGCTGTAATACTGTCTTACCTGCACCGAATGGACCGGGAGTACAATAGGTGCCGCCCTTTGCAACCGGAAAGAACGAGTCAATAAGACGAACCTTGGTTTCCATTGTTTCAACGGGTGCCAATCTCTCGCTATAACACTTTACTGCGCGTTTAACAGGCCACTTGAACGACATAGATACAGGAATTTCACGCCCTCTTTCATCAGTTACGACCGCAATAGTTTCCCTAACGGTATATTCGCCCTTTTGTACAATGGATTTCACTGTATAGTTTCCGAGCAGATAAAATGGCACGAAAATTTTATGTGTAAACGGACCTTCTGGAACAGTTCCTATATATTCACCTGCACGAACAACATCGCCAATTTTTGCGGTAGGTGTAAATTCCCACTTCTTTTCAGTATCAAGCCCGTCTGCGTAAATGCCTCTTTCTAAAAACCAACCCGCCTGCTTTGCTAAAACCGGAAGCGGATTCTGAAGCCCATCATATATTTGACCAAGCAAACCAGGTCCAAGCTCTGCGGACAGCATATCACCCGTGAATTCTACTGTGTCTCCGCATTTGATACCGTCAGTCATTTCATAAACCTGCACTTGAGCAACATTGCCTCTTATGCGAATTATTTCACTCTTTAGGGCTGTATTGCCCACTTTTACAAAGCATATCTCATTCATAGAAACATTGCCATCAAACTCAACTGACACCAAGTTTCCGTTTATGCTTACTACCTTTCCTTTATTTTCGGTCATTGTTCTGCCTCCAAATTATCTCCTTTTATAATGGAGTTATATATATTTTTGTATGCTTTTTTTCCTGTCTCTGTATCAAACTGTCTTATGCGGAGAAGCAATTTTAATTTAAGTCCGTAATAGAAAATATACTCATCAGAAAAAGCATCCATAGGTCTGAGCGTTTCCAACATTT
The DNA here is from genome assembly GCA_045586385.1 of Lachnospiraceae bacterium. Taxonomy (GTDB): domain Bacteria; phylum Bacillota; class Clostridia; order Lachnospirales; family Lachnospiraceae; genus Suilimivivens. The sequence goes on from JAZNAE010000051.1 coordinate 1,336, forward strand.
CTAAACGATAACTATTGAGATATTTTTCCGCTTCCATCGGGTTTTCTTTTTCTATTGCCGTATTAGCAACTTTGATGTATTCCACAGGTAAAATCCTGTTTTCTGTATCGAAAACTTTATTCATTTTTTCTGCCCGAACCTTGCCGAGAGCAAATCGAAGATTTATCTCACATTCGTTCCATGCATCAATCAAAGATGAACCTAATCTTTCTGCATTTTTTGGGGGAGATAAGCTAATCTTCTTTATAGCTTCTTGAGATTTTTTCCCTAAGAAGCGTTCGCAAAGTTCATTGAAGCGTTCTTCGGTAATCGGAAGTGGAACATTCTCACTTATTCCATCCAAAGACGGCAATTGTGAAATCAAATAATATTCAGCCATAATTTATTCCTTCGCCTCTTTCAAAAGT
>JAZNAE010000052.1:0-2517 GCA_045586385.1 Lachnospiraceae bacterium
TGAAAACGGTACACTTATCAGTAAGATGGCAATCTCTTTTGACGAAGACGGTAAGATGTCCATTTTTGCACAGTTGGAAAAACTATCGGAAGCAGAAAAGGACTATATCGAGAAGATAAAAGAAAAACGTGCCGACGAGAAGAAGTCAGCAGAAGAACTCGCAGAGAAGAAGGAGCAGGAAAAAGATATGACCGTTAAGAAAGTCAATCTGGAAGCGTCTTCCGAGGAGGAATTAATCGAAAAGATTACAAATGTAGACTGGAGCAAAGTGGCTGGTGAGACAGAAGGTATCCGTTTTGATTTCAGTGTATAAGACGTGGCATAAGAGAATATTAATACAGACAGCGTCTGATTTCCAAGAATAATTGGAGGTCAGGCGTTTTTTATATCTTACAATCCATACCAAAAGTATAAAAATAAGTATACAAATAGTATGAGCGGTGTGTTCACAAGTTAACCCATTGATGCTACACTATAGTCAGTTCAGATATCTGAACTGAAGTCGACTATATAATCAGATAAAATCCGTCGGATGGGAGAGAAACTATGGAAATTAAATTAGCTGAAAATATCAAAAGATTCAGAAAGGAACAGTCCTTTACACAGGAGCAGTTGGCGGAAATATTGGGTGTGACGGTAGGCGCAGTATATAAATGGGAAGCGGGTCTGTCCATGCCGGAAATCCGTTTAATTATGGCACTTGCAGATATATTTGAAGTATCAGTGGATGTACTTTTAGGGTATGAAATGCAGAGTAGTAATGTGGACAGTAGCATAAAAATAATAGAAGCAGCCGTTAGAGACAGGAATTTTACAAACGGTATGGCGGAGGCCGAAAAGGCATTGCAAAAATATCCAAATCATTTTGGATTGGTATATACCTGCGGTTTCTTTTATCAACTTAAATTTATGGAGCAAAAAGAACTGACCGATATCGAACGTTCCAATGCATTGTTTGAGCGGGCAATACGTCTGTTGTACCAGAATACGGATAACAGTATTAACGAAGTATCCATATTGAATCTGATTGCGCAGAATTACATGTTAGCGGAAAAGACGGAAGAAGCTCTTGAGAGTTTTAAGAAGAACAATGTCTGCGGTATTAATAACAGTTTGATTGGCATGCTCTATGCGAGAATGTTAAAACAACCGGATAATGCGAAAGAATATCTGATGAAGGCCTTTTCGGACGGTTTTGGAAATATGATACGGACAATGGCAGGTCATGTTTATATGTACGAGGCTAAGAGGGATTACGACCGAAGTATGGAGGCATTGGAATGGTTATACGCATTTATTGAAAGTGTCAGAAAAGAAGATGCAAAGAATACTTTCCTGGATACGTTAAAGGCGGCAGTATTGGTACAGTCGGCAGTTACACAGGCGAGATTAGGAAATACGGAGCAGGCAAAAGAGTTGATTCATTGTACAGGCGAATTGGCAAAGCAATTTGATGCAGAACCGGTCTATAGTCTTGCGGGAATCCGCTTTTTTGAAGATGCACCGGGAGAGGCGATGGCATATGTGGATATTGGAAGTACGGTAAGGGAAGCGGTCGAAAATATATTGGATGAAAACGAGGAGGATGATGCCAGCCGGTTCGTACGTGGTCTATGGGAGGAAATGATAAATGACAAGTAAAGATTTACGCAGGCAGTTTTATAAAGGTAATAAATCAGCATTTGGCGTTGTTGTTTTCACAGCACTGACAATGGCCGTTTTGAGTCTTTCGACCTCATGGCTGATACAGCAGTTGATGGATACGATTTCAGGAGTAGAAGGTGCATTGGGGTTAAAAACATTGGCTTTACTTACGGTAGGGTTGATTTGTTTAGCAGTTGTTATGGGAATGGTCGAATATGCATCCAAGCCACGATTTATGAAAAAGGCGGTTCAGCAGTATAAGGAATTTGCTTTTGAAAGTCTGTTAAAGAAGAATATCAACACATTTAACGGCGAAGCGGCAGCTTCCTACATATCGGCATTGTCCAATGATGTGACAAGTATAGAAGCAAACTATTTGGAAAAACAGTTCGGTCTGATTACTAGTCTGGTTATGTTTATGGGAGCGTTTATAATGATGCTTCTGTACAGTCCATTGCTTACACTGATTGTGGTCCTTTTGCTTATTTTACCGGTTATTGCCTCTGCAATGGTGGGAAATAAGATGGAGGCGGCAGAACTTGCCGTTTCAAAAAGAAACGAATCATTGACGGATATAATTAAGGAAATTATCGGTGGATTTTCAGTTGTCAAAAGTTTTAAGGCTGAAAAAGCGGTTCTTAGTTTTTTCCTGAAGAGCAATCAGGAGCTGGAGAATGCAAAATGTAAGAAAAGTAAAATTGCAATTATAATTGGCACAATCTCATCAACAGCAGGCATTACAGCGCAGATGGGTGTGTTTATTGCGGGTGCTTATCTTGCCATATTGGGAAAAGGAGTGACGCCCGGAATTGTAATGGCGTTTGTCAATCTGATGAACTTTCTCTTGCAGCCGATTGCCGCATTGCCGGAGAT
>JAZNAE010000053.1:0-1672 GCA_045586385.1 Lachnospiraceae bacterium
ATCAAGATGCTCAGGCTTCTCCATAGTAATAGGTACCTGATGTGCACGGAAGGAACCTTCTACCTGAAGTCCGTCAACAACCTTAGGACCGGTCCATCCCTTAGGAGTACGAAGAACGATCATAGGCCAGAAAGGTCTCTCAGTGTTGCCGTTTTCTCTAGCATCTTTCTGGATTGCCTTGATTTCTTCGATACACTTGTCAACAGCCTCAGCCATTAACTTGTGCATAGTCATAGGGTCGTCACCTTCTACAAAGTAAGGTTTCCAACCACAACCGTGGAAGAAGCTTTCAAGCTCATCCTCGGAAATATGTGAAAGAACGGTAGGGTTACTAATCTTGTAACCATTCATGTGCATAATAGGAAGTACTGCACCATCGTTCTTAGGATTTAAAAATTTATTGGAGTGCCAAGCAGTTGCCAAAGGACCTGTTTCAGCCTCACCATCACCAACGATAACAGTTGCAATCAAATCAGGGTTATCAAAAGCTGCACCAAAAGCATGTGCGATAGAATAACCAAGCTCACCACCCTCATTGATAGAACCGGGAGTTTCAGGTGCTACGTGACTGGAGATACCGCCGGGGAAAGAGAACTGCTTATTCAATCTCTTAAGACCTTCGATATCCTGGCTGATGTTAGGATATACTTCACTATAGTAACCCTCAAGATAAGAGTTAGCTACAAAGAAGTTTCCGCCGTGTCCGGGACCGGAAATCAAAATCATATTTAAATCGTACTTGTTGATTGCACGATTCATATGTACATAAATAAAGTTCTGTCCGGGTACTGTTCCCCAGTGTCCTACGATTTTTTTCTTAATCTGATCCTGTGTCAAAGGCTCTCTTAACAAAGGATTGTCTAATAAATACAACTGTGTTGCCGCTAAATAGTTGGTTGCGCGCCAGTATGCATTTAAGTCAGATAAATATTCATCTGTTAAAAATTTGTCAACTGACATACTACTTCTCCTCCTGTAATTTCTTATGTTCTTAATTACCGCATTTCATTATATAGCAAGTTGTCAACAAAAACAATGCAACTACTTTTACGAAAAATTTCATATTTTCTAGAATTTTATGTGAAAATGTACCATTTACTTTAAGTCCTTAGCCTTTATCCGATACTTAAAACGCACAATTCAACGGACATTACAAAAGGTAGTACCCATTAGACACTACCTCAATAACCTTACATATTTACATTTTGGAAAGAAATCCTTTGACATTTTCTGTAATATCATTATGAAATACTGCCGAACCCGCTACAATCACATTTGCACCGGAAGCAAGTACCATTTCTATATTTTCCTGATTGATACCACCATCAACTTCAATATCAACCGAAAGTCCTTCTGCATCCAAAATACTTCTTAGCTCGCGCACTTTGTCAAGGCAATCCATAATCAGCTTCTGTCCTCCGAATCCCGGCTCAACAGTCATGATTAATACCATATCCACCAAAGGAAGATATGGACGCACTGCATCTATAGAAGTCTTTGGCTTTAAGGTAATGCCAACTTTTTTGCCATGCTCTCTGATTTTTTTAATGGTTCCCTCCACGTCCGCTTCTGCTTCCACATGAAAATTTATCAAATCTGCTCCGCACTCAGCAATTCTCTCAACTGCCCTGCCCGGATTATCAATCATTAAATGAACATCAAAAAACATATC
>JAZNAE010000054.1:0-2027 GCA_045586385.1 Lachnospiraceae bacterium
CCGAATTGCTTCCGGTAGTTTCTCCTTCCGCATTTGCCTGAATACCGGCAAACTGGAAACTACCCACTACCATGAGTAACGCAAGAAGACCTGCGATACTCTTCCGTAATCTCTTACGCATTTCAAAATACCTCCATTTTACTTTTTATGCATATATGTGCATTATATCCTATCTAAATTTATTTTTCTTGCAAGTTATTGTCATTTATTCCTCAACTATTGCTAAAATCAGCAAAAAAAACAATCGCATCATAAAATGCGATTGTTTTTTCTGATTATTCTATGATATCAAATAAGAAATCCTCATTCGCCAGCCGAATAATATCTCCCAACTCAAGCTCTGTTTCCTCTAACGAAATCAACTGCTTTCCATTCAAAAATGTGAAATTTGTTGACTTGCAATCAACAACATAATACTTCCCATTCTTTCGAAGAATCTCTGCGTGTCGCCTGCTGATAAAATTATTACCGGTCACTACAAAATCACAGATTTTTGCATCCGTACCTATCTTTATCACAGGTTTCATCATTGCAACAGCTTCTTTTGTCTTCGTACGAAGAATTTGTGGGAATACCGGTTCAGAGTACTCTTCCTTTCCCAATGCCCTGGTACGTTCAAACTCATCAAACATCATCGTTGATTCGTAAGGGTCCGTTTCCATCTGTATCTCCGACTCCTGCTTCTTCACAGGCTTCTCCGGCTCCATGGTTGCAAAAGGATCATACTCAATATTATCTTTGTTTTGATGAAAACCTTGAGTATTTTTATCTGCTTTACTTTCCGAAGTCACTTTTTTGCTTCCTTCCGCCGACTTCTTTCCTGCTAATTCTGAGACCAACTTCTCAAATCCATTTGCCGAGAACGGATTCATACTGTTAAAATATGATAAATATGTATCTAAATATCCTTTGTTTTCAAAAGGGTTAAAATTCAATTCTGCCGGAAGCTGTCTTAGAAACACATTTGGCGTAGCCCCTTTTTGATTATTCACCAATGGCCAAAAAACACACTTAACACGCAATGTATTAGGATCCAAAAAAATCCTATCCTTTTGAAGATCCAAATTATTTACATCTAATTTGTTTACTTCGCAAGTCTTAATGATACGAGCAATCTCATAGACAAAATCCAAAAACATGCTCTTGCTTACAACACAATCAAAATATTTGGACAACGGAATCAATCCCTGAACCATACATTCCAGACGGGTTTCCTTCCTTTTCTGACGAATCGTCATTGGCAAAAAGCCATCCACCATTCCTGCTGCCACTGTATTAAATACACGCTCATTAATTGTCTCCGGATAAGCTATTCGGTTTATTATGGTATATTTACCTTTCTTGCACTCTACTGAAATCTTACTCACGCCAAATCACCCATCACCACTTCGGCAAAGAATTTGCTTTATTCACAGCCTTTGCCTGAGCATCCTTATATTTTTCCTCTGCATATCTTAAAAATTTCGCATAATTCTCCAATGCTTCTACCATTTCTCTATAAGTGGATTCTTTTTCTGTCACTTTCTCCCACTGACTCTTAAACTGTGCAAAATCCGAACCCTGCCAGCTGTTAGCCATATCGTCTACTTCGCCCTGTGCAGAGGCCATTTTCTTCTTCATCAGAGAAACATAAGCTTCTACCTCTGATGCAGTCCTTGCAAACTTACTATGATCAACTCTTATGTATGCCATAAACCCTGCCTCCTTTACTTAAATGCATCTGCCAGAGATTTATTCACACTTTCTGTTTGTGTATATCCCTCGCCTACCTGCTGGTGCAAAAATGCAACATAATTGTCTACTACATTGTATCTGGCATCGCAATATGCATTTCTTATACTGGCAAACTTCGCCATGGCATTGGAAGCTGCAGAACCATCCCATTCACCATCCAGACTATTAATCGCCTTTTGTACATCAGCAAATTCTGCCCTAATCTGGTCATTTATTGTTTTAATTCTATTTGCTGTCGCCACCACCTGCTCAGCATTTACTATTAAATCTGACATCTTCTGCTCCTTTCACCC
>JAZNAE010000055.1:0-44564 GCA_045586385.1 Lachnospiraceae bacterium
CCTTTACTCATCTCCACAATCATGGGATACGAGTTTACATTAATGGCTGCCCAGCCTACACCGATTGCCGCAAATGCCACATTAATAACCGGATGATACGTACCTGCAAAGATGGCAGCAAAGTAACAAATGCTCATTAACACAATACCACCCATAATAGTCTTTTTACGCCCTACCTTACTGGCAATGTTACCGATCGGAATATAACTGATAATGGCTGCAACTGTCGCCACCATAAGGCAGTCCGCAAATCCACCACCTTCCAGCTGCCAAACCACTTTCGTATAGCGGGAAAAGGCTGTAGTTACTGCGTTATAAGCCGTAAACCACAAGAATATGGATGCCAGCAGGAAAATCATACTTCTCTTAACTTCCTTCGGCATGGGTTTCTTTTCCCCTGCATCTTTCACAGCCGTTTCCTCTGAATCCTCAGTTACTACCTGCATACCTGAAGTCTCTTCATATGCCTTTACTTCGGCCGCCACAATTTCTTTTACTTTCTTTTCTTTAATGGTAATGGCTAATACACCCACTGCAATGATCATAAGTGCTGCCAAGCTGATAAATAAGGGCATGTAATCAGGTCTGTCACCTTTACCCACCAAAAGTTTTATCATAATCAGGGTATATACGCCGCCTACTGCACCCATCAGATTAATAACTGCGTTTCCCTTACTTCTTAGTTTGTTCGGTGTTAAATCCGGCATAAGGGCAACCGCCGGAGAACGGTACAGCCCCATAGAAACCAAAAGTGCAAACAAAGCTGTTACAAAAAGAACTAAATTTACAGCCCTGTCAGCCACAGGAAGCATCATCAAAAAGAATACAGCCAAAACTGTTCCGCCCACAATAAACGGCATCCTTTTACCTGCTTTGGTATCTATCTTATCAGACAGTGCACCGAATATGGGAAGCAAAAACAATGCAAGCACATTGTCCGCCGCCATAATCACTCCTGTTACGGTTTCTCCAAGTCCGAATGTATTCTGCAAAATAAGCGGTATGATATTGTCGTACATCTGCCACATTGCAGATATGGATAAAAATGCAAGTCCGATTAAAAACGTTCTCTTGTAATTTAATTTCATAGTAACCCCTTCTCTTTCATTTTTGCCTTATATGATTATAGCCCAAATAGAATTTATTCTCAAGACATAGGTTTTTATTTTGTATTTGGATAATAATGCACAAAAATAACCGCCAGTCTGAAAAAACTAAACGGTTACTTGTTATAATATTTCTGTAATTCTTTAATCAAACACGCATTTTCCTTTGCAATTTTACGGTCCGTTTCACTTCTGGTTTCCAGACAAATCATTCCGTTTAAAAACAAGACTAACCCGTCAAAATTACAGTATATTTCCCTTGGGTCTCCAAGGAATAAGAAGGCATGTTTGCCAATTGCTTCGAAACAACTTTCAACATCATGCCCTCCAACATGTGTAGATGCATAAATTTTATTAGCAAAATTGGATGAAGAATCTTTCTCCCCCACAACATGCCAGGACCTTTCCCTGCTTCATAACGGCCTTTCCGCTGCTACTCAAAATATTTATCCAGTTCAGCCTGTGACATTTTGCCTCGAGCAAATATACCTTTAGAACCTGTGCTGAAAATCATTCCGTATCTCCCATTCCAAGAATAAATTTGCATATGCGATCAGTGTTGCATTGTCCTTATTAATATTTACAATGTCTGCCACTGCTTTCCACACATCCTTCGGTGCCACTTTCCTGCTTGGACAATAATCCGCGCTAAACTCTATTTCTTCATCATATCTGGATGCAGTCTTTACTCTTGCAAGCAGATGCTTTTCCCATACCTCATAGGAATTATTACATTTCTTCACTTCTAATGTTCTCTTGCTTGTTCCATATTTTTCCATCATCAGATAATACCAATATGCCAGTATTTCTCTGATATATTCAAGACCTGCTTTTTCTGACAAATCGTCCACTCTAACCGGGTCATCAACCACTGTATGTATGGGGTTATGTTTTCCCGCATCGGCACAGTCACGGATATAATGAACCACCGGCACTACCGAAGCACCGGTTTCTTTTGCAATGCGCCAGATTCCCGGCCATAAATCCAACAGTAACAAATTCGGCGACTTATTCCATACGCCCTCTGGAAACATCATAAGGTCTGCACCATATGCCATTACCTGCAAAGCCTTTTCCATAGATGCCTGTCTGCTTGCTTTTACCTTTCTGTTGGTCATCACCACTCCATTTAACCACGCAGTAACACCATCAAAGGTGTTATAAAATTGCGGCAAACTTCCAAACAAAATATAAGCATGACGCTTGATTGCCAGTATGGTAGCCAGCGTATCATCTTTAAAAGCATGATTGGCTGCCCAAATTACAGGCGTATCCGGTAATACAATTTCTTTATCCGGCACATCATCTCCATATCCCTGCAATATATTTCTATTCTCTACTATTTGGGGATTGGTCAAAAAATGAACTCCCAATTCTTTAACAATAGGATTTAATAGGCTTCTTAATTTAACTCCATTGAAAGACATCACTTTTTCTGCATCATTTTCCAGCAAGTATCCAAAGCAACTTGTCAGAATATAAAACAGGATTGACGGATTTTCATTCCCCGTCAAATCATTTAAGCCTGTTATACTTTTTGCATATTTGGTTAAGAATTTGTCTTTATAATTCATTAATAAATATCCTTACTCATTCTCCAGCGCCTGGGAATCCACCTTATAAGTTCACCTTTATTGCATAATAAATAATAGAGTTACATACGCTATTATTACCAAAAGAATTTGACATTCCACACAGAAAGACCAATACTTTTTGTAGTGAATGAGTTACGGAAACTTGAGAAGCCCGTAACCCGGGCGGCTCCTGATGGGGTCGTTTTGTTATTTAAACAACGAATCTTCTGCTCAAATAGCTCTTGAAAAAGCCAGTTATTATGGAATCATTAATGGCTATAAGGATATTTTCAAAAACCCTTCCACAATTATGCTTTAAAGAAAGTCAAAAAATACACACCTTCTGAAAAGACTTTGAATTTAATGAGTTTCCCTCATAACTGGATGTCCATCTTAAGAATGAAGGTCTACTAAAACATGTCCAATTCCTTTTTCAGACGGCAACATAAAACCTTCCCTATCATTCTTGATTTTTTCCATATCTCGTTTTCCGCTTTTTACAGGAAATGCATCACATATTTTATAACCAATAGGAACACTGTCATTATCTAATACTTTGCCACAAGCCTCATGAATGCTCGTAATAATATCACTATTATCTGCTGTTGCTCCCGGTTCCAATACCAGATGCGCCACGGGCTTTTCATAATCTCCCATGGATAATCCAACCACTTCACAAAGGGCAATATTCTCATTTTGTAAGATTACTCTTTCAATATCAAAGCAATATATTTTTCTGCCATTTTCTGCCACAAATGAATCTGTATCTCTTCCCAAAATGGTTACATATCCATCTTCATCCACATAACCGATATCCCCTGTTTTTCCCCAGACAACTCCGTTTTTATCTTCAAAAAAGAACTTTTCTGTGGCAACAGGATTTTTATAATATTCCTTCATATGTGCAGGAGAATTTACACGAATTTCACCGCGTTCCCCATAGGTCAATTCTTCATTCGTTTCCATATCAAAAGCAGCTACCGTAACACCTTTCATGGGATATCCTGTAGCACCCGGTTTTTGCTTTAGCAAAGAATCTGTTGCAACTGTACTTCCCAGTTCACACATTCCATATCCTTTCATTAACGATGACTTACAATTCCGTTCTTTTAAGAATTGATTAATACTTTTTTCCACCCTCGGCAGCACAAGTTCACCACCTGTAAACGGATATTTCATATCTGCAAAATCAAATTTATCCAGTTCCTTGCTACGAATAGCATAAAGCCATAATGAAACACTTGTTAATGTCATTTGCGGATGATTCTTTTTAATTCCTTTTACAAAATTTTGTTCATTAAACACAGGCTCTAAAATGACATCAATTCCCAAACAAAGAGGCATTAATACAGACAGCACAATCCCTGTTGAAAACCATACCGGTATATTCTGAAACATTTTATCTTTCCGGTTATACGGGAAATCCGGATTTTGATAATGTGCAATTACTGCATTTACACCGTCATTGGTAAGTACAATTCCTTTGGATGCTCCTGTTGTACCGGAAGAATATACCATTAAGAAATCTGTATTTTTTTCATAAACGGCATCCTGCGATTCTGCTATCTTTTTACCATCTGCAAGAAAGGTACTCCACTTAACAACATTGCTATCATACGGGATATCTTTCTTGAGTTTTATACTTGCAACAGCCTTTGTAACTACTACCATTTCATTACAAATAGAAATAATTACTGCTTTCTTTATACATAATTCATCCATAATAGGCTGAACTTTCATAAAAAGCTGGTCAAGCACTAACATAATTTGTGCACCTGTTTCATTAACGCGTGCTTTTATTTCTTCATGAGAAAACAATGGATTTATCATATTTGCTACTGCACCAATCCGGCATAGTGCCAAAACAGAATACACAAATTCAGGGGTGGCAGATGTAAATAAAATTACTCTGTCCCCTTTTTTGACACCATTTGCCTCAAATGCTCTTTTTACTGATTCTATGCGTTCAAACAAAGTGCCATATGTAATTTTCTTTCCAAAGTACTCTAACGCTATATTTGACAAATATTCAAAATTACTTTTATAAATATTCTCGTATACCGTACACTCCGGAAGTGGTGCATTAATAGCCTCCTCGGAATAATACTGTAGCCAAGGCTTATCTACCGATGGATACCCTGTCTGTCTGTCTGTCTGTCTGTCTGTCTGTCTGTCTGTCTGTCTGTCTGTCTGTCTGTCAAAATCATCACTCCGCTCTCCTTTTTGTCAAGATATTTTTACCTTATGAGACAACCACTGCCTCATTTAGTCAAAGGAAATTTCATACATATTATCTTTTTCATCCAAAGCATAATAACCTGTTTTATCATTTTTTAATTTCTGAAAATCTCTTTTACCTGTCACGTCACTGTTTTCAAACTTTTCATAGAACTTAATAGCATCCAGTCCATATTTCTCGCAAAGCAATTTCACTACTTCTTTCTGCCTGCTTTTGTATTCCTTCTTTAGCACAACCTGCCCTACAATGAAAATGCCATCCTTCGTTTCATGTGCGGTAATTTCCCATTCCATAACAGGGTCATCCATATCAAGTGCATACTCAATATCAAACAGATATATTCTTTGTCCGTCCTTATTACAATAAGAGTCAGATGCTCTTCCCAAAATACTGTAGGAATCATCAATATTTTGTACTGCGATATCTCCTGTCACGCCCCACCGGATACCGTCTGCATCCACATACCATCTTGCCGCTGTTGCTGCTTCATCATTCAAATAGCGATCTGCCACTGCCGGACTTGAAATATGCAAAAATCCACGTTCTCCTTTTTCCACCATCACTCCGTTTGCATCCACAATTTTGGCTTTAATGAATGGTTCAAGGGGATACCCTGTCTCATTGGTTTTTGTTTCTTCATTCATGAAATAAGTAAATATTGTACCGGAGCCATCTTCTGCAGCACCGCCACCTATTGCAAACCGAACCTTACATCCGTTTTCTGCCAGCCATTTATCAATCATTTTGACATTTGCTTTCGTTACAGGTTCTCCACCGGAGCTTGGCCTGCTCACATTACACAAAGCATCTTTCCCGATAAATCCCTGTGCCACCGCTGCCAGATAAAAGCTGGGCGCTGCTACAACCCAGTTACACTTTGAATTCGCCAAATCAATTCCGAAGCTGTCTTTGTTATAAATCGGTTGCGGTACGAGTGTCTTTCCTTTTGCCATAGGCAGGTATCCCGACACCCGTTCTCCGGTTGCATGGGTCAGCGGAATCACCTGAAATACCCGCTCCCCAACATAATCCTTTGTATCTAAACCTGCATGCATCTCAAGAAACGCATTGGCAGATATCTCTTTATAAACAATACACTTAGGCTTTCCTGTGGTACCACTGGTGTATGAATAGCAGATATCTCTCTCAATATCTACAGGGCCACGATATAGCGGTATGTAATTTTGCTGTCCTAGTGTAACTACATCCGACATTTTTACAAAACGGATATTGGTTAAGGTGGGGATCTTTTGCATGCATGTGTATTGCTTTTCTTTATTATCAAATATTTCACGTAATTTTTTTGGCAAACCGGATGGGTCATCAAACAAATGTCTGTTACTTTCGGGAAGATAATCCGAAAGACTTGTAATAATTACATTTTTGATTTTACTCTCTTCCAAGTAATCAACTACAAACGGCAGATATGCATCCAATATAATAAGCGTATCAGAATCTTTCTGTTTGGTATAAAGTTCAAAGTCGCTTTTCAGAAACAGGAAATTGACATTATTGCTGATTACTCCCATGCAATTAAGCGCAAACAATGTCAGCATATTTTCAATGCCGACCGGCAGACACAAGGTAACTACATCTTTATTCGTTATTCCCAGGTAGCGCAATCCGCAAACATATTCGTTAACCTTATCCGGCAGTTCTCCGTATGTAATAACCGTTCCGTAAAAATCAAATGCCGGAGTATCAAGGTTCTCCTGATTCCATGACATAATATTTTCAAAAATATTGATATTGTAGATGGGTGTCTGGTTTACTGTCTTAACCACTTTGGCCCATTCCGGCAACTGTCGCCGAATATTACACGTTTTTAGTCTGTCAGTCCAAATCATTGCTTTATTCTCCCGTTTGTCAAGTTATTTTTGATTCCGTGCTGCATAAAATCTATCTTTCATATGATAAATAATATCTCTATTTTCCAAATCCATTTGTTTCAAAACATATTCCCGATGGTTCATCCCTGTGACTTTCAGCACCTCTTTTGATAATCTCAGATTACTAAGGGTGTGAAGTACTTCCTCATATTCACGTTCATCATGTGTTTTTTTGGTCAGATACTCAGCATCAAAAACATCTCTTGTCCACTTCAGTTTAGAAAATGCATCATTTACATAACCATCCACAAAATAATCGGCAATATCACCATACTGATTTCGCTTCATTACTTCCGTATGTCTTATCAGCAAATGGTAAACTGCTGTTGCCATTTTATTCCGCAAATGGCAGGTAAGATGTCTTATGATTTCTTGTTCGCTCTTTTGTCCCAAACAATATTTTTGTTCTTCAAAAAGTCTGCACATATCAATAGGATTTCCCACATCTATGAAAGAAACGTGTCTTTTTTCCTCTCGCAGCAAACTGATAGGTACAATCTTCTTTCCGCTTGCTACCGAAAGGCGGATTGCACCTTCAAATAACGGATTAATAATGTTGTTGGGATGATAGTTATGAGACCCTTCCGGAAAAATAAGAATACTATTTGTTTGCAAAACTCTTTCCATCTTAGGGACTAAATCTTTACGCGCCTTCGGGTCTAAAATGTCAAATACAATCATTCCGTTCAGCCATGACAAGTACATTTCCGGATTGTACTTTAGCGTTTCCACCGACCCAAGTATCAAATAGGCGTTTCGGTCAATGATATTCAGCATGGTTTCGATATCTTCGGGGCAAGTATGATTTCCCACAAAAATATAGCTTTCTTCTCTTTCAAGGACCGGGTATCTCTCAAGAACAATGTTGTTTGCATTCTTTTTATCTGATAACGGATATACAGAATCAGGAATTGATACACTTTCAAGACTTTCAAAATATTCCTCATCACTCTGATTTTTTTCATGTTCCAGACGGATAATTGTTGCATTGGTAAATATATTGCAAAGCTTTTTAAAAGGCTTATCTGTTTTCCTACGAATGAATAAACCAATATTTGTAGTAAAATGTTTTACATCTTTTTGATGTAAGTTACTGATAAATAGATTCTTCATGTTTCAAACCTTTGTTTCACAAAGTAGACTTTTGTAAACAACACTCTCGTATGGCAATAAATATAAAAAACACGCACAAAAATATTATAACCGAGCTGTTTCTGAAAGTCTACATTTTGAAACAATTTTCAGTTTATTTCAACAAAAAAAGAAAACCCACAATTTGTAGGTTTTCTCTAAATTATACTTAAGCAACTTGTAAACAATTACTTATGAAAATTATTTTTTACGTGCCACAATACATATTTCTTTGGCATGTGTATCTGTGCTTTTTAATGGCTCATTAAAATGTCCTGCCCTAACATATCTGGATTCAACAATCTCGAATCCATTTTGTGTCAGCAAACTATTGATTTCATCCATGTAATATCTTTTATCACGGATGACATATTCTGCTGACAAACCATCATCATCACTAAATTGCTCTTTTCTGTACACTAATCCTGTAGATGTATCTATTGCCAAAAAATCAGGATTAAAAATATTGCCACTGAATTGCATAATATGACTTGGTGGAAGCTTACGGATAATGTCCGAATCATTTTGCAAATTACCCTTATTACTGTCTAAAACAAGCGTTTCTGTCAGTTCCATATTCATTACAGATACAATAAAAATACCATTTTCTTTTAAATGTCTATGTGCAGTTCTGATAATCTTTAAATTATCCTCTTCTTCCGGGAAAGAACCGATTACATCAAATAAACATATTACTTTATCATACAATGCATTCTCATGATAATATCTTACATCATCACATACAAAATCACATTTTAAAACATTTTCCGATTCTGCCCTTTTCTTAGCTTCGCTAATATTTTTTTGCGAAAAATCTACAGCAGTAACAGTACTTCCCCTTTTTACCATTGCAATAGAGTGACGTCCCTGTCCACACCCCAAATCCAAAACAGAATCATTAGCTCCATACTGCCACAAAAAATCCACTTCATTTTCTGTTCCTCTTGCCCAGCCATGTACAGCCATATTCATTCTGCTGTAAGCTTCTTTCAGTTTTTTCTCTGAGAAGGCAACCATATCCTTAAAATGCTTTTGGTAAGAATCACTCTGAATTCCCTGATCTCGAAAGGTAAATGCTAACCACTCATATCCCGGACGTAATCTTCCTAATTGCTTTTCACATGTATCATCTTTTATAAAAGCATGATTATCAACATAAAAATCTGTATTAATCTGCGAGCCGGCTCCTGTAACAACGCATTCAGCATCTTTGACAAACGCAACATCTGCTCCTATCGTGCGAATTGCTTTTAAATTCTTTTTTATTATGGCAGGTTTACATTTTCTAAAGGTTGCGCTTTCCAAGGTCTTTACCGTACAAGGATTCGTCGTGGCAAGCCCCCATGCATAATCATCTGAAAAGCCCCAAATAGAACGTAGCAAAGTACTCGCAATACCACGCTGTCTATAACTGGTATCAACAACCAATTGCAACACCCATGTCATAATACCATAACCCTGCTCTGTGTAATCCTTTCGCAAATAAAATGCCTGCCCTATTAAAACATCATTTAATCTGGCTAATGCTACATAAAAATTATCTTTACAATAATTTTTACGATAATATGATGCCGGCATACGGATTTGCTCTCCGGGTCGTCTTGTCGATTCTTTACTATACTTACCATAAAAAGAGCTAAACAATTCTGAACACTCTTGTAACTCCTCTTCTGACATATCTAGTGTTCTTTTAGTCGAATATTGTATTTCTTCTCCCTCATCCATATAAGCCTTTGGATTAAAATATAAAGAAATCTTTTCAAAAATTGACATATTTTCCCTCACGAATCCGTTGATATTAGTTACTTATAAAGTATACCACATAACAAACAAGAAAAAAACTTATTAAAATAATTTTCCATAAAAAGAAATGTGGCATTACAGTTTATTATTTTTCTCCATACACCACCTGTAAAAAGTTGAATAGCTCACATTCATTTCCTCTGCAGCCTTCCGTAATGACACTTCTCCTTTTGTCCAAAGCCTGTAATACACATCAAAGTTTTCTGCGACCTCAAGTCTGCTCCGTCCAAAGCGTATTCCCTTTTGTTTTGCTACCGCAATTCCTTCTGCCTGCCTCTGCTTAATAAATGACCTCTCTGTTTATGCCACGTAAGCCAAAATCTGCAGCACCAAATCGGCTATAAAAATCCCTGTCAAATCAGAACTTGAAGAATCAGTATTTAACAGTGGCATATCAAGCACCTGAATATATGCTCCCTTTTCTTTAATAATGATTCTCCACTGTTCTAAAATTTCCTCATAATTTCGTCCAAGTCTGTCGATACTTTTTACTATCAACACATCTCCCTTATTTAGCCGTCTTATCAGCTTTCCATATTGGGGTCTGGCAAAATCCTGCCCGGACATCTTGTCCAAATAAATATTCTTCTCTTTAATATTTTGCTCCTGCATTGCATAGAATTGTCTCTCCGGATTTTGCTCTTTCGTCGATACCCTGATATAACCGTAACGCTCCATTCCATTACCTCCTATCAATTTACTTGTTGCCTAATATTGTTTTCCTCAATATGAGTATTCTCGCAAGTCCTTTTTCCCTTGAAAAAAAGTCTGATTTATGTATAATGGAATAGGCAACATATTAAATAAGTAATAAAAAATGAGGAATTTATAATGATTAGTGCAAACAATGTAACTTACAGAGTGGGTAAAAAAGCCCTTTTTGAAGAAGTAAACATTAAATTTACTGAAGGAAACTGTTATGGTCTGATCGGTGCAAATGGTGCCGGAAAGTCCACCTTCTTAAAAATTTTATCAGGACAATTAGACACCACAAACGGTGATATCGTCATTACCCCCGGTCAGCGTCTCTCCGTTCTTGAGCAGGACCACTTCAAATATGATGAATATCCTGTTATGGATGTGGTTATCATGGGTAATAAAAGACTTTATGAAATTATGAAGGAAAAGGACGCCATCTACGCCAAAGAAGACTTCAGCGATGAAGACGGAATCCGTGCCAGTGAGTTAGAAGCTGAATTTGCCGAAATGGACGGTTGGGAAGCCGAGTCCAACGCAGCAATGTTATTAAACGGTCTTGGCATCGGCACAGAACTTCACTATGCTATGATGAGCGACATAAACGGTAACGAAAAGGTGAAGGTTCTCCTTGCAAAAGCACTGTTTGGTAAACCCGACATCCTGCTCCTCGACGAACCTACCAACCACCTTGACCTTGATGCTATTGCATGGCTGGAAGAATTCTTAATTGATTTTGAAAATACGGTTATTGTCGTATCCCATGACCGTTACTTCTTAAACAAGGTTTGTACTCATACAGCAGATATTGACTATGGTAAGATTCAGTTATATGCCGGAAACTATGACTTCTGGTATGAATCCAGCCAGCTTCTTATCAAACAGATGAAAGAAGCAAACAAGAAGAAAGAAGAAAAGATTAAAGAGTTACAGGAATTCATCTCCCGTTTCTCCGCAAACGCTTCCAAGTCCAAACAGGCTACTTCCAGAAAGCGTGCCCTTGAAAAAATTGAACTGGATGAAATTAAACCCTCCAGCCGTAAATATCCATACATTGATTTCCGTCCCGAACGGGAAATCGGCAATGAAGTGCTTTCCGTAGAAGGCATCTCCAAAACCATTAACGGTGAAAAAGTATTGGATAATATCACTTTTATCTTAGGACACGATGACAAGGTTGCTTTTGTAGGCGGCAATGAACTTGCAAAAACCACTTTATTTAAGATATTAATGGGCGAAATGGAACCCGATGAGGGAACCTATAAATGGGGTGTTACTACTTCCCAGGCTTACTTCCCCAAGGACAATACTGAAGAATTTGACAATGATTACACTATCGTAGACTGGCTTACCGGCTACTCTCCCATCAAGGACGTAACATATGTACGTGGTTTCCTTGGACGTATGCTCTTTGCCGGAGAAGATGGTGTAAAGAAGGTAAAAGTTTTATCCGGTGGTGAAAAGGTTAGATGTTTATTATCCAAGATGATGATCAGCGGTGCAAACTGTCTTGTTCTTGACGAACCTACCAACCACTTAGACATGGAATCCATTACGGCATTAAACAATGGTCTGATTAAATTCCCCGGCGTGGCATTATTTTCCTGTCATGACCACCAGTTTGTACAGACCACTGCAAACCGTATTATGGAAATCCTTCCTGACGGAAGCTTAATTGATAAGATTACTACTTACGACGAATATCTCGCAAGTGATGAAATGGCAAGAAAACGTACCGTATATACCAAACAGGAATCTGACGAAGAAGAAAATTAAGACATGGAACAAAAGCGCAAAACTTAACTTTTGCGCTTTTTCTTTCAAGCATTTTATAGTAGCAGAAAGGCTGATAAAACTTTTATGAATATCGTAGACTTACATGTACATTCTAATAAATCCGACGGAAGTATGACTCCTACAGAACTTGTGAACTATGCTTTGGAAAAAGGGCTCTCTGCCTTTGCACTTACAGACCATGATACCACAGACGGAATTGAGGAGGCATTAAAAGCTGCTGAAGGAAAACCCATTGAAGTGATTCCCGGTATTGAATTTTCCTCTGAATACGAAGGGAAAGACATTCACATCGTAGGTCTATATATTGATTATAACAGTGACTTTTTTAAGCGTAGACTCACCGCCTTTGTAAATGGCCGTATCATCCGTAATAAGGAAATGTGTAAAAGACTCACCGAGCACGGCATGCCTGTCACGTATGAACAGCTCACTGCAGAATTTCCGGACTGTGTCATTACCCGTTCCCATTATGCGGAATATTTGTTAAAGCACGGCTATACCAAAAGTTTAAAAGAAGCATTTGACCGCTATATCGGGGACCGCTGTCCCTGTTTTGTACCCAGAAAAAAGATTACGCCTATGCGTGCCGTAGAAATTATATTAAAGGCAGGCGGTGTTCCCATTTTGGCACATCCTCTTTTATATGGTATGAGCAGTGCAAAACTAGACAAGTTGGTAGCCACTCTAAAAGACATCGGTCTGGTGGGACTGGAAGCCGTTTACTGCACCTACTCTCCTTCCGAGGAGCGCCGGATGCGTTCCCTTGCTGCCAAATATGACTTGTGTATCAGCGGTGGCTCTGATTTTCATGGTAGTGCCAAGCCCGGTCTTGACCTTGCAACAGGCTACGGCAAGCTTTTTATCCCTGAGGAAATATTAGATAAAATCAAAGAGAAACGTGATGATATGAAGAAAAATCCGGAAAACCTAAAACGTACCAAAATTCTTTTTACAGACCTTGATGGAACCTTGCTTCGTGATCACAGGGAAATCGGTGATTATACACGCGAAGTTCTAACCTTATGGGCAAATGCAGGGCATAAACTGGTGCTATGCTCCGGCAGGGACTTAAACAGTGTAAAAGATGTAAAGGAAGCTATAGACTTACACTTCCCCGGCATGTATTTAATCGGATATAACGGCGGTCAAATCTGGGATTGTGACAATGAAAAGACTATTTATAAAATTTCTTTAAAGCCTCACCAGATTCTTCATATTATGAAGACTGCTGCTGAACATGGGATTCACATTCATACCTATACAGATACCCATATTCTTGCCCCCTGTGATGATAAAGAACTACAATTCTACCAGCGGGTGATTAAAACTCCCGTTATTTACAATCCTGATGAAAAAACACTGGCAGAAAGCGGTGCCTGCAAATGTCTTGCCATCAAATTGCATGGGCATGATGATTTAGAAAAGCTTCGTCATGATCTGCTTCCCTGGGCAAAAGAAGAAGAAATCACCATGCTTTACTCCAATCCTTATTATTTGGAATTCTTCCCTTCTGCCTCCGGGAAAGGCCCTGCTGTGCAAAAGCTTTGTGAGTTGCTTAACATTAATCCCTATCTTTCTGTTGCTGCCGGTGATGCCGAAAATGACATCTCCATGATAGAGGCTGCCGGGATGGGGATTGCCATGGTAAACGGAAGTGATGATATAAAAAATGCCGCCACAACCATTACCGAATTCGATAGTGATCATGACGGACTTGCACATGTGCTGGTTGATTTAATATAAGATATTAATACAAGGGTACTTGTCTTGCAAGTACCCTTGTTACTTCATAAAAGCATCAAGAATACGGATTCCTGCTGCCATCTTCTTAAGCTGTCGCAATTCTCTTCTCATATAGTTTTCCAACTGCTCTACTTCCTGCGGACTAAATCCGTTATTTTTTATGATCGTACATTCCGGTATTTGACCTTCCGCAGAGCGGGTTTCATCCGTAAATGAAACAAACGCATATTGTTTTCCGTCTTTTGTACAAACAGGTGATACTGACATATTAAATTCATTATTCATAGCACACCCTCTTTTCTTTATGTGCGGTAATAATTGTGTAACTATATGCATTTACAGTAATTACAATGCCATCCACACGAATGTACCAGTTTTTACCGTTTCTGCTGATAGCTGCATGGGGCTCTTTTATCTTTGCCATGCAGAAACTAACCACATCATCTGTATCTAAAGAAAGATTCCTTTTGATTCTTATTATCCCTAATTCTGTTGTATGTACTTTATCGATATTTTCAAGCAGTTCGTTATCTGATATCATACATGTATTCATGTTATTTCCCCGCTTTATCGCTTCTCTGAGTCAAACAAATTATATTGTTCTATCTCAACACAACATTTTTTATCAAAAGTCATTTTTACAACCCAGGGCATGAGTGTTTTTATCTTTTCAAACTCAGCATGTCCAAAACTATTATCGTAATAATTTATGATAGTACTAAGTGCCGTCCCGTGCGTTCCGATTACAATCACTTTATCCTTATATGTTACTAATACTTCATTAAGAGCTTTTATGTTTCTGTCCTGTACTTCTTGCAAACATTCTCCGTCAGAGAGTTTGTAATGAAAATCTTCCCACTGTGCCTTACAAAAAGCACTGAAATCTTCTATCCATCCACTATCTACTTTTCGTTCCCTGAAATCATCTATTGTTTCTATCGTTATCCCATTTATTTCTGCACAATCACACACTGTATCTACAGCTCTTTTAAACGGACTTGATAAAACAATATCTACCTGCTTGTCTGATAAAAATTTTGTCACTAGTTTTCTATCTGCTAACCCTTTCGCAGAAAGTTCTCGGGACATATCGTCATGATTTTCATAATTGGGCTGAGCATGCCGCACAAAATAGATTGTTGTCATCTACATTCACCACTTATTCTATTTCGTAATCAATACATGCTCTCTGCTCTCTGACTGTACCCACAAATTCACCAAACTTAAGATGAATGGGTGATTTCTGATATTCATCCAGTGTTTCCACCGAGTCAAAATCAAAAATCAAAGCAACATCATAATTGGAATCCGGTGTACCTTCCACATTGCGGACTACTTCAAATCTTTTTACCACTTCGATTGCTTTTAAACTTTCTGCTCTCTTCATAAACTCTACAATATTGTTTTCTTTATTTTCCTCTTTTAATGTAAACATACAAATATGTCTTATCATAACTTTAACCTCCGTGATTATAATAATTATTGTGATAATTATATCATATATTTCATGTATAACAACATTATCCTATCAATAAATGCTGTTCATCAAAAAAGCACTCACGGATTATTTCCGCAAGTGCTTTTGCTATTTACGTGTTACTATAATGATATCTACAAGTTAAAATATATACATTCGTTTCATCAATTTTATATATTAATCTATCCTTATCATTAATACGCCTACTCCAAAATCCCGATAAATTTCCTGTCAACGGTTCGGGTTTTCCTATGCCTTCATTTCCATTTCTGCATAACATATCATTTTTTAGCAACAAAAAAATCCTTAAACACCTTGTATTCACTAGGTTTAAGGACTTCTTCAGGGTTGGGCTGTTCACAATTCGAATTGCCACTCATAACTTGCAAGGCAAGTTATTTCGTCGCGGGCTTCGCCCTATAATCTCAAAATTGAAAGCCACATTCTGAGAGCAAGCTCTCAATGTGTCTTCAATTTATCGATTGCAATTCTCATTGCCTTCGCGCAGCTCGTAGGGGAATCGAACCCCTGTTTCCGCCGTGAGAGGGCGGCGTCTTGACCGCTTGACCAACGAGCCATTTCATGAAGTACGTTACTCTTCGTATCGCACTTGATTATTTTATTATATGTAGCCGAAGATTGCAAGTATAATTTGTGAAAAAAACAATTATTTTTTGACCGCTTTATGACTCTTGCATATCAATTAGTATTGCCCTACACGGTGCTCCGTCTGCTCCACCCAAATTGAGCGGTGCCGCATTCAATAAATACACTCCCTCCGGAACCTCTGATAAACGGATTCCTTCCAGAAGTATCACGTCCTTGCTAAGTAGCTTAAGATGCACTTCCATAGGTGCATTCTCCGGTCCTACCGTCTGCGATTCATTGCCCAAAAGAAAAATTCCAGCATCTGCAAATGCTGCTGCCGCTTCTGCTGAAACTTCAGCATTTCCTTTTATTAATATTCTCTTTGCAGAAGATGGGTTTGCTTTCTTTGCTCTGTTTATAATTGCAGTCGCATCCCCGGCTGTGACAACGCCATCATGTTTTATCACATATGCCATTCCCACCACTTTCTTTAAATCAATTTCATCAATGGTTTTGCCTTCTTCCATAAAATGATAAGGTGCATCTACATGCGTTCCGTTATGGGCACACATCTGAAATGCTGTCAGATTACAAATATCCCCTTTGGAAATTTTACCAAGTATTTCTTTTTGCGGTTTCGGATCCCCCGGATATACCTTGCACCCAAACACTTCCTGGGAAATATCATATATTTTCATTTTCTCCACCCTTTCCTAATACTCTTTTGTCACACTTTCAATTCCATATATTTCCTTAAACTGTGATAAATCCTTTTCATTTCGGATTAGCATCACTTCTTCAAACTCCCCTGTTCTGATATCTTTAAATCCTGCCACCTGCTCTCCGTTACATATGCTGCATTTTATGACAGGTTTTTTATTGTCTTTATCATATGTTAATTTCTTTTTTTTGAATAACATAGTTCCTCCTGTATAAAATCAATTATTTTGCACATCCTAGCGATGAAAGGATGGTGTAATATGGAAAAAGAAAAAATCACTACTACTCCCGGCGGTCAGACACCTGCCAACATATATGATGACGGAAACATCCCCAAAGAAGACCTGCCTCAGGATATCATTCCGGATGAAGTGCCCCGCAAAGATGGTCCCGGCGGAGAAAATGGCAAGTAATCCCCCTTACAAATATTTAAACCGGCAGACAGAGTTGTTTGCCGGTTTTACTTTTTTATATTTCTCTTAACCTTCCACAATTAAGTATCTGCCGTCGCCAACATCAAACACTTCATCGGCTTCCAGAATTTCATCTCCTTCAGCTCCGTCCATATCAATTCCTTCTTCTTCAAAGTATTCCCATACCTCGTCAACGGAATTTACCACTACAGCAAAACATTCTTCCAAAAAACTTTCGGCTTCTTCCAAATTGGAAACCACATCTCCTTCCGGAAATAACTGTCCCTGATTTTCCAAAAAACATTTTAATACAGCATCATCAAATTCATGCATGCCTAACATCCTCCTTACAAATTGAATCGTGCTGATATTGAATACTTGATACCTTGTATCTGATATCCTATAATTTCATATTGCATGAAACATATACTTGCGTCAATATGTTTCCAACAACTTTTTAATAATTTGGCAAACGCCCTTATCCTCATAACCGGGGCAAATGTTTCCGGCTGCTTTTTTTACCTCTTCCACTGCATTCTCAACCGCATAACTTTCACCTGCAGCAAGCATCATCCCGATATCATTATTGTTATCGCCAAATGCCATGGTCTGGGACTTATCAACACCCAGGTAATTCTGCAGAACCTTTAATGCATTTCCTTTATCTACAGAGGCATCCATGAAATCCACCCATTCATCTCCTGCCATGCAGGCTTTCACTTTATCCTTCCATGCGGGAATCAGTGTGCTCTCTCCAAGTTCACGGATACTTCCCTTATGATAAATGGCAATCTTTATAATTTCCTCATCTTCCAAAAGAACATCTTCTACCTGCCTAAAAGAATTGCGATAGCCGTAGGTAAGCAAATCAAGGAATTCCTGATTCTTGCTCTCAATAAGGCTTCCTCTCGCCGTAGAAATGACAGTTTCACATTCTCCGTAATAGGGGCGAAGCATCTTTATAATGCCTTCCACGTGCTCCCTCTTCATAGGCGTAATAGAAATATCTTTTCCGTGATATCGGATATGGGCACCGTTTTCCACAATATAAGCAATGTCATCTGCCACTTCATGGAAAACTCTGCGTGCACTTGCATATTGTCTTCCGCTTGCAGCGCAAAAAACGATTCCTTTTTCCTTTAATTCGCGAATTACCTGAAACATTTCTGGATACATATCCGGTGTTGAATCTTTAATCAGTGTACCGTCAATGTCCGATGCTACTAATCGAATCATGGTATATAGTCCCTCACTGCCTCCCATGTAGGAAGAGCATTGCCTTCATAATCAAACAAAGCTTGATTAGCCCACTCATTCCCACAGGGACCTTTATCTTCAATATATTTTAATGAACTTTCCGTTGCCCAACCGCTTCCCGGAACGGGAATCCAAGCAGGCTCCCAATAGAAATAACCTCTACCCTTTCCATCAGGCACAGATGCAACTCTTCGAAACAGTTCTTCCATAAATGACTTCTGACCTTCTTTTGTCATAGGGTATTCTATTTTTTCTATCAGAGCAGGTCTTGTTGCCATACCTTTTCTCTGCTCAGAAGCAAGTTGCTCATGTTTTGCATACTCTTCCATAGTATACCCCATGGATACCTCTGCAATAATCAGTTCCTTACCAAAGAGTCTTGCAATATCATTCATATTGTTCTCTAGCATATCAAAACTACCATGCCAAAACGGATAATAGGAAAGACCTATTACATCAAAATCTTCTCCCCTTTTTATATAATTATTAAACCACTCTCTATATAATGCATTATTTCCACCATTATCCAGATGAATCATTACCAAAATTTTTTTAGAAATTACTCCTTCTGAAAGAGCGCCATCAGACACTTCTCTTACTGCACGAATACCTGCACTGACAAAGCGCGCAATGTTATCATACTCCGGCACTTTACCATAAGGCCAAAGAAGACCGTTTGATAACTCATTGCCCACCTGTACCATATGGGGAAGCAGTCCTTCTTTCTTCAAAGCAAGTAATGTTTCTTTGGTGTAATTATAGACTGCTTGTTCAAGTTCTTCCACTGAATATCCCTTCCATGCCTTAGGAATAAACTGTTTTCCTGGATCAGCCCAAAAATCACTATAGTGATAATCCAACAAAATGTCAAATCCTTTTTCTCTTGCACGCTTGGAAAGTTCTACTACGGATACAAAATCGTTTGTTCCTGCACCATATGGCTCTCCTTCTTCAGAATAGGGATCATTCCACAAACGAATTCTTACAGCATTAACATCATAATTCTTCATAATCGTAAATACATCTTTTTCCTCACCTTTATCAAAAAATCTGCCTCCGCATTTTTCCACTTCGAGCAGTGTTGAAATGTCCATCCCCTTATAGTACTTCATATACTCTCCATTCTAAGCTGCTTTTCTACACGCTTTTACTTTGCTTCTTTTCATTCATATAGCACAATGTCCGCAGACCGCCGAAGCAGCCTGCGAACACCGGCCGTATATTTTGACAATTTTCATATCTGTAAATCGATTAATCAAAATTTGTAATACGCTTATACATATCTTTGTATCGGAACCGTACCATTTCATTCTTTTTAAGTACGTCCTCTTCTGTTCCGACATACTGGCATCTGATACAATAATATTCCTTTTTATCTTTATCATAAAACATATCAATATCAAGATCCCTCATAAAACAGGAGGGACATCTGAAATTTAATTTGCCTTTTCCAGCTTGAGCCATGTGGAAACAACCTCCTTATCTTTAATCGTTGTCTTGTATCCTAAGGTAAACATAGGCGAGAACGCATAGCCTTCTCTGATATAACCGGTTGCTTTTTCATCGGATGTGTACATAGATACCTTGGTTTCAATAGGAGGAAGTACTGTTTCAACAGACGTAGCTCCCACAATTTCTTCCTCACGACACTTGTAACCGTAGTTGATTACCTTTTCTTCTTCCTTACCCTTACAGGTCATTACAAGTGATGTCATATCCTCAGGATATTCGGTTGTTCCATAGCAGGCCACCATGTATTCATTCAATTCTACCTCTGCATCAGGATTACTCATAGAAAGCACAGTTCTTTCCATTTCAATATCAGCGTCTCCTTCTGTAAAGATGACTCTTGTCTGTAGTTTTATGGTTAGGTCATAGAATTCAATATCCACGGGCTCTAAGGTAAGAACTCTCTTCTTTTTACCGCCTTCAATTACTTCTTCGCTAAACTTCGCTTTAGTACGGCAAAGACAAAGATCTACTTCTTCTCCCTTGTAGGTAAGCTTTGCACTTCTTACAGTACCTTCACCGGCATAATGTGTAAAGTATCCTGCTCTGTATTTTTCCTGAATCAGGAACGGATAAGAAGCATCCTGCACATGCGGTGTTCCTATGCCCACTTCCCATTTCAGCTTAGCAGCATACGGGCGAAGGTCAACAAGTGCACCACCTTGATACATATTAATGCAAGCTCTCATATACGGGTCACAATACCAGAATAACTGCTTGTCAGATCCATAAAGGATATCCTTCCAAAGCGCACATTCAGGCTCTGTATAAGTTTTTTTCTGACGGAAGTAATCTGCAAACTCAGCCATAGTCATGTCATCCAACTTTCCTTCCTGCTTGAGCTGACCGTAATAAGCCATACCGTCTTCATAGGATTTCTTTAACAATTCATACGGGGCTTCCCAGCGTCCCATTTTATTTAACCAACCGGGACCTACAAACATCATGTTGTATGCATACCCGTTATTGTACTTTTCAAGTGCACGATACTGATCAATCAGATTGTAAAGATAAGGATATTCCCAGGTCTCTGTATCATAAATCATACCACGAAGTACATTCTGGGGATGGGTTCCAAAGTTAGAACCATTTCCGTCATAACATGCAAGTAAGTCTCTGGACAAATGCGGAATTGCTACAATACCACTGTCTTCTGCTTCATTTGCAGCAGGTGCGTGGATATTCTGCTTGCTGGGAATCCAAGGATTCCATGGACCGCCGTCCATGATAGTATACCATGAATTATTACAAGTATGATAAGCCTTAGGTCCCTCTTCCCAACAGGTTGCAACCGCACATTTTACCATGGGATATTTTTCTTTGATATAATTCACCAGTTCAGCATCCATATAATAGGACCCTGTTGATTCAGGATAAAAACCGAAAATATCACTAAATTTACCAAACACATCGTCTACAATGGACTTTTTATCTTCCATGGAAAACATCCAAATACAGAAATCCTTGGTTTTGTATTTTTCTCTGAATTCCTCACATGGGAGACCTAATAAAGATAATGCAATTTCATCGCCATATTTTTCATGATGTTCTTTTGCTATGGCAATCGCTTCCTCGTTAAAAAGACTGGCATACGTCATCTGAATTGTGGTTTTAAGTCCGTTTTTATGCGCAGTTTCCTGCTGAAATTTGAAAATATCAAGTGATTCCGTAAGCAGGGATTTTCTTCCGATATCCTCCTCTTTACCATGTCCGGTTACCTTTTCCGCATATTCAGGAACCATTTCCGGACGATGAATAATGTTAACAATAAACTTATCCATTTCTTGCTTTTATCCTTTCTTACAATAAATAACATATGTTTAACTCTGTGCTGATTCTCTGATTACTACCTCATAACCAAGTAACGTCTTTACAGGCACTTCCTTTTTATCAATATGAGCAAGTAATGTATTACAACATGCTACTGCCAGTTCCGTTACATTAAATTTCAAAGAGATATTAACCGCCTGACTGTTTCCCAAAAGAATACTGTCATAGAATGACGCTATTTTAATATCCTTCTGTATTTTTACATTTTCTTTCTCCAGTTTTCCGAGTACGCAATCGCAAATATGGTCATCCATACAGATAATATACTCTATATCTTTTTTCAAGATATCTGTTACAGCACTTTCTATCTTACTTTCACTATCCATATCCAAGTAAATCATATCATCCTCTATTGAGACATTAAACTCCATGCATGCATCTTTAAACCCTGCAAGACGATTTTTACTTACAATGGTTTTCATATCGCTTCCAATTAGGGCTATTCGCCTGAATTGATTTTGAAAGAGAACCGACATTAACTCTCTGCATGCACTTCTGTGGTCGTTATCCACCTGGATCACCGATGAATCCAATGAGGAGCCTGCTGTGACAAAAGGTATCTTCTTTTCTTTCAAATATTTTTCAGCCATGTCATCTTCCAAAGTACGCCCTAAAACCACTCCATCTACTTTATGATTTTCTATTAGTCTGATCAGTTGGGAAATGTCTTTTTCATTTACCATAGATATAATTACATCATAATCAGATTGGGCTGCAGTATTGCTGATTCCCCATAAAAACACATGATAAAAAGGCAAATCAACAAGACTGGAATCTCCCGGTATTACAAGACTGATATTATATGTCTTAGACTGCGCCAAACCTCGTGCAATCGCATTAGGCTTATAGTTATTCTCTTTAATATATCGCAATACTTTATTCCGGGTTTCCTGACCGATTCTTCCTTTTCCCGAAATAGCCCTGGAAACTGTTGTCTTAGAGATTTGCAATTCTTTTGCGATATCATCAATTGTCAATTTTCTGTTATTCATACCTTATCTCCGGTTTCTTTAACCTTTTACGGAACCTCCCGTAATTCCCTCTACATAAAATTTCTGCATGATTATGAACAGAACAGAAATCGGAATGGATACCAACACACCTCCTGCGCAGAACTGGGTAAAATAAGTATTAATCAGACTTCTCTCAAGCATATTGTAAAGTCCGATTGCAACAGTCCATTGAGAGGAAATACCTGCATTCAAAATAATTTTTGCAAATATGAAATCCATCCACGGTGCTAAGAAAGAACTGATAACCGTATATACAATGATTGGCCTACTCATAGGCATTACTATTTTAAAGAAAATAACTGCCTCACTTGCACCATCAAGGTATGCTGCCTCTCGAAGAGATACCGGAATGGTATCCAAAAAACCTTTGACAATCAAATATCCAAGACCTGCTGATGCGGAGTATACCAGAATCAACCCCAAATGATTATTGGTCAGATTTAATGTTTTCAAAATAAAATATACAGCAATCATAGATAAAAAACCCGGGAACAAGTTCAAAATAACCGCCGTGTTCATAAGAGGTTTGCGCATCTTAAATCTCATACATGAAGTTGCATATGCTACCATCAAAACAAAAGAACTTGAAATTAAACAACTACAACATGCAATCACAAAGGTATTCCTAAACCAGTTCGGAAACTGCGCTACGGAATCCGCAGAAAACAGCAGATTTATGTAGTTTGCAATGCTCCATTCCTTTGGAAAAAAAGTTGATGTATTCATACCTGTATAGGCGCTGAAGGATGTCACTACAAGCCATACAATGGGAATTAACCAAATAAAAGCCAAAATCGCTAATAAAATATTATGTAGAGTAATACTAATAACTTTTTTTGTTTTCATTATTGGAATGTCTCCTCTCTATCGCCCTTAATCATGCGATTAAATGCCAGCAATGTGAATATTGCACAAATAATAAATACTACAATACCAATGGTAGATGCCATCTTATAGTTGTAATAATCTTGTGTCAATGTAAACAACCATGTCACCAAAAGATCCGTTTCCTTAGCCTGTGAATTCGCCATTGCCTGATTGGTTGTAACATATACGCCTGATGTCAACAAATAAATTACATTAAAGTTGTTAATATTCTTTACAAAGTCTGTTATCAGCGTAGGTCCTGTTACAAATAGCATATACGGCATGGTAATATTCCAAAAAATCTGTCTGGGTGAGGCACCATCTATTCTGGCACTTTCCAACTGCTCTGCGGGAATGTTCATAAGAACACCTGTTGCTATCAACATCTGATATGGGACACCTATCCAAATATTGATAAAAACAATCATTACATGCGCCCAAATAGGAGCTGACAAGAACGGAATGTAGCTTGTACTGATAAGACCAATATCTCTAAGCCAGCTTGTAAGTCCTATGTTTGCACAGAAAGTATTTACAATACCACCGTCTGCAAAGAAATTTCTCACCAAAAGAAGGGATACAAACTGAGGCACTGCAATGGTAATAATAAACAATGTTCTCCACATTTTGGGAAGCTTTGTTTTCTTACTGTTAATTAAAATTGATAATAATATTCCACCGATATAAGTTGTTAATGTTGAAAATAATGCCCACACAAGTGTCCACGCCAATACTCGTATAAAAGCATATCCAAATGTGATTGTCATTTTTCCGCCACTAAAAAGGTTCACAAAGTTGTTGAACCCGATCCATGTAAACAACTCACTGGGTGGCATATGATTTTGATCATAATTGGTAAACGCTACCAGAATCATGACCAAAAGGGGAATGATTGTGAATATTACAACCCCAATAATAGGTAAAAACAACAAAGTTACATGGAATTTTCTATTTATAAGTTCATGTAAATCTTCACGGAATGTATTAATATGAAGTCCTTGCTGTGCTCTTTTCTGCAAACGATATACGGACACTATATTCCAAAGATATACCACAATTGACACTGCCCAAATCACGAAAGTAATTAATGAAATCAGCAGAATCAAGAACGAATGGTCATAATCATTAAATTCATTTTTCATGGTCTGCATATTGAAGACCGATTCTTGTCTGACAGTACCAAGTGTACCGAATTTACTTACATACTCCATAGCAAATCCAATCGTAAATGTAAGGACTGCTATTTCAAAAAGTGTGATTAAAATTGCCTTAATATACTGTTTTCTTCTGACATATCCTGCACCCATCCACAAAAGGGACAGTTTTACAGATATATCTCCCTTTACAAGCGCTTCTTTGAGTTCCCCAAAGAAACCTGCGATTGCCTTACCAAAAGAATGCAGACCGGTTTTAATCTTCTCCATTCCAATACCCTCTCCTTCTTTAGATTCCTGCTAAACCATGTCTTCGCAAGAATAAAATTATCCCCCGGAATAATTTATATATACTATATTCCGGGGGATATTCTACACCGTTTCTAAATAAACTTATTGAACAGGTGCTGTAACACCGGCTACCATGTTATCAAGTGCTGTCTGAATTCCTGCTTCATCATCTGCAGAAAGTTCACCCTTCGCAATCATTTCACCAAATGTTGCTGTAGGATCCCAATAGTTACCGCCAACAACCTGAACTACACCGTATGCAGACTGTTCTGCAAGAGCAGAGATTGCAATGTTTGCTGCAACTTCTTCGGATGCTGCTGCATTAATATTGGAAGGTCCGATTTCTCTTTGTGCAAAACGAATCTTCTGGTTTTCTTCGTTTGTAATCCATTCAGCAAGTAATGCTGCCCAACCGGCGTTTTCAGAGTATGCGTTAACACCTACAAGTTTGAAACCTGCTACGGAACCCTGTTGAACCTGTTTATCACCAATTGTATATGTAGGAAGTTTTGTTGCTGCATATCCGTCACCAAAAGCAGTCTGAGCCGCTGTAGCATCCCATGTACCGGATATAACTGCAGCTAAAGACCCACCGGCAATCTGATTGGAAATATCGCCGTCAGCAATTGCCATAAATGCAGGATGTCCCGCAATGTTAAGCATTCCTTTTACAACTTCAACACCTGAATAATCAGCTGTACCATTGAAATCAAGAGTTGTTGTGCCGTCTTCGTTAAGTCCTGTCATAAAACCTGCCCCATAGAAGAAAGAAGCATTATACCAACCGGAAGCAAATGTCATACCAACTTTCTTACCGCCTGCTTCTGCTGCTGCAAGTAATGTATCCCAGCTTGCTGCATCTTCAGGAGAGACAATACTTGAATCATAATATAAGAAGTAACCATTGTCAGCGCTCATAGGGAATGCATATAAGGTGCCATCCTTGGTAGCTGCATCTACAGAACCGGGAGCGTTTGCGCTCTTGATATCTGCCACACCCTTGCCTGCATAAGCCTGGATTGCTGCATCCAACTCATCAATGTTCTGAAGTGCACCGGCCTTAACAAGGTCAGGTAACTGGTCAGATGCAAATGCAAATACGTCTGCTGCCGCTTCAATATCTGTTAAGATTGTATCCTTTGCCGTAGATTCGGATTCAACACCGAGTTCTACTGTAATGTTTGCTGCATTTGCATAATTTGCTACAAAAGAATCAATCATAGCCTGAAGCATTGCCTGATCTTCTTCTGCGCCCCACATACGAAGTGCTACATCCTGCTTTTCAGCGGGAGCTGCTGCCTCTGTTTTTACTTCTTCTGCTTTTGTTTCTTGTGTCTGTGCAGCTTCTGTTTGAGGAGCTGCTTCTTGTGTACTTCCGCATCCTACCATCATAGTAACTACCATGGAAAGACTAAGAAGTGTTGCTAACAATTTCTTTTTCATGTTTAATCCTCCTACAATAATTAATGAATATTCGCATATTCTTTCATCTATCCGTTGCGTTTGCGCAATCGGTTGTTCTTTATTTAAGAATATCATTCGTTTATATTGTTGTCAATGATGTGTTTTGTTCATTTCAGCTCTCTTTTTTTGTGCTTTTTGCACAATTGAACACTTCTCGTCTTGTTCCAAAACGACTCGCATGATATAATTTATAAAAAAATCAGCGCAATCGGTTGTCTATTTGTGTGGCTTTATGGAGGATTATATACATGATTTATAATGACAATCTACTCTATGGTGTTGCATACTATGCGGAGTATATGCCGTACGAAAGAATTACCACAGATATGAAAATGATGAAAAAAGCAGGAATTAATACGATACGTATTGCCGAATCTACCTGGAGCACATGGGAGCCGGCAGACGGTTGTTTTGACTTTTCCATTCTGCATCAGGTTCTTGATGCTGCTCTTACTTACAATATAAATGTGATTATTGGAACGCCTACTTATGCAATTCCCTGTTGGCTCGCAAAAAAAGTTCCTGATATTTTAGCTGAAACCCACAGCGGTCCCGGTCTTTACGGTCATAGACAGAATATGGATATTACCCATCCTGATTACCTTTTTCATGCCGAGCGAATCATTCGAAAATTAATGGAAGAATGTGCAAATCATCCTAAGGTAATCGGCTTTCAATTGGATAATGAAACCAAATCCTATGATACTGCCGGCACACACGTACAAAAACAGTTTGTTGCTTATTTAAAAGAAAAATTCGGTACTACAGACGCATTAAACAAGGCTTTTGGTCTTACTTATTGGAGTAACTGTATCAATGATTGGGATGATTTTCCTGATATAAGAGGAACTATCAATGCAAGCCTCGGCGCTGAATACAAAAAATTCCAACGCCTTTTGGTAACAAAATTTCTTACATGGCAAGCTGACATTGTAAAAGAATATGCTTCCGGGAAACAGTTTATTACTCAAAACTTTGACTTTGCATGGACCACTCATTCTATCGGATTGCAACCGGAGGTAAACCAGCGCGAAGCTGCAAAAGCCCTTACAGTTGCAGGTATAGATCTCTATCACCCTTCTGCTGCCCGTCTTACCGGCGCAGAAATTGCCATGGGCGGTGCTATTGGCCGTTCTATAAAAAAGGGACCCTACCTTGTACTGGAAACACAAGCACAGGGAAATCCCGGATGGCTTCCCTATCCGGGTCAGCTTCGTCTTCAGGCATACAGCCACTTGGCACAAGGTGCATGTTCCGTCATGTATTGGCATTGGCACTCCATTCACCATTCCTTTGAAACTTATTGGAAGGGTGTTTTGAGTCATGACCTTAGAGAAAATGCAAGTTATTTGGAAGTGTGTCGTATCGGTAACGAGTTCACCCGATTAAACGACCGGCTTGTAGGCTTTAAACCTACTTCACGTGTAGCTATCGTTCTGTGCAATGACGCCTTGACCGCACTTTCCTATTTTCCCATTGGCACGGATATCAATTTAAATGATGTAATGCGTTGGCTCTTTGATTCTCTGTATGAAATGAATATTACCTGCGATTTTATTTACCCTGAAGACATTTGTTCCTGGACCACTGAAGAACTTTTGGCAAAGTATGAGTTGCTTCTTTTGCCCAGTCTCTATGTAATGTCTCCCGAGGTATCCAAACGTTTGAATACTTATACGCAGGAAGGAGGCAACTTAATCGGTACATTCCGTAGCAGCGTTGCCGATGAATACGTAGGTATTTACGCGGCTTTACTTCCCTACGGACTGACTGAGTGTTTCGGCATTACTTATGATCAATTTACTGTACCGGAAGATGTAGACCTTATATGCAGTTTTCTCGATAAAGAACTTATCAGTCATGTCACTCCCGCTGTGACAAATTTTATGGAACTTTTACGCCCTATTGATACCTCTACCTGTACACTGGCTACCTACACTCATCCGGCATATGAAGGCTATAGCGCAGTAACTTTTCATCCATACGGCAAGGGAAACAGTGCTTACTTTGGTTGTTATTTTGATAGGGATATATTAAAAATTCTCTTAAAAGAAATATTGGATAAAATGAATATCACTAAACCGGACTGCCATTTCCCTATCATTTGTAAAAAGGGAACAAACAATGCAGGTGAAACTTTTATTTATGTATTTAATTACTCTAAGAGAATCTATTCATTTCGACTTACGGATTATTTAGGAAATGATTTTTCAAAAGATATGTTATTTACATCCCTGTTTACTGAATGTACTGTTTCCGCAAGCGACCTCCTTTCACTTGCTCCATGGG
Source organism: Lachnospiraceae bacterium (assembly GCA_045586385.1). Lineage (GTDB taxonomy): Bacteria > Bacillota > Clostridia > Lachnospirales > Lachnospiraceae > Suilimivivens. The sequence continues at coordinate 28,851 of JAZNAE010000055.1, forward strand.
ATGTTCAAATTTTTATACAAAAATAAATCGACCCCTGCAAAGCAATCACATGTTTTGCAAGGGTCCTTTCGTATTAATGATTCCTTATTCATATATCACTTGATTTCTTTATTTCGTGGCACAATCTAGCTATCGGCAATCCCACTACATTACTGTAATCACCATTTATACCTTTTACATACACGGCGCATTTCCCTTGAATTGCATATGCTCCTGCTTTATCCATAGGTTCACCGGTTGCCACATAATCAGCAATTTCTTTCTTTGTCATGGAGTACATGGTAACATCCGTTTTTTCAAAAAAGGATACTTCCCTTGTTTTCTCCTCTTTGTCTTTCATATATACAAGCGTCACCCCTGTATATACCTGATGGGTTTTCCCCTGCAGGGAAGTAAGCATTTTAACTGCATTTTCCGCATTTCCGGGTTTTCCCATAATCTGGCCTTCAAGAGATACTACCGTGTCTGCACCGATTACCAGTGAACATCTTTTTTCTTCCTCTGTCAATTTTTCAAAAATATCGGTTGCCTTCAATTTTGACAAGTCCATTACCACCTGCGAGGGCTCACTTGCTTCGGTAATCTCTTCAGCATCGCTGACCATAATCTCAAATTTAATACCAATTTGAGATAACAATTCTTTTCTTCTGGGCGATGCACTTGCCAAAATAATTTTCTTTGTAAAGTTATTCATGATGTGCTTTGGGAATGAAAACTCTGTTATTAACTACTTCCACGTTTTCCTTTGCTGCCTTTACCGCCTCTTCACAAAATGCCTTCTGCGCAATAAAGGTTCCCTTTCCTCTCTTATCTACTTTTTCATAAGTGCCGTCAGGCTTTAAAATATGTGCCTTAACAGTATCTCTAAGCTGCGCAGATAATATGTGCATTAATTTTTCTCTAAGCTCCGGTTTTTCTATAGGGAACATAATTTCCACACGGCGTTCCAAATTCCTGGGCATCCAGTCGGAGCTTGCACAATAATATTCCGGTTTGCCGTCATTTGCAAAGTAGAAGATTCTGCTGTGTTCCAAGAAGTTGCCTACAATGGAACGCACCGTAATATTGTCTCCGATACCGGGCAGTCCTGTTTTTAGGGAGCAAATACCACGGATAATGAGTTCAATTTTTACGCCCTCTGCCGCTGCTTCATAAAGTGCTTCTATCACATCCTTATCACAAAGGCTGTTAATCTTGGCAATAATATGTCCGCCCCGTCCTGCCATGGCATTTTCTTTTTCCCTGTTAATCAGGTACAAAAATCTATCCTTGAGCCATAAAGGGGCAAGTGCCAACTTATTCCATGACAGAGGCTCAGAATAACCGGAAAGCATGTTAAATACTGCGGTTGCGTCCTCGCCGATGGACGGTGCACAGGTAAGAAGACCCACATCCGTATAAAGTTTCGCGGTAGCATCATTATAGTTTCCGGTTCCCAAATGCACATATCTGCGGATACCGTCTTCCTCTCTTCTTACCACCAAAGTAATCTTACTATGGGTTTTCAGTCCCACCAGACCATAAATAACATGGCAGCCTGCCTGCTCCAGTTTCTTTGCCCATACAATATTGTTTTCTTCATCAAATCGCGCCTTAAGCTCTACCAGAACGGAAACCTGTTTCCCATTTTCCGCTGCCTGGGCAAGTGCCGCAATAATTGGAGAATTACCGCTGACACGATATAAGGTCTGCTTAATGGCAAGTACATTTTCATCCTTTGCTGCCTGTCTGATAAATTCAACAATCGGCATGAAACTCTCATAAGGATGATGAAGCAAAATATCCCCGTTTCTGATTTGCTCAAAAATATCACAGCCTTCAGGAAGTGCTGCCACCGGCTGTGGTCCTGCATAGCTCTTTTCTTTCAAATGATCAAAACCGGAAAGTCCGTACATTTTCATAAGAAACGTTAAATCAAGAGGGCCCTCAATATGATAGATATCTTCTTCACCGATAGAAAGTTCTTTCTTAATAATAGAAAGTAATCTCTTATCAATTCCCTGGGCAACCTCCAAACGGATTGCTTCTCCCCACTGTCTTTTCTTGAGCTGCTTTTCAATTTCCTTCAGTAAGTCTTCCGCTTCGTCTTCTTCAATGGCAAAATCGGCATTTCGCATGATTCTGAAAGGATACGCACATACGATATCATAGTTTAGAAACAGTTTATGTATGTTTCGCTCAATCACTTCTTCCAGTAAGATGACTGCTTTTTCCTTCTCACTTTCTGTCGGCAATTGCACGATTCTGGGCAGCACACCGGGTACCTGTACCGTGGCAAATTCCTGCTCTCCTTCGCCACCTTTCTTTGTTACGAGTGCCCCAATATTTAAAGTTTTATTCCGAATCAGTGGAAAGGGTCTTGAAGAATCCACTGCCATCGGTGTCAAAACAGGATATACATTTTCCTCATAAAATTTATCCACAAATGCAGCTTCCTCTTTTGACAAGTCTTCATGTTTTTCGATTACGCGTAGTCCATTTTGCTTAAGAAGCGGAAGGAGGGACCGGTTATAAACATGATACTGCTGTTCTACCAGTTCATGGGTCGCCGCATTTACTTCTTTTAACTGTTTTTTAGGCGTCATCCCTGCAATATCGGGTTTTTCATATCCGGCATTTACCATATCTTTTAAGGATGCCACTCTTACCATAAAAAATTCATCCAGATTTGATGCGGTAATACTCAAAAACTTCAGTCTCTCGAAAAGCGGATTCTGCTTATCCTTTGCCTCGCTTAATACCCTCTTATCAAACAATATCCAACTTAGTTCTCTGTTGCTGTAATTGCTTGCATCTGTATAGTCACCTTTACTCATTCTTTACCTCCGTGCGATATATGCTGTTTCCCTCTCAGCTAAATCGTCCTTTTTTGTCTGATGATGGGTCTTATACTGTAAACCTCTTCAAAAAATTCTGCCCTTGCACCAAACAATCCTCTCTCAAGGGTAATATCTTCATTGGTATCCACAGTAAGCACCAACTGATTATCCTTAAGGGATGTTTTAAAGTTCTTAAATTTCTGCTTATGACTTCTGTCAAGACCGTTTGCCAGCCTTAAGATTGCCGTCAGTTTTGCAGTCATTAAATACGCTTCCCTATCCATCATGCTGTAACGGCTCATTTCTTCATAATATGCAAAATCCAAATGATTGTACTTTACAACATTGGCTACTATTTCACGCTCCATATGGGAAAGTCCGATGATTTCCGTTGCCATGATAATGCTATAAGAGCATTCCCCTAAATTTGCCATGCTGACATATTTTCCGCAGTCATGCAAAATAGTGGATATCTGCAACAGAAGCCTTTCTCTCTTTCCGAGACCATGTATTTTTTTCATACTATCGAAAATTGTAAGCGCAATCTGTTCCAGTGTTTCACTACGCTTTTTACTTCCCTGATATCTTTTGCTGATGCTGTGTGCACAAGCAATAATATCCTGCTCAAAGTCGTGGGCAGATGCTATCATTTTATTCTTTTCCGCATACTCATATGCAATACCGTCGCATAAAGTTACGCCCGGTGCCCAAATAAGCTCCGCACCCATGGTTTCCATAATCCGCTTCATCATAACCAATGAGATATAAAGCAAATGCATGTTTTCTTCCGGCATATCCCATGCTTTGGAAAGTTCTGAAAGACTCTTTGTTTCGTATGCTTTTAGGAAATCTTTAAACAGTTCCTTGCCCGCATAGCCACTTTTCCCCTGATTAATACTTTTCTTTCTAACCAAAGTGGAAATATAGTCATCTACAACGATAATATTTTTAATTTCTCTGTCCCGCAAATACAGCTTCTTATAAACTACAAGCTGGGAGTCAACAAGCTCTGTTAACAATTCTTCATAATGGAAAAAACTGGCATCCAAATGTGTAAGTCTCTCACGCAGACGAAGCACACCAAGCTTCATATTCTGGGTGGAAACAAGGGTATCTTTATCAAACAAAGACACCTGGATACTGCCGCCACCGATATCTACAATCGCTGTTCCGTTTTCGATAATCTTCTGGAATCCTTCTCCTTGAAATGCGATTGATTTATAATCCAAAAAGCGCTGCTCAGAATTACTTAAAATGCCTATTTTGATACCGGTGCGCTGGCGGATCTGGTCTAACAAGATTCCTGTATTTTCCGTTTCCCTGATGGCACTGGTTCCGTACGCCACATAGTCAGACACCTGATACGTCTTCATAATATCTGCAAACTCACGCAAAATACGGCAAAGTTCTTCCACACGGTCATAGCTTAACTTTCCGGTAGTATAGCTTTCGGTTCCCATATCAATACTGTAACGGATATGGTCTATCTCTTTCATTCCATGATTTTTGGCTACTTCAAATATTTTCATGGAAAGCTCATAAGAGCCTACGTCAATCGCCGCAAAAGTTTTTACTGCCATACTAGTTCCTCTTTCCCAAAAGATAATCTATAAACTGCTGTGCTGTTCTTCCTGAAAGGCCTCCATGCGCAAGTTCCCATTTGTTTGCTTCCAACAAAAGTTCTTCTTCCGGCATTGCGATATGATAACGCTCTGCAAGTACCTTTACAATATTTTGGAACTCCTTCTTATCCGGTGCTGCAAAGAAAATGGTCACACCGAATCTTGCCACCAATGACAATTTTTCCTGTACCGTATCATTGGTATGTAAATCATCATCTCTGTCCTGCTTGTCACTGAATTTTTCTCTCACCAAATGTCTTCTGTTGGAAGTTGCATAAATCAACACATTTTCCGGCTTTTTCTCAAGTCCACCTTCAATCACGGCTTTCAAATACTTATACTCTATCTCAAAATCCTCAAAACTAAGGTCATCCATATAGATGATAAACTTGTAATTTCTGTTTTTAATCTGTGTTATGACTTCATTTAAATCCTGGAACTGGTGTTTATAAATTTCTATAATACGAAGTCCCTTATCATAATACTCATTTACAATTCCTTTGATGCTGGAAGATTTTCCGGTTCCTGCATCACCAAAAAGCAAGCAGTTATTGGCTCTTCTTCCCTCCACAAAGGCTTCTGTGTTTTCAATCAATTTTCGCTTGGGAATTTCATAACCTACCAAATCGTCTAAGTAAGCATGGGTAATTCTCTGAATAGGAACAATCTGCACACCATTTTCATCATGTACCACGCGAAACGCTTTATGTAAGCCAAATTTTCCTACCCCGTACTCTTTATAAAACTCTGTCAGTGTTGCTTTCATCTCTTCCGGCGTATGATCCTGTGTAAACTTGGCTGCAAGAGAACAGATTCTTCCTCTGATACGGCTGTTGTACACCTTACTTTCACTGTCACTGCTTTCATAGTCTTCAATCAAAACAAAGCAATCCACATGCAGTTTCTCTGCCATATCTGCAAAATCATAATCATAAAATTCCTTGAAAATCACGATGTCATGCAATACCGCTTTGTTAATGGTTCCCTCCACTTCCCCGCGGATTTCACAGGCACGACTGTAGCTGTTTTCGTTATTTACCAAAAGATTGGTCAGATAACAATGCCAGAGATTTCCGTAAAAACCATAATTCCCTGCCATTTCAAGAAGGCTGTGAATACAGTCATACAAAAGACCCGCCATATCTTCTATGTTATAGTATTCATCCTGATAATGTTCCATCAAAAAAGCCATATCATATAAAATCTGTCCGGCTTCTCCAAAATCTTTGTATACAATCAATTCCTGTTCTCTCATAATCATATCCTCTGTTCTTTAATAATTTCCCAAAATCTTCATGTTTCTGGCTTCTTCCCTAAGTCCTCTTAAAGCATTCTTCACTGCACTGTCCGATAAATTTCCGTCAAAGTCAATGAAGAAACGGTATTCCCAATTCCTATCTTCAATGGGTCTGCTTTCAATCTTATTCATATTCAGATTGTTATAAATAAAGTGGGAAAGCATGTGATAAAGGGAACCGCTTTCATGCGCCACTTCAAAACAAATACTGACCTTCTTTGCATCTTCCATGAAAATCTTCTGATTTGTAACAATAATAAATCTGGTTGAATTGCTACTGGACTGATTTACACCCTTTTCCAATACCTCCAGCCCGTAAAGGTCTGCTGCCGTCTCACTTGCAATGGCTGCCTGCGATTTATCCTGATCATCCGCCACCTTCTTTGCAGCGAAAGCATTGTTCTGCATACTCACCTGCTGCCATGTATGATTATTTAAATATCTTGCTGATTGCATCAGGGACTGGGGATGGGAATACACCGTTTTGATATCCTCCATCTTGGTTCCCGGCACTGCCATAAGACAATGTTCTATCTTAATCACCTGCTCTGCCACAATATAATTTTCAAATTCGACCAAAAGGTCATAAATCTCGCTGACTATTCCGGCTGTTGAATTTTCAATGGGAAGCACTGCAAAATCTGCTCTTCCTTCATCTATGGCAATCATGGCATCCCGAAACGTATCCACATGGAAGCTGTTTACTTTATCGCCAAAATATTTCAGCATGGCTGCGTGGGAATAGGCTCCTTCTGCACCTTGAAATACAACTCTTGCCTTTTCTGTTTCCAAGGAATCCACTTTGATAAACGGAAGTTTATTGTACCCACCGTTTTCTGCAATCATCTGGTACTGAAGTTTTCTGCTGATAGACATAATCTGTTCAAATAATTCTTCAATTCCGTGGCTATTAAACTCATTATGGGTAAGGGATTTCACTTTGCGGATTTTTTCTTCCTCCCTTGCCTTATCAAAAACTTTTTTTCCTGTTTCTATTTTATATTTTGCTACATTCTTAGAAACTTCCATACGCTTTTCATAGAGGTCTACAATATTAGCGTCAATCTCATCAATCTGCTCTCGTAGCGTAGTTAAATCCATCTTTTTATTCCTCTCTTTATATGGTATGCACCTGTATTTTCACTCAATATATTTTATACCAAATAAGTGCTGTTATCAAGCAAATCTCTGTGTTATAATAGAATCACAATTAAAAAACAACCCAATGAGGAACCTATTATGAATTCAAATGCAAAGGCTCTCTTTATTACAGGTGCCATATTAGTTGTTTTATTTACAACACTTATCATTTCAAATCTGCAAGACCAAATTCCGTCCAACGACATTTCCGTAACCGGAAACACGGCAGGAAATCTAAACAACGGCGGATATTTTCTCGAACTTGACGGCAAAGTTTATTTTGCAAACTCTTATGATAACGGTTGCATGTATTCCATGAATACAGATGAAACAAACCTTATCAAAATCACAACAAGCAGTGTATCTTCCATAAACGGTGCCGGCGACTATCTGTATTATTTTATGGACAGCGGAAACGGCGGCAAGGGAATGGGATATGTGGTACGTACCTTCGGTGTCTACCGTTCCAAACTTGACGGAAGCAATTCTTCCTGTCTTGTAAAAGATGGTTGTATTACCATGCAGCTTGTAGGCGATTATCTTTATTACCAGCGTTATAATAATAAAGACTTTACCAAGTTCCATAAGATTAAAACGGACAAGTCCGAAGATATATTGGTCTCTGACAGTATCATTAATCCCGCTGCATGCCATAATGGTATTATTTACTATAACGGAACCGATACCGACCATTATCTCTACGCTTTAGATACAAGAACAGACTCTTCCACTGCTATTATGACCGGAAACATTTGGTATCCTGTATATCATCAAGGTTATATTTACTATATGGATTTATCTTCCGACTATAGTTTATGCCGTTATTCACTCTCTGATAATACTGTGGAAACACTGACCACGGACAGAGTAGAGGCCTTTAATGTAGGCGGCTCATATATCTATTACCAGAAGAACGAAAAAGATAACAATGCACTTATGAGAATAAGGCTTGACGGCAGCAATCCGGAAGTGGTTGCCGAAGGGGTTTACACCGACATTCATATGACATCAAACTATGTGTATTTCAAAGACTTCTTTGATGAGACTACTATCTACCATACACCGGCTGAGGGAATGATTCATGTAACACCCTTTACCGCAGCAAGAGATGCTGCATTAGTACAATAGTAACGTTTTTCCATAAACTAAAAACGCAGGTGTATCGTTGTTTTGCGATACGCATGCGTTTTCTTCATATTCTTCTTCCGTTTCATAGGCATATTCCAACTTTTCTTATAGTTTCTTTGTTTCGTTGGGACGATTTCTCGTTCTTATCCCAACTTTTTCTACACTTTTTCCATTTCGTTGGGATATTTGCTCGTTCTTATCCCAATCTTCTCTACACTTTTTCCATTTCGTTGGGATATTTGCCTGTTTTCATCCCAACTGTTCTTTCACTTTCTTTGTTTCGTTGGGACACATGCTCGGTTTCGCCCCAACTCTGCGCTCATTTTCCTTGTTTCGTTGGGTTGAGATTCCCACATAATAGTTTCCCTACGTATCTCCACTCTGTTTTCTCCTTACATCTGCTTCCGTACAATCAAATATTCATCCCCCGGCTGATAATAAGGGCAATCCCTGAACTCATCTGCAAGGAACTTTGCCATTTCATCCTCATCTAAACTCATATCACAGGTATAGCACTCATAATCCTCGTCATACACATAATTGTTACACTGCTCACACGTACCTACCGGTTGCTTTTTCTTTCCTTTTGCCATTTTCAACTTCCTCTACTTCGTTTTCAACTCGTTAATCATCTGCACTACACTCTTACCTAAAAGCGGATGAACATAATAAGGGCAAAGTTCTGCCAAAGGCTTTAGCACAAACTCACGGTTCTGCATATCGGGATGCGGTATCATCAGTTCCTCACTATCTGAAATCACACCCTCATAAAAAAGGATATCCAAATCCAAGGTTCTGGGGCCCCAATGAACCTTTCTCTCTCTTCCCGCCTCTAATTCCGTCTTTTGAAGAAAATGCAATAATTCCATGGGTGTATATAAGGTCTCGATTTCCACTACTGCATTTAGAAAATCATCCTGCTCTACACCGCCGTAAGGCTTTGTCACCAAAAAGTCAGATACTTTCACCTTCCTGATTTTAGAAGCCCTCTTTATCTTATCTATCGCTTCTTCCAAATACTTGCGTTTATCACCCATATTTGAGCCAATACTCAAATATGATTTTTTCCATCCACGATGTATTTTCACGGAAACACTCTCAAAAGGGAGGCCGATTGGTGCCTGCGGCTTTTTGATTTCTAACGACAATGCGCGCACAAGCGGAAAAGCTAATAAAATCTCTTCTGCCAAATGCTCTGCGGCTGCCTCCAGTAACTTAAAAGTATTCTCACGCAAATAATGATTTATCAAATGAGCAACCTCTCCGTAATGGGTGGACAGAGTTAAATCATCTTTTAGTCCGGCTTCTCTTACATCCGTATACAGCACTGCACTTACAAAAAACGGCTGCCCGTTCCTGTTTTCTTCTTCAAAAACACCATGACCGGCATACACTTCCAGATTATCTATTCTGATTTCATCCATGCCTCTCACCTTCTTCCCAAAATTGCTTCCGTCATCTGAATTGCCCGCACATTTTCCTTAATATCATGAACACGCACAAAGTTGCAGCCTTTCATCACTGCAATAACAGTTGTTACCAATGTACCTTCCAATCTTTCCGATACCGGTAAATCTAACGTTAACCCGATGACGGACTTCCTGCTGGCTCCAAGTAATATAGGATATCCGAACATATGAAGACTTTCCATATGACCCATGATTTCCAAATTGTTCTCGTAGGTTTTGCCAAAACCCACTCCCGGGTCCAAAATAATTTTATCATCCGCTATTCCTGCTTTTGCGGCGATATGAATCGTCTCTGCCAAATCTGCCGCTACATCTTCCAAGAAGTTACCATAATCCGCTTCCTTGCGGTTATGCATCAGACAACAGGAAACCTTCGAATCTGCAATAACAGCAGCCATTCCCTTATCATATTTCAGGCCCCAAATATCATTTATCATATCTGCACCTGCTCTTATTCCGGCTGTAGCCACTTTACTTTTATAGGTATCCAGTGAAACCGGAACTTCAAATCTACTTTTAACTGCCTCGATAACAGGTATAATTCTGGCAATTTCTTCCTCTTCCGAAAGCATTTCATATCCGGGTCTTGTGGACTCTCCGCCAATATCTAAGATATCCATCCCTTCTGAAATCATCTTATCCACATGAAAGAGGGCATCATCTATCTGAAGGTAGTTTCCACCATCAGAAAAGGAGTCAGGTGTTATGTTTAGGATTCCCATTACGTAAGTATGCTTTTTTATATCGAAGTCTTTACTGCCGATTTTCACCCTGTATTCCTCCTTTTCAAGTCTATCTTGCAACATTTCTTTCATTTTCTATTTTTCATAAGAAAACAACTTGCAAAACAACCCGCTTTCTATGCTTTTTCCGTCATTATAAAACAAGACACATGTTTTTCTTATCTGCCTTCCAATTGCAGTTTTTCTCTTCCTTACAGGAAAAACATGGCCTGCTCAACTTGTCCGCACGATACAAAAGACCGTTTAAATCCTTGCCATCCATGATCTTACTGTTTCGATGATGACTGATGGCTGTCACAATGACAGAAATCTCCTCGAGACTAAATCCACATTTAGCAAGAATCTCCGGTGCCAATTTTGCACTTGCTTCTTCGTGCGGTGTTCCGTCCTTATACTGCTTCCATCTGCCGATATCATGAAGCATGGCTGCCGCATAAATAAGTTCTTCCTCTATGCCGTAAGCTTCCTTTTCATTTAGTATCATCGCAATTCTCGCCACATCCAAAAAATGCGCCATATCATGATGACAGAATTTCCGGTCTTCTTCTGCCTTTTCATTCTTCTTCAAATATTTCCGATAGGAATCAAGTTCCAAGATTTGATTAATCCGCTTCATTTATCGAATCACCCTAAGAAATGTATCCTGCAGTCTCGTATCTTCTGTAAATACGCCTCTGGATACCATAGTTACTGTCTGACTTCCCGGCTTTTTCACACCACGCATGGTCATGCACATATGCTCTGCTTCTAAAACCACCATAACTCCCTTGGGCTTTAAATGTTCCATAATAGCATCTGCTATCTGTGCTGTCATCTGCTCCTGGATCTGTGGTCTTCTTGCATAAACCTCTACCGTTCTTGCAAGTTTACTAAGTCCTACTACCTTCCCGTCCGGAATATAAGCCACATGGGCTTTTCCGTAAAAAGGCATCAAGTGATGTTCGCAGGTGGAGTAAAATACAATATCCTTCTCAATCACCATCTCATTATTTTGTGCCGTAAAGGTTTTGGACAAATGCTCCTTTGCATCTTCATCCATGCCACCGTAAATCTCTTCATACATTCTAGCCACACGATCCGGCGTATCTGCAAGTCCTTCCCTTGTTACATCTTCACCGATTCCTTCTAATAAAAGCAATACTGCTTCCCTTATTTTCTCTTTATTTACCATGTGAATCACTCCTGATTTTATCTCTGTTTTCCACTGTCTTTATGAGTTCACCCAAATAAGACAGAGATCCGAATGCTACAATTACCGTATCTTTATCTGCCATCAAAAAGCTAAGTTCTACGGCCTCCTGTACACTGTCCAGTGCTGTTACATTCTCATGATATTCCTTTACCACACAGGCCAGTTCATAAGAGGATGTTCCCCTTGCTCCTTTCGTGGGCACAGTCAATATCTGCTGCGCATAGAAGTGGGTCATTTTAATAATTTCTTCCTTCTCCTTGTCTCTCAACATTCCCATTATATATATAATTTTCTTATTTGTAAAATGAAACTCTATCGATTGGGCAAGACGCATAGCTCCATCCCTGTTATGCGCACCATCTGCTATAAACAAAGGCTTTTTACAAAGTACATCAAACCGGCCCGGCCATTTCGTTTCTTTTAATCCTTTATAAATTGCTTTTCTTGAAACCGGATACCCAAGATCCACAAGTGCCCTAACCGTTTCAAGAGCCAATATGCTGTTCCATATTTGATATCTGCCTATCAGCGGAATCTCTAAATTCTCGTATATATCATAAGTAATTTTTTGCTTCTCCAATGAGCTCTTTACATTTTTTATCTTTCTTGTATTGGCCAAGATAAGTACTGCACCCTTTTCCCTACATTTCTCTTCTATCACTTCATACACTTCTGCCTGTTGCATGGAACTCACCACGATGCATCCGGGCTTGATAATGCCTGCTTTTTGCTCCGCAATCGCTGCAAGGCTATTTCCCAACATTCCCATATGATCCATGCTGACAGATGTAATCACTGCAACTAATGTATTTTGAATGATGTTTGTTGCATCCAGTGTTCCGCCCATCCCTGTCTCAAGCACTACCAAATCACATTTTTGCTCCTTAAAAAATAAAAAGCTAAGCGCAGTTTCCACCTCAAATGGTGTGGGATGCGGTTTTCCTTCCTTTACAAGACAATCACAGGCTTCCTTTACCTGCATCATAAGGCGGCACAAATCTTTTTTTGTAATCATTCTGCCATTTATCTGGAACCTTTCCCGATATTCAAAAAGCGTAGGCGAAATATATCTGCCAACCCGGTAGCCTGCCTCTTTTAATATTGTGGATATAAAGGCAAGGGTGGAGCCTTTTCCATTAGTCCCTGCTATATGTACAAACTGTAAATCATTTTGTGGATTCCCCAGTTTTTCACACAGATTAGCAACATTGGTAAGTCCCGGCACAATACCGTATCCCTGCAGACTCTCTACATAATCCAAAACCTCATCATATGTCATTGTTTTTTCTGCCTTTGTCACTTCCATAAGTATATTTTCTCCTTTGTCGTAAATACTGATACTATGATGAAAACAATAATAAAAAACTTTTTAAAATGTGGTCTTGCAGGATGGTGTCTGGAAATATTATTCACTTCCCTTCATTCCCTGCGGCAAAGAAAATTTACATTAAAAGGTGAGACTTCCCTCTGGATGTTCCCCATATACGGAAGCGCCAGTTTCCTGCTTCCCTTGTTCCGGCTATTGAAAGAATTGCCTTTTTATATAAGGGGAAGTATCTATGCCGTATGTATCTTTATCGGTGAATACTTAAGTGGCCGCTTCCTTATGCAAAAAGAAGTCTGTCCATGGAACTATAAGCGCAGCCGTTGGCATATCCGTGAAGTAATCCGTCTCGACTATTTTTTCAACTGGTTTATGGCCGGTCTTTTATTTGAAAAATTGTTGTATCCTTTTCAGTCCAAACACCCTGTTCATACAGATAAAGCGGTATGAGTTCTCATACCGCCCTGCCTTTTTAATTATGAATCCAGCATGCCGTCTAAATCATCAATTGCATCTGCACTGATGTCCAATGTATTAATTGTCCGTCTTTTTAATCTGGCTGCTTCTGATGTCTCTAAAATAAAATCCTTAATTGCCCGTGCATTTTTAATGTGCACAAGAGTAAGTCTCGGATGGGTGGTATCTCCTGTATGACATACAACAGTTCCCAACTTAAACATTCTTTCGAATAATGATGTCGTCAATTCTACATCTACAATTTTATACATATAACAGTCATTTTCTACAATTTTGAAAAATCCGCTCTTAATGGTAAGCGTATTTTCCTTTACATAATATTTAGTAAAAGTAAATGGAAGTCCAAAAAACAGCCATCTCTTTCTCTCTACAAACTCTGTTGCCATAATCGTTCCTCCTTCAGCAATTCCTTACACATAATATCCTATTTCGTAGTATACTAAATTTCAGGTCATCATGTAAAGTATTCTCCCTTTTTTTTCAAATATTTTTTCTTTTTGACAATTGAAAGAAATGTTCTTCTATGCTATGATAATAAAAATGCAATTCGCCTGTTTCTTTCAGGCAGATAGGAGTGAAAATGACAGCTAACGATTGTATCAGAGGCCGCAGAAGCATCCGCAAATACAAGGATACCCCTGTTGACCATGCTCTTCTTAATGAAATCATTGAAACAGCTTCTTATGCTCCCAGTTGGAAGCATACACAGATTGCCCGCTATATTGCAGTGGAAGGCGAACTGAAAAACCGCATTGCAAGAGAATGTACCGAAATGTTCCCCGGCAATGGCGTCATTATTGAAAATGCTCCTATGTTAATTGCTCTCACCTATATAAAAGGTCGTTGCGGCTATGAAAGAGACGGTTCTTTTACTACTGCCAAAGGAGATTCCTGGCAAATGTTTGATGCCGGTATTGCTGCTCAAAGTTTTTGCCTTGCAGCGCATGAAAAGGGACTTGGAACCGTTATTATGGGAATTTTTGACGAAGCAAAGGTTGCTTCTCTTTTAAACATTCCCGAATCCCAGGAAATCACCGCTCTTATTCCTATTGGTTATGCCGACGAAGCACCTGTGGCTCCCAGACGTAAACCTGTTGAAGATTTATTAACCTATATATCATGAATCATTTAAAGTCGAAGAGATTTTTTCTCTTCGATTTTTTTGGAAATCATAAAGAAAAGGAGATTATAAACAATGAGACATTTAATGAGTCCTCTTGATTTTAGCACGGAGGAATTGGACCGCCTGTTTGATTTGGCAAACGACATTGAAAATAATATGGACAAGTATGCACATGCCTGTGCGGGCAAAAAGCTTGCATCCTGTTTTTATGAGCCAAGCACACGTACGCGCCTTAGTTTTGAATCTGCCATGCTAAGCCTTGGCGGAAGTGTTCTGGGATTTTCTGATGCAAATTCCTCTTCTGCTGCCAAAGGAGAAAGTGTCTCGGATACCATCCGTACCATCTCCTGCTTTGCAGACATCTGCGCCATGCGCCATCCCAAGGAAGGTGCACCGATGGTTGCCGCAAGCCGTTCCACGATTCCAGTTATCAATGCCGGCGATGGTGGACATCAGCATCCCACACAGACTCTTACCGACTTGCTTACCATCCGTTCTTTAAAAGGAACTCTCTCCAATTTTACCATCGGACTTTGCGGAGACTTAAAATTCGGCCGTACTGTTCACTCTTTAATTAATGCGTTGGTCCGCTACGAAGGAATTAAGTTTATCTTTATCTCTCCTGTGGAGCTAAAAGTTCCTGATTATATCACAGATATGTTAAAAGATAAAAACATCCCCTACGAGGAAGTAATCCGTCTGGAAGAAGTAATGCCGACACTTGACTTCTTATATATGACAAGAGTACAGCGGGAACGTTTCTTCAACGAAGAAGATTATGTCCGCTTAAAAGATTTCTATATTCTGGACAAGGCAAAAATGGAACTTGCCAAAGAAGATATGCTCATTTTACATCCCCTTCCCAGAGTAAATGAAATTTCCGTAGAAGTGGATGATGACCCAAGAGCCGCTTATTTCAGACAAGTACAGTACGGTGTTTATGTACGGATGGCACTGATTCTGACACTGCTTGACATTCATGTAGATTAAGGAGGTAGCAACATGTTAAACGTAGGAAAAATCGAAGAAGGTTTCGTTTTAGACCATATCAAAGCCGGCAAAAGCCTATCCGTCTATCATCACTTACAGCTTGATAAACAGGATTGTACCGTTGCCATTATCAAAAATGCAAAAAGTAACAAAATGGGAAAAAAGGACATCCTGAAGGTAGAATGTGATGTGAATCTTTTAGATCTGGATGTGCTGGCTGTAATCGACCATAACATTACCGTAAATGTAATTCAGGACGGAGAAATCGTATCCAAAAAAGAATTGTTCCTGCCAAGAGAAATCCGCAACGTTTTCAAATGTAAAAATCCTCGTTGCATCACGTCAATTGAACAGGAATTACCTCATGTATTTACTTTGGCAGATGAGGAC
>JAZNAE010000056.1:0-3015 GCA_045586385.1 Lachnospiraceae bacterium
TTAGTGGGTGATTAAGCAGTTAAGCATATAAGTGCTTCGCCACCTCTCAAATCGTGTTTCAATCATACAAACAAACCACATATTGCAGCTGTAACAGTCATCAAATAATACATCGCCATCCTTTTGTAAACGGCAAGTACTTTCCAGCAAAAAATGGCAATTAATTTCCAGCATTTTTTGGCAATTAAGCACCAGCATTTTATATACACCCACGGATTGCTCCGTGGGCATTTTTCTATTGGAACGGAAGTTCTATTTCTTCCATTCTCTTTAAGGCTTCCGCTAGACTTTCTTGGTCTGCTTCAGATTCGTCATCATCCCAACCATAATAATCCATGGCAAATTTTCTTGTTTCTTCCGGGCTCATTCCTTTCGTGTGCTGGCGGATATATTCTTCATCACGCCATACTGTCAGAAACTCAACAGGAACGCCTCCCTCAGAAAATGTGAGAGATGCATTTTCATAAACGCTATGGCCATCTTTTACCCAGTCTCTTAAGACACGTTGCTCTTTCTTGGTCATAGGGGTTTCTCTGATATATTCCTTGTACTGTTTTTCTAGAAATTCTCTTGTTTCCAAAGGTAAATATTTATTAAATTTCATCTGTGGCATCTCCTTTGCTCAAAAATGATTTGCGATTTTCCAAACGATAACTCTTGCCGGACATCTGAATGCGGTCACAGCGGTAGGACAGTCTGTCCAGAATGGCGGTTGCCAGTGCTGCGTCATCCAAAAATTCAGCCCATTCTTCAAATCCCTTGTTGGTAGTAATGATAATGGATGTCTGTTCCTGTAGCTCGGATATCAGCTGAAAGAATAGATTACCCTCTGTAGATGTAATGGGAAGATATCCTACTTCATCCACCACCAGCAGGTTTGATTTCTGTATCCGGTTCATTTTCGCTTTACTTCGACGGTCTATTTCGTGCGTCCGAAGTGTCTGCATCAGTGACTGCATGGTTGTATAACTGGCTTTATATCCTTCTTCGCACGCCTTATAAGCAAGTGCAATGGCCAGATGTGTTTTTCCTACACCGGGTGGACCAGAGAGTATAAGATTGTAAATACCATCAATCCAGTTTAGTTCCGACAACTGATTCAGTTGTTTTTTCGTTATAGACTGACAAAACGTCAAATCGAAATCCTTTAAATATTTATGATAAGGAAAACCAGCCTCCTTAATCCTTCTTTCTTTTGCCCTATCCTGACGATGGCGGATTTCACTGCCAAGGATGTCTTTCAAAAACTCTGTGTAGCTTACTTCTTTTCTTTCTGCCTCATGAATCAGTTTCTCCAATTCATTCTTTGTATGTACCAGGCTAAGTGTAGTTGCATATGCCTTGATCTCCTGTAGATTATCCATTTGCGGCACTCCTTTCCATTGCATTCTCGTAAACGCTTAAATCTCTGACTTCCACGTGATTCCCACGATATTTTTCCGGGAGTACCGGCCCTGTATTCTTTTTTATTTTCTGCTTGTCAGAAAGCACCTGCTCCAGATAGATTATGCTTGATTTTAAATCGCCGGCAGAGTAAAGTTCCTTCTCTGTGCAGTATCGGAGACCGCGCTTTACAGCATCAGCATTCCATTCTTCAAATAATCTGCGGATTACACCTAACTGGTCACGATAGTAGCGAGGTTTTGCTTCATGGATATGTTCCAGAAAAGGCTGTACCAGTTCATCATTTTCAAACAATTCCCGAATGAGACGTTCCTGCTCCAGAAGCGTTTTACTTTTATCCCGTTCCACACGTTTCTGTCCAATCAGTTTTCCTTTATCGTGACACAATGGGTGGGTAGCATATATTTCACCGGTCAGACTATCTGTAATGGAGATGGTTTCATTTTCCACTACCATATAAACCTTTTTGCCAGGACAGTAAGTCCCTTTGGGTACACGGTAACGGTTCCCTTTATATAAAACGATGTTGTCTTTTCTAACATGATAGGTTATACTTTCTGTAGCAGCACAGAAACTGTGATTAGATACTGGTGTAAGATATTCCTTTTCGAGGGCGAATACTTCCGCCGGTATCTTTTTTGTTGTGCCGTGTTCTTCGGCGTTTCCGGTTCTTTCTAACCAGGCAATACAGTCTGCATTAAAACTGTCTATGTCTCTGAATATCCGGTGCTGGGCGAAACCATGCTTTGCATACTTTACTACATTTTCAATTTTTCCCTTGGATTCCGGATCCGCACCGTGACACAGAAATACTTCAAATTTCACTTCATCTACATAGCTTTGAAAACCTTCCGTATAAATGATATCTCCATGATTTTCACTGACCGCAAGTATCTTGTCCTGATCATAAACGATTTCCCTTGGTCTTCCCCCATAGAATTCAAAGGCCTTCATGTGAGCTGTTTTAAAAGTATCTGTTGTAAACGGGCGTTCCTGCCACAGAATAAACTTATATCTGGAATGGACAAGCACCATTGCAAAACAATAGACCTTTCTCTTTCTTCCAAGAGCCGTTTCCAGGCTTATTTCGCCCATATCCACCTGTGCCTGTTGTCCCATCGGCAGTTCTTCCACGGCTTCATACTGCCTTGATGATACAGGCTTTTTGATATCGTATTCCTCACGAATTGCCTGCACATAGCTACGAAAAGCTCGTTTCTGGAAATCTAATGTTTCCAAGCATGTCCGTTCCTTAATCCAGTCATAAATCTGCGCTGCAGACATATCCGGATATTTCGTGAGACATTCAAGTACAAACTCTTTGTACTCGTCAGCCTTTTTCTTGCGTTTCTTCGATGCAGCCTCTTTGGCTGCGTATTCACCGGGGGACATATCCCAGTAGGTGCTGACTGTTTCTCTGTTAATATTCAATCTTCGTGCAACCTGTGTTTTTCTGAGCCCATTATTTTTAAGCTCATGAATTTTGGTATAAATCATCCAATCAATCATCCTTTCTTCACCTCCGGATGACAGTATACACCATCTCAGTGAGGTTTGATAATTGCTGGAAATTAATTGCCAAAATCTGCTGGATTTAGTTTACCACTTACA
>JAZNAE010000057.1:0-30274 GCA_045586385.1 Lachnospiraceae bacterium
TCTTTTTTGAAAGGAGGGTTTAACATGAAGGTTAGATCATCAGTAAAACCGATTTGCGAAAAGTGCAAAATCATTAAGAGAAAAGGACGTATCAGAGTAATCTGCGAGAATCCGAAACACAAACAGAGACAAGGATAATCCACTGCGCTAAGCAGAAGGGTTCTTGTCCATTTATTATGTAAGCGGCTGCAGCGTGGTTTGATAAAGAAACCGTGCTGATTTATGATAATAAATAGTTCCAAGGAGCCTTAGTGATTACTTGTTGATACTACCCTGGTGGGTACTACCTATAGGGTAGAAAGATCGGAAACGTCCGGTTGGGCATAGACCAGTGCCTCAATCAATTAGTATCAAGTATGCATGTGCATACAAATGCAGATAAGCGAAAACGCTTGATTCTGCCAGTAAAGAAAATGGAGGAAACGTAAATGGCTCGTATTGCAGGTGTTGACTTACCGAGAGAAAAACGTGTAGAAATTGGTTTGACTTATGTTTATGGAATTGGTAGAGTAAGTGCTACTAAGATTCTTGAAGCAGCAAAGGTTAATCCTGACACTCGTGTTAGAGAACTTACTGACGAAGAAGTTAAGAGAATCAGTGAAGTTATCGATGCAGACTACATGGTTGAAGGTGATTTAAGAAGAGAAGTTGCTCTTAACATCAAGAGACTTCAGGAAATCGGATGCTACAGAGGAATCCGTCATAGAAAAGGACTCCCTGTACGTGGTCAGAAGACAAAGACAAACGCAAGAACCAGAAAAGGTCCTAAGCGTACCGTTGCAGGCAAGAAGAAATAAGCTTTTTGCAGCATAATGAAAAGCACTTTTGCAGATAGGAAATGCAAACTATTTGCATAAGCAGAATATCTGCACAGAAACAGAAAATTATTAATTATTGAGAAAGTAGGTTAGTTTAAATGGCAGCAAAGAAAGTTACCAAAAAAGTGACAAAGAAACGTGTCAAGAAAAACGTTGAACGCGGACAGGCACATATCCAGTCTTCCTTTAACAACACAATCGTTACATTAACAGATGCTGAAGGAAACGCATTAAGCTGGGCAAGTGCAGGTGGTCTTGGTTTTAGAGGTTCAAGGAAATCTACTCCATATGCAGCACAGATGGCAGCTGAAACAGCTACTAAGGCAGCGCTTGTACATGGACTTAAGACAGTAGATGTATTTGTTAAAGGACCCGGTTCAGGACGTGAAGCAGCAATCCGTGCATTATCAGCTTGTGGTCTGGAAGTTACCAGTATCAGAGACGTAACACCCGTTCCTCATAACGGATGTCGTCCCCCTAAGCGTCGTAGAGTATAACGCGAAAAGATTTAGTAATGCTCGCAGCAACGGCTGCTTCGCAAACAAAATCTAAGTTTCGCGTATGAAGAACAGCAAAGCTGTTCTTCCAAAGTGTTGAAACAAAAATAAAAGTTGGAAGAAGGCGCAAGGCGCTGTAAACAATATCAGGAGGAAATTAAAATGGCAGTAAACAGAGTTCCCGTGTTAAAAAGATGTAGATCTCTTAATCTTGATCCTGTATTTTTAGGATATGATAAGAAGTCTAACAGAACAAATGCAAGAGCAGGCAAGAAGGTTAGTGAATACGGTCTTCAGCTTCGTGAAAAACAGAAAGCAAAATTCATCTATGGTGTTCTTGAAAAACCTTTCAGAAACTATTATGAAAAAGCTGACAGAATGAAAGGTATGACCGGTGAAAACCTTATGGTTATGCTTGAAACAAGACTTGACAGCGTTGTATTCAGAATGAGATTCGCAAGAACCAGAAGAGAAGCTAGACAGATTGTTGGACATAAGCACGTTTTAGTAAACGGCAAGCAGGTAAACATTCCTTCCTATCTTATTAAGGCAGGCGATGTTATCGAAATCAGAGAAAAATCCAAATCTTTACAGAGATATAAAGATATCCTTGAAGTAACAGGCGGAAGATTAGTGCCTGAATGGATGGATGTAGATCAGGAAGCATTAAAAGGAACAATTAAGAATCTTCCTACAAGAGAAATGATTGATGTTCCTGTAAACGAAATGCTTATCGTCGAATTATATTCCAAATAATATGTGAACTAATGAGCCAAGTGCATGTGCTGTATGCTTGCATAATAGCACATGGATTTGGCGAATGTACATCATGAGCGTAAGGCGTAAGCCTGTAGCGAAGGATGCTTTGTGGAACACAAAGGTTCACATAGTAGCGTTATTAATCGTTCGTAAAGGAGGGTATTTGCAGTGTTTGATTTTGAAAGACCAAATATTGAGGTGGCAGAAATCTCTGATGACAAAAAATATGGCAGATTTGTGGTAGAACCTCTTGAAAGAGGATATGGTATCACACTTGGTAATTCTCTTAGAAGAATTATGCTTTCATCCTTACCCGGTGCAGCAGTAAGCCAGGTTAAAATCGAAGGTGTTCTTCATGAATTCAGTTCTATTGAAGGCGTTAAAGAAGACGTTACTGAAATCATTATGAATATCAAGAGCCTTGCTATCAGAAATAACAGCGATACAAATGAACCTAAGAGCGCATATATTGAGTTTGAAGGTGAAGGCGTTGTAAAAGCTTCCGATATCCAGGTAGACCAGGATATTGAAATTTTAAACCCTGATGTTACTATTGCAACATTAAATGGTAAGAATGCGAAATTATATATTGAACTTACTATCACAAAGGGCAGAGGCTATGTAAGTGCCGATAAGAATAAAAATGATGATTTGCCGATTGGTGTAATTGCAGTAGATTCTATCTACACACCTGTCGAAAGAGTTAACGTGACCGTAGAAAACACCCGTGTTGGTCAGATTACAGACTTTGATAAGTTGACACTGGATGTTTATACAAACGGAACTTTAGTTCCCGATGAAGCGGTTAGCTTAGCTGCAAAAGTACTTAGCGAACACTTAAGCCTGTTCATCGACTTGTCTGAAAATGCCAAGACTGCAGAAGTTATGGTAGAAAAGGAAGAAGATGAAAAAGAGAAAGTATTGGAAATGAGTATCGACGAATTAGAATTATCTGTTCGTTCTTACAACTGCTTGAAGAGAGCAGGTATCAATACTGTTGAAGAGTTAACAAACAAGACTTCTGAAGACATGATGAAGGTTCGTAACCTTGGTCGTAAGTCCTTAGAAGAAGTACTTGCTAAGTTAAAAGAACTGGGATTACAGCTTAACCCCAGTGAAGAATAAAATAATTATTCTTCAGATGTGTAATGCAACGGAGTAAAACCGAAGAGTATCCGTGCGTTCTCATGAATGGCATCCGAAGTGATTCGGAGCATGTAACTGCATTCGGCAAGTAAGACCAAAGCGCGTGGCCGGATGTATCACAGCGGACAGGAATGTCCCAAATGAGAAGAGGAGATGATTCTCCTTTGGAAAGGAGCCTACAATGGCAAAATACAGAAAACTTGGCAGAACATCTGACCAGAGAAAAGCAATGCTTAGAAGCTTGGTAACAAGCCTCATCTACAATGGAAAAATCGTAACTACAGAAGCAAGAGCAAAAGAAGTTCAGAAAATCGTTGACGGACTGATTGCACTTGGTGTAAAAGAAAAAGACAACTTCGAAATGGTTGAAGTAGAAGCTAAAGTTCCTATGAAGGACAAAGATGGCAAGAGAGTAAAAGAAGTTGTTGACGGCAAGAAGGTTACTAAGTACGAAACTGTTAAGAAACAGGTTAAGAAAGATTTACCTTCCAGAATGAATGCCAGAAGAAAAATGATCAAAGTTTTATACACTGTAACTGAAGTGCCTGCTACAGCAGCAGGAAGAAAGAAAGCTACTAAAGAAGTAGATTTAGTTGCAAAAATCTTTGATGAATATGGTGTTAAATATGCAAGCCGTAACGGTGGTTACACAAGAATCGTAAAGATTGGCCAGCGTAAAGGTGACGGAGCAATGCAGGTTGTTCTTGAGTTAGTTTAATAAGTATTTAAAATCCCGTAAGTCTTCACAGACCTACGGGATTTTTATTGTAACAGTTTGTAATCTTTTATTAGTTCACAACTTTTTGAAAATGCTGGTAGTCCTTGCAGGAATTCCAGTCGCCGCCCCATACAAAGCCACGTTCTTTAAATAATTTGTAGCATAAATCATTTTCATCTATTTTATAAGGAAAGTTTTGTGAGCGGTCGGCGTAAATTTCACTTCCTTCCGGGGAAATATATGTCTCGCCGGTGACATTCTTGTTAAATACTACGTATGGGTTATAGAAAGGGTTAATATCAATGGCACAGCCGATGGCATGCTTGCTTAAAGAAGTTGTACCGTCCACGACCCTGTAATTGAAACAGGAAGTATTGTTATCCAGCATGGAAGCCACGTCATCTCCATTATATTCATCAATCAGCCTAATCCTTTCAATTTGATATTCATTTAAATAAAGCTCATGGAAAATTTCTATTAAATCTTGTGCAATTCCTTTATTACAAATCAGTTCTCCAATTTGGACATCACCGTTAAAGTCGTAGTGAAGTACGTTCATATAACACAAATCATCATACGATATAGCAAGTGCATTTACTTCATCATCAGAAACAATATTCACTGCTTCAAGGGAAAGTGTAGGGACAATATCTTCCGATACGGGATAGGAAATACCTGTAATCGCAGTAATGACCTCATAGCTTAAATCCTGGTAAAAAAAGCCCTCTGCATAGTGGTTACTGTTTTCTGATTCTTTTGCAAGGGGAGTAAAGACTTCTACATCCGTAGAGGGTGTGTTTTTTGTTTCATCCGGGTGTTGATTTTCCGGTGTGGGGGTCTGTAATGCCTCTGGCATGGATGTCTGCAACGCTTCAGGTGTAGAAGATTCTTCCGATGTTTTTTCCGGTTGCTTTTCCGGTGTGGCATAGGCAAGCTCAGGATTTTTTTCAGCATATTCTGTAAGTGTTTCCTGTCCTGATAAAACCCTCACAATAACAGAGCATAACAGAATCATCAGAAGCAGGAACCCCAAAGGCTTTAATAGTTTCTGCATAGGTTACCTCATATATATACATGTTAGTATTTTAGTTTGATTTTACTATTATACAACATTTCGCTATAAATTCCAAATGAATGGGTTGCAAGTGATATTCTATTGCAAATAAAAGCGATATCTAGTACAATAAATGGCAGGTTGAATTTTGAGAAACAAGGCTTTGAGCATATCCTGGAACAAGGAGAAGAACATGGGAATTGTAAAGACCGATAACCTTGTATTTGAATATATCAGAAGAGACGAAGAAGGCAATGTAGAGGGAATTACCCGTGCAGTGGACGAAGTAACCTTAGATATTAAGCAGGGGGATTTCGTGGCTATTTTGGGGCATAACGGTTCCGGAAAATCTACGTTGGCTAAACATATTAATGCGATTTTATATCCTACGGAGGGAACTGTGTGGGTGGACGGTATGGATACCTCCGATGAAGACAAACTTTGGGATATCAGACAAAGTGCCGGAATGGTGTTTCAGAATCCGGACAATCAGATTATCGGGCAGATTGTAGAGGAAGATGTAGGTTTCGGGCCGGAAAATTTAGGTGTGCCAACCAAAGAGATTTGGGAACGTATGGAAGAAAGTCTGAGGGCTGTGGGAATGTATGAATTTCGCAAGCATTCGCCCAACAAACTTTCCGGCGGGCAAAAGCAGAGAGTGTCTATCGCCGGTGTCATTGCCATGCATCCAAAGTGTATCGTGCTTGATGAACCTACGGCCATGCTTGATCCTAACGGACGAAAAGAAGTAATCCGTGCTGTACGTGCACTTAATGACGTCGAGAATATAACAGTTGTACTGATTACACATTATATGGAAGAAATTATCTATGCAAACAAGGTGTTTGTGATGGATAACGGAAAAGTGGCAATGGAAGGAACTCCAAGGGAAATCTTCTCACAGGTAGAAAAATTAAAGAGTCTTCGTCTGGATGTGCCGCAGGTGACCCTTCTTGCCCATGAACTCAAAAAAAGCGGATTGCCGCTTCCTAACGGCATATTGACAAAGGAAGAATTGGTAGAGGCATTAGGATTGTAAGCGGAGGATGAAATGTCAATTATTTTAGACCATGTAAATCATATATATGAAGAAGATACTGCCATGGCATTTCCGGCACTTACAGATATTAATCTGGTAATTCCCGATGGACAGTTTATCGGGTTGATTGGACATACCGGTTCGGGAAAGTCTACCCTTGTGCAGCATTTAAACGGCTTGTTAAAGCCTACTTCCGGTGCCATTTATTATAACGGTGCGGATATTAATGACGAGGATTATAATAAGAAGGAACTAAGAAGCAAGGTTGGACTTGTATTTCAGTATCCGGAGCATCAATTGTTTGAAATCGATGTGTTTTCCGATGTTTGTTTTGGACCTAAGAACTTGGGACTATCCAAGAAAGAAGTGGAACTGCGTGCCTATGCGGCATTAAAACAGGTGGGAATTGAAGATGAGTACTTCTATCAGTCGCCCTTTGATTTATCCGGCGGACAAAAGCGGCGTGTGGCAATTGCCGGAGTTCTAGCAATGAAACCCGAAGTACTTATTTTGGATGAACCTACGGCAGGACTGGATCCCAAAGGAAGAGATGAGATTCTGGATCAGATTGCAAAGCTGCGGGAAGAAACCGGTATGACAGTTATTCTGGTTTCACACAGTATGGAAGACGTGGCAAAGTATGTGGATCGAATTATTGTCATGAACAAAAGCAGGATTCTTTATGATGATGAACCAAAAGAGGTATTTAGACATTA
Source organism: Lachnospiraceae bacterium (assembly GCA_045586385.1). Lineage (GTDB taxonomy): Bacteria > Bacillota > Clostridia > Lachnospirales > Lachnospiraceae > Suilimivivens. The sequence goes on from JAZNAE010000057.1 coordinate 6,748, forward strand.
TAAGGAATTGGAGAAGGTTGGACTTTCAGCACCTCAGATTACTTATATCATGCAGACATTAAAACAGAAAGGCTTATCCGTGGATACTGATATTACAACCATAGATGAGGCGAAAGATGCAATTTTAAAGGCAATCAAAAGCAAATAAAAGGCTTTGAGTGATAGAAAAGGAAAACGATGTTAAGAGATATTACACTGGGACAATATTATCAGACAGATTCCGTAATTCACCGCTTAGACCCGCGGGTAAAGCTGGTGGCAACGCTGATATTTATTATTTCCCTTTTTGTTGTAGACAATTTCATAGGTTATGTCGTGGCAGCGCTGTTTCTGCTTATGGTAATCAAACTTTCTAAAGTACCCTTTAAATTTATGGTACGGGGAATGAAGGCCATTGTATTTCTTTTACTGATTGCAGTGGTATTCAATTTGTTTTTAACACCCGGTGAAGTGGTGTTTTCCGTATGGAAGATAAAAGTTACCAAGGAAGGTATTTACCTGGCGGCATTTATGGCAATCCGCTTAGTGTTCCTAATTATGGGATCATCGGTTATGACACTCACCACAACACCGAACCAATTGACAGACGGATTAGAGAAACTTTTAAATCCGCTAAAAAAAGTGAAAGTGCCGGTACATGAAATTTCAATGATGATGTCTATTGCACTTCGGTTTATTCCTATTTTATTGGAAGAAACAGATAAAATTATGAAAGCACAGATTGCCCGTGGTGCAGATTTTGAAAGTGGTAATTTGATTAAAAAAGCAAAAAGTCTTGTGCCTTTGTTAGTACCGCTGTTCATATCAGCATTCAGAAGGGCTAATGATCTTGCAACAGCTATGGAAGCAAGATGCTACCGCGGAGGAGACTTCAGGACCAAAATGAAACCTCTTATTTATCAGAAAAGAGACCGGCTTGCCTATTTGGTTTGCTGGGGATACTTACTTGCTTGTATTGTGATTGGAAAGATTTTGTTTTAAACCATGTTAAAATGAAGGACATCTTGCAAAATAGATGAGGAAACGAAGATGAAACGAGTTTTGCTTGTGGTGGCTTATGACGGAACGGCGTACTGCGGATGGCAGTTACAGCAAAACGGCAGAACCATTGAGGGAGAATTGAATAAAGCCTTGAGCAACTTATTATCTGAAGATATTCAGGTGATTGGTGCAAGCAGAACGGATTCCGGTGTGCATGCACTTTGTAACGTGGCAGTGTTTGATACAGATGCAAGAATTCCTGCAGAAAAAATCTCATATGCACTGAATCAGCGTTTGCCGGAGGATATTAGGGTTCAAAAATCCATGGAAGTGCCTATGGATTTCCATCCCAGACATTGTAGCAGCGAAAAGACCTATGAATACCGGATTATAAATAGAGAATTTCCGCTGCCCACAAAACGCCTCTACCAGCATTTTACCTATGTGCCTCTCAACGTGGAACTTATGAGAAAAGGTGCGGCGTATTTAGTAGGTGAACATGACTTTAAAAGTTTCTGTGCAACGGCAGCAGATGTGGAAAGTACTGTGCGTACAATCTTAGATATACAGATTGAAAAAGAAGATGAAGAGATCATTATCCGCGTATGTGGAACCGGCTTTTTATATAACATGGTAAGAATTATAGCAGGTACATTAATGGAAGTGGGAAGAGGAAGTTACCCACCTGCGCATGTTTTGGATATCTTAAATGAAAGAGACAGGCAAGCGGCGGGACCGACTGCTCCGGCTTGCGGCCTTACCCTTGTGAAGTATTCTTTTGAAGCTGGGAATTTTTGTGAGAAATTTTGAAAAAGGTAGTTGACACACGCGGATGCGTATAATATAATATTGCAGTATGGCGAAGTTTGGTAATGCTAGGCCAATAGCCCCGGCAGAGCATTATAAATAGAGTACCTAATACGGTATTTAAATTTGTGAGTACGGCCCGGACATCTGTGCTTATGAAGGAGAAATACCAAGAGGAAACCTTGTGCGATGCACATAGATAAGTTTAATGGAGGTAATACAATGAAAACATTTATGGCTAGTCCTGCTACCATCGAAAGAAAATGGTATGTAGTAGACGCTACAGATATGACACTTGGACGTTTAGCTTCCGAAGTGGCTAAAGTTTTAAGAGGTAAGAATAAAGCAATCTTTACTCCTCACATCGATACAGGTGATTATGTAATCGTTGTAAACGCAGAAAAGGTTAAAGTAACAGGTAAGAAATTAGATCAGAAGATTTACTATCATCACTCCGATTATGTTGGTGGAATGAAAGAAACCACATTAAGAGAAATGATGGCAAAGAAACCTGAAAAGGTTATCGAGCTTGCTGTTAAGGGCATGCTTCCCAAAGGACCTTTAGGAAGACAGATGTACACAAAGCTTCATGTATATGCAGGTCCTGAGCATCAGCAGGCAGCTCAGAAACCCGAAGTATTAACATTTTAATCAAGGGACTGAAAGGAGAAAATAAAAGATGGCTAAAGCAGCAAAATGCTACGGAACAGGTAGAAGAAAAAAATCAATTGCCAGAGTATATTTAGTACCCGGTAAAGGAAATATCACAATCAATAAAAGAGACATTGACGATTACTTTGGATTAGAAACATTAAAGGTTATCGTTCGTCAGCCCTTAGTTGCAACTGAAACAGTTGAAAAGTTTGACGTTTTAGTTAACGTTAAAGGTGGCGGTTATACAGGTCAGGCCGGTGCTATCAGACACGGTATCGCAAGAGCTTTACTTCAGGCTGATGCAGACTTCAGACCCGTACTTAAAAAAGCAGGTTTCTTAACAAGAGACCCTCGTATGAAAGAAAGAAAGAAATACGGTCTCAAAGCAGCGAGAAGAGCCCCACAGTTTTCAAAGAGATAAGGATTACTGCGAATTGCAGTGCAAAAAAGAACTTCCGAGTTTACTCGAGAAGTTCTTTTTTTGCGCGGCAATTCATTGGAAGACAAGAAATGATGAGCAAGACACGAAGTGTCTGCGAATTATTTCTTGGATGCGCAGTAATCCATAGTTATAGGAATGCAAGAAATTTAATAGAAATAGGTTGAATTTATCCTAGAAAAAGTGATATACTATCTATATAAGATGATGGAGGTGTTTATATGACAGTAGATACAAATACAATGGTTTCAATTACAGAAGCAAATCAGAACTTTTCAAAAGTTGCAAGATTAGTAGATGAGTTGGGCTCAGTTGTTATACTTAAGAACAATGCACCGAGATATTTGGTAATCGATTTTAGTAAAGCGGATGAAAGTGCACTAGCTAAGGATGAAAATGTGCTAGAGATTTCAAAGAGATTGCTTGAACAGAATAAAGAGGCTTATAAGGTGCTTGCCAAATGAAGAGACTGAATGCATGTGATTATATGGATTTATGGAGGTACTTGTATGATACAACCTATAAATATTCCGAGGGAACAGTTTCCTAAAAGTGATGTTAAGACTGATGGTATGATAACACTAAATATAAGCTGTGATAATAGAACTATGGAGTATATTCCCGATATTGAGTATATAAACAGAGATGGCATTTCGCTATATATTCAACTTGTATTGCCTTGTGATAGGACAAAAAATACTCCGCTTGTTATTTATGTGCCGGGTTCAGCATTTTATTGGCAGAATGTCAAAAGTGTAATTCCCTCTATCAGCTTACTTGTAAACCGTGGGTTTGCGATTGCAATGGTTCAGTACAGAGGTTCTGAGGTTTCGACCTTTCCGGCACAGATGCTTGATACGAAAGCGGCTGTTCGCTTTATGAAAATCAACGCACATAAATATGGACTTAATCCCGATAATGTGTATCTTATGGGGGATTCATCGGGCGGACATACTGTTCTTATGGCAGGGCTAACCGTAGGTATTGATAGATTTGAGGAAGAAATATATAGTGAAGTATCTTCGAGTGTAAAGGGTATTATTGATTTATACGGACCAACGGATATTACTAAAATGAATGATGAGTTGTCCTCGCAAAATCATATTGAGCCTGATAGTCCCGAAGGATGCTTAATAGGCAGACTTAATGTTCTTGAGCATCCTGAGTTTACAGGGCCTACTGTTGTTATGAATTATATAGATTCTACTAGAGAAATACCGCCTATTTTGATATTTCACGGCACAAATGATGAGCTTGTTCCATTTGGTCAAAGCTGTATGCTTTATGATAAACTGGTGAAATGTAATAAAAAGGCGACATTCTATGCGATAGACAATGCTCATCATGGTGGCAGAGAATTTTGGTCTAATCAAGTGCTTAATATTATAGAAGAATTTATCAAAAGTGTTTAGTAAAATTCAAGATTGTAGGGAAAATAAACTTGGAAGTTTACGCATATTATAAAACTCTACAGCGTGGATGCCGTAGAGTTTTTTGCTGGACAATTAGAGATATTTCAGATAGTCCAAAAACTTTTTTACTGCGAGAGAAGCGTTTTTCTTGCTTCTTAATGCAAGACCTATATCACGGTAAGCAGGAACATCTAATTCTTTTGATAGGATTTTATAGGGGACACGCTTTAAGATTAGTTCCGGTAATATGGCGATTCCGAGACCACTTTCAACCATTGACATAACAGCATAATCATCCCATGTTGTAAATTTCACATTTGGTGTTAGATTGTTTCGTTCAAATATTTCAGATATTTCCGCTTTGGCTCCTTTTTCGAGTAGCATAAAAGGTTCATTACAAAGTGCAGAGACAGGAAATTTGTCAACATCTCTTAAAGAATGATTTTCGGGGATAATTGCCATAAGCTTATCCTGATGTAAAAAAATGGTTTCAAATTCTTGGTGAGTTGGTAACCTTAAAAATCCGCAATCGACTCTGCCTGTATGAATCCACTCTTCGATTTCGGTATAGTCACCTAACAAAACTTCATACTCAATGTTAGGATAATCTTTTTGGAATTCTTTAATTATGTTAGGCAACCAATGTGTGGCAACACTTGAAAAAGTACCAATGCGAATTAAGCCGGAGTCGAGTCCGTTGATTTCATCTATTTGCATTTGGAGTTTATCAAATTCAGCACAAAGATTTTGAGCATATGGTAATAACTTCATACCATCGCTTGTAGGTTTGATTCCGTATTTGCTTCGTTCTAGAAGTGTGATATTCCATTCTGTTTCAAGGTCTGCAATCATTCGGCTGATACCGGATTGTGTATAATTAAGAATTTCTGCCGCTTTTGTGAAACTTCCGCATTCTACTGCTTTCACAAAAGAGAGGTATTTTTGTAAATTCATGTTCATGATAACACCCATTCCAAAATGCAATTTTAAACATTACAAATATTCGTTTTTGTTATGATATGTATTATGATATACTTCTCAATATCAAAAATCAAGAGGTTATTATGGATAAGAAAGCATTTATAAAATATCTGTCTGCATTATTGCTATTTGGACTTAATGGCATTGTTGCAAGTCATATTGCGTTGAATAGTTATGAGATTGTGTTTTTAAGAACACTTATTGGAAGCATGCTTTTAATGATTTTGTTTTTATTGGGTAAAGGCAAATTTCATATTGCTACACATAAGAAAGATGCCATGTTTATTATATTGTCAGGAATGGCAATGGGAACGAGTTGGATGTTTTTGTACGAGGCATATCAACAGATAGGTGTAAGTTTAGCATCACTGCTGTATTATTGCGGGCCGGTCATTGTTATGATATTATCACTTTTAATTTTCAAAGAGAAGCTTACTGCACCGAAGATTATAGGATTTATGATTGTGTTAGCCGGAATAGTACTTGTTAATGGTAATGTAATCGGTGATATTAGCAATGCATGGGGTATTATTTGTGGTGCTATGTCGGCAGTTATGTATTTCTTCATGGTAACATTAAATAAGCAATCGAAGAATATTACAGGAATGGAAAATTCTGTAATACAGCTTATAGTAAGTTTTTTGACAGTAGCAGTATTTGTATGTTGCAAGCAAGGATTTGTTATGAGGGTACCTTCTAATGCTTGGGTGTGGATTGTAATACTAGGCATTGTAAATACGGGTATAGGATGCTATTTGTACTTTTCGCCACTTGCCAAATTACCTGTGCAGACTGTAGCTATGTGTGGCTATCTGGAACCATTATCGGCAGTAGTTTTTGCGTCAATTTTGCTTAATGAGAAAATGACGATAGTTCAAATAATTGGTGCAGTGTGCATTATTGGTGGTGCTATGATTGGTGAACTGGTAAAGATAAAGAAGCCGTAAAATTTCAGTTTGTCGGAGCGAATTTGAATTTGTAAAAGTGGAGGATATACAAATGAATATAGCAGTTTTTGCTTCTCACGGTGGTAGCGATTTGCAAGCAATAATAGATTGTTGCTCAAACTACTGTTTCAGTATTTGAAAATGCTACAAGAAAAAAGGCTGAAATAGCAAAAAAAGTCGAGAAACGTTTTCTTACTGTGTTGTATACTGCTATTGCAAGGAGGTAATGAGGTGATAGAACATATTGAAGCGGTACAAAGGATACAGAATTATATTCAAATGAACATTGAGAAGGATATTACCATGGCAGATTTAGCCCGGGTATCAATGTATTCTCCGTGGTATTCCTATCGGTTATTTGTTCAATTCCTGGACATGACACCTGCATTATATATCAGGAGATTACGACTATCGAAATCAGCATTAAGACTCCGGGATGAAACGGTTAAAGTATTAGACGTTGCTTTGGATGCCGGGTTTAAAAGTGTAGATGGGTATCAAAGAGCATTTTATCAGGAGTTTGGTTGTAATCCCTATGAGTATTCAAAGTGTCCGAGGCCGATTTATCTTTTTAAACCTTATGGTGTGAAATATGCAAGAATAAGGAAGGATACAACTATGAAAGAAGTAAAAAGTGTATTTGTTCAAGTAATTGAAAAGCCGGAGCGAAAAGTGATTATCAAACGCGGTAAGGAAGCAAAAGAGTACTGGAAGTATTGTGAAGAAGTGGGGTGTGATGTTTGGGGACTGTTGACCAGTATTAAATCTATCGGAGGAGAGCCGGTATGCTTATGGCTTCCAAAGGAATATATCAAGCCAAATACTTCGGAATATGTGCAGGGAGTTGAAGTTTCCATGGATTATTCGGGGGAAGTCCCGGAAGGATTTGATGTAATTGAATTGCCGAGTTGCAAGTATATCATGTTTCAAGGAGAACCCTTCGAGGAAGAAGATTTTGTAGAGGCAATCGGACAGGTGTGGGATGCAATCAAGAAATATGACCCTAAACAGATTGGCTATTGCTGGAATAATGAGAATCCACGAATTCAGTTAGAACCGATCGGAACAAGAGGGTATATCGAGTTATGCCCGGTAAAAAACATGGAAAAAATTAGTTAGAAATATTACAATTTGGAGGAATAATATCATGAAAGAACAGTTAATCAAGGAATTTAATAAGTTAGGAATTGTGGATATGGAAGAAGTAAAAGAACTTCATGAAGGCAAAGGGAGTTTTGTAAATTTGGACTTTCCGTTGCCTTGTGGACAGCTTGTAAAATTCTGGGAAAATGACAAAACCTATTATATTAATCAACTTGAAAAGAAAAGTAGTACAAGATGTTATGGTTTAACTGCTGATGAAAAATATTTGCTGGTTTGCGAGTACGGAGATGGCGGTTCGGATGCAGAGATTGTAGTTTTTAAGCGTTGGAACTAGAATCTACCACATTCATGGAGAACTCTGGCCAGCTCTCCGTAAGACAACGGAAGTTATCATAGAGATAAGAATTACAATCCAATATGCTTCAAAACTCCTCAGGGTTTCACAATCCTGGGGAGTTTTTTAAATGATAAATAAAAACTTGTTTGAACAACTTGAACAAACAAGTTTTTGCTGTTTAATTGATTTTGTATTTATCAAGGTTAATATTATTTCTTCTTGCCATAGATAGTAATTGTTCAGGTGTAGCATTATATGCATTAACGCAATTGCCAAAATCGCCATGTGTTCCGGTCATGAACCCGACTGCAAATTCTTTTGCAACCAGTCGTTTTCTTAACTTTTCATAGTCAATATTCATATCAGTTTCTTTAGCCATAGTTGTCCCTCCACAAATTCAAGTATATATGTATATTACCAAATCCTATATTAAGTTTCTAGATATTTTGAGTACAAATTTATATTTCATCCTGCATTGCCATTTCGATTAATCGAACTGCATATGCGACACCGTGTTCCGATTGGATTTTTTCAGAGATCATTTCTGCGTTTTTCTTTTTCTCATCATAAGTTGCATTCATCTCTTCAATAGAAGATATAATGGATTGTTCATTTAAGTCTTTTGACTTTAGTGGCCTTGTTGCAACATCAATGTTACTTAATTGCATGGCAAATCCCATCTGATCCAAAACATGGGGAACCGGTATAGAAGGGATTCCATATATCATCGTGGCTGCTGATGTTCCGAATCCACAATGATGGATAACAAATTTGCCCTGTTTAAATAACCAACTATGAGGAACGCTTCCGCATGCGATCATCGTTTCAGGCAACTTGTAATTTTGCATTGTCTTCTGAAAACCTTGGATAATTGCCCTGCAACCAATCTTTTGAAAGGCATTAACAAACATATCCAGTTTTTCTTTTTCCGATTCATCCTCAAAAGACATTGCCCCAAGTGCAAGAATGACGGGTTTATCACCATCAGATAGGAATTTCATCAAACGTTCATCCGGAGTATATTCCGGTTCTTCATCATACCAATAACCTGTAAGAATATTTTTTTCTTCCCAGTAGGGATTTCTTTCCAGGACATACTTACTTATGGGAATGAGATTTAGTTTTTTTGACATGACTTCATCTGCGGATTTTACTGGAGGCAGGTTATACACCTTTCTGATTTTGTTGTATGGTTTTGCTACTTGCCCTGCAATCATGCCGCCAATTAACTTGTCTTTGAAAGTCTGAGGCTTTAATTTTTCACCGATCATTTCTTTCTGAAGGGTTACGTTTACAGTAGGAATTCCCAAGACTTCTGCTTCTGTAGCACCCATCTGGCTATGGCTGACAATAATTAAATCCATTCCTTGACAAACTTCAAATATCTCATGAGTAGAGTTTTGGATGATACGAAATACGAAGTTCATCGTTTTTAGCATACTAAGTGCCGGATTTGATACCTTCCCCCTAATGACAGCGGCTTCTTTTTCTATATCAATATCAGGACCAATAGGTTTAAAACAGATACCTGCATCTTCAATCAATTTTTTCCAACAGGGATGTGAGCCTAACGTAACATCATAACCGTTCTTCATTAATTCTTTTGACAAAAAGATGTATGGCTGCACATCACCGCGTGTGCCCATTGTAAACATTGCTATTTTTTTCATTGAATACCTCTTTTTATTTCCTTTAGTAAACTGACAAATATTTCTGACATCATAGTCATTATTTCCTTATCAGTAAAAACAGAAACTTTTGTTGCACATAAGGAAGCAATTCCATGTGTATATACCCATAGATGTTGATACAGGCGTTTCGCATCGTCCTCCGATAATCCATACGGTTCTTTGACCGAATTTAGGATTTCTTCATAGTTCGTATCAATCACCATCAGAGTATGCCCGATATCAGTTGGCTTAGATTGTTCACTCATAAATAAGAGTTGAAACAGTTTAGGTTCTTTTATGGCAAATTGTATGTATGCAAAGCCAACACCTCTGAAGGCAACCTCTTGCTTTAGACCTTCTGCAACATATTCTTTATAGATGCTTTTCGCTTCCATGATTACTTCATTTTTCACTTCATCCATATTTGAAAATACAGTAAAGATAGGACAGGCAGAGCTTCCAAGCCGTTTCCCTAATTCGCGTGAAGTAACAGTCTCCAACCCTTGTTCCCGCACAAGATCCATTGCCGTGAGTATGATTTCTTTTTTTGTGAATTTTGCTCTTGGTGGCATACAATTTCCTTTCTAAATCATCTGTTCTATATCACTTGTTCTAGTATAACTTTATTTGTTTTTTCTGTCAATTATTATAATGCTAAAAATGTGTAATGGTGATATAATAGAAAAAACTATTATTGGGAAAGTGGTAATATATGAAAAAACTGATTTTAATATTTTCTATTATGATGCTCATTTTCTGTTCGGCGTGCACATCGGATGCGAATATAGAAGAAGCAAACAACGCGGAGGTGGGTAGGGAAGAAGTGCCTCAGATACCCATGGAGATAACTGAAGTATCCGCGACGGAGAAGAAGATATTTTTTTACAGGGATGATATGAAGATTTTTGGAAAATTACATCTTCCTGAAGGGGAAGGTCCGTTTCCTGTGGTGATTTTTTCAAATGGCTTTCCCGGATCTTATACTTTGGCGGAGGGGTATGCAAAAAAACTGGTAAGTAACGGAATTGCCGGCGTTGTATTTGATTTTATAGGTGGAAACGGTACAAATGCCAGTGATGGAACCATTACGGATATGTCTGTGCTTACGCAAGTGGCTGATCTTAATATTGTGTTGGATGCTATTTCGTCGTTACCTGAGATAGATAGTAATAATCTCTTCCTATGGGGACACAGTTTCGGAGGTCTGGTATCTACTTATGTTGCGGCGCAAAGACCTGATGAGGTCAAAGGCCTGATTGTTTTGGAACCGTCATACCAGATGCACGATCAGTTTTTGGAGATGTATCCGGAAGGAAGTGAAATACCGGATGTTTTGTATACACCCATGTACATAGGTAAGATATTTGTTGAAGATATTCTTTCTTTTGATATTTATGATATGATGGCAGATTATGATAAAGAGGTGCTTCTTCTGCAGGGGACAGTCCATCCGGCAGAAACAGGGGAATTAAAAGAAAAATATTTCGGAAGAGCTATGGACACATTTCCGAATATGCAGTTGGTAACAGTGGAAGGCGCTGACCATTCTTTTTCAGGTAGTGCCGGAGAAGAGATGCTGAATCTGACAATAGGATTCGTAAACGAAAACATGGATTAATCTATTGAAGTGGAGACATAAAATGATCAGAGAAGCAAACAAAGAGGATTTGAATCAAATACTGGAATTATATTTACATCTGCATGAGTCAGATATTCCTGAGCAATCAGAACACTTACAAAATACATGGGATACCATTATAGATGATGCAAATCATCATCTCATTGTATATGAGCTTGAAGGGAAAATTATCGCATCCTGTGTCTGTGTAATCATTCCCAATTTGACAAGGGGAGTACGTCCTTATGCTTTTGTGGAGAATGTGGTAACCCATGAGGAATATCGTGGAAAAGGGTATGCAACATCGTGTCTTAATTATGCAAAGGAGATTGCAGAGCAGAATAACTGTTATAAGATGATGCTGCTTACCGGTTCCAAAAGTAAGTCAACATTAGACTTTTACAGAAATGCAGGATATAATAGTAGTGATAAAACCGCATTTATACAGTGGTTAGAGTAGCTGTAGGGTGACTGGTTTCTGATTAGACAAGAGAATAAGTAAAAGAGCAGGTATATTTTAACCATAGGGTTACAATACCTGCTTTTCTTTTGCGAAAATAAATCCTCAAAAAAGTCAAGACGAAATCGTATCTGTGTATTATACTTTACTTACATCGCGATGTGAAACAAGGAGAATGACTATGAGTTACCTCACGAGTGTAAGAGCAATCATTTGTTATATCGAAGCCCGGATTAAAGATGCAAAACCGGATTATGAAGAATTGGAAAAACGTATCGGCTTTTCACAGGCACATATAAGAGATATTTTTTGTAGGAGTACAGGATATCCACTGGGAAAATATATACGGATGCGTAAAGTAAAGCGTTCAGCACTTGAACTGATTCAAACAGAGAAAACCATTCTTGAGATTGCATATGAGTATGGTTTTGCAAATCCGGAAACCTATACAAGGGCATTTCATAAGGTGACAGGATATGCACCAAGTGAATTTCGAAAACAGCGAATGATTGTAGGAAAAGAGGAGTTAACAGCAGGGGTATACAGTGTCGGAATCCTGAAGTCAAAAGAGCGAAGGAGTGATATTAGTATGGACAAAAATGTATATAGAAACAATGAAAGCACGATTTTGTATGGTGTTCCTAAGGTGGCACACGGAACGTATGGTGGTAATACGGCATATCCCATTTGTTTAAAAGCATGTGCAGAATACCTTGGAGAAGAAATTGCATATGATTATGCTATGGTTTCCGGTGCAGCAGCATTTCGTCTGGTATGGAATAAAGAAAATTGGGACTTGAGCAATGTAGACATTTTTCACACATTTGAGGAAACCAATGAAGTATATCAATTTGGGGCAAAGGCATTAGGCAGAGAGTTCGAATTCTTGGGGAGAGAAAAAAGTACAAAGAAAGAGGAGTTTATTGCATTTATAAAAAAGCATATTGATGAGGGATATCCATGCATTGCGCTGGGGATTATCGGACCTCCGGAACCGTGTATTATTACAGGATATCGAAATGGCGGAGCAGAGTTATTAGGCTGGAATTTCTTCCAAGATGATCCCGAATTTGCAGCCGGTATTCAAATAGATGAGAGTGGATATTTTATTTGTGATAACTGGTGGGAAAATACAGATACGCAGGCGGTTATGTGTGTGGGACCAATCAGTGGTGAAAAGCTTTCTGCTAAAGAAATTATTGCAAATGGAATCAAGGTTTTAAGCGGAAGAGGCGAATATGGTTATAGTAAAGGATTAGAAGCGTATGAGGCATGGAAACAGGCACTGCTAAGTGAAACAGAGTTTGCTGTAGACGGAAATTATGCGCTCCTGTTTGAAAAACTGTTGTGTCAGGTGGATGCCATGACTTGTCTTAGTGACGGACGAACAAATGCAGCATTCTATTTTAAGGGTCTTGCGAAAGATTCTGTAAAGAAAAAGGAATATGAGCAGGTGGCAAAAGCGTTTGATAAAAGCGTAGAGAAAGTGGGACAGATGTGGAACCTTTTAGGTGATTTTTCTGATATGGATGCCATGCTTGAGAGATTAGCTGAAAAAGAGATTCGCCGAAAACTATGTGAGTTGATAGATGAAGCTGCCAAAGCAGATGCAGAGGCACTTAGCCTGATGAAGAAGTGTATATAGTTAAATAAAGAAAAGTTGTTTGTGTTTATTTTTGATAAAACACAGACAACTTTTTTAGATTGTTTTGATATATTATAGTACTTGCGCAAAAGATAGAAAAGTGATACAATCGCTTTTAATATTTTCTAATACGGGAGGAGAAGACAAAATGAAAGTAACATGTATTATCGGTAGTGCAAGAAACAACGGAAGTACAGCGTATTTGATTGATTCCATGATTAAAGGAATGCAGGAGAGTAATATTGAAACCGTCAGGTATTGTATGGGAGATGCAGATATTCATTATTGTATCGGTTGTAAGAAATGTTATACTGATGGTAAGTGCGTGCAAAGCGATGACGTGGAAAAAATAGTAACAGATATTTTGTCTTCTGATTATGTGGTAATTGGCAGTCCTTCTTATTGGGGGGATGTGCCGGGACAGCTGAAAACCTTTTGGGATAGAAATACACCCTATGGAGATACCAATCCAAACAGAGTGCTTGTTGCAGAGAAAAAGATAAAAGGAATCGGACTCTCTGTGCGGGCCGGCATGACAGAGCGGGAGAACACAGTTATCTTAGGCTTTATAGAGCATTATTTCGGACATCTTGGAATTGAAATGGTGAAACAGATATCAGTCTGTAATAATGATACCTTGGATGATTTGAAGGAAAAGAATAGTAAATACATAGATGAGATGTATGAGCTTGGAAAAAATCTTGCAGCATTATAGAAAATATAAGTGCTTTGAATAACGCACAAACATGTTTGCAAAAATGTAAATATGTGTTAGCATTTTTGTAGGGGACAATCGGGTATGGGTGGTGGCCTTCATTCTAGCAAGGAATGGGGGTGATGCTGATGAATGCTTTTGAAGCAATAACATTATTGTTATCCTTTGGAATATTTCTGATTGCATTGCTTACTTACATAGATAAGCATCAATGATAATAAAAAATCACCCACGACTTGACCGGACTGGGTGATTTTTTTACCTAACAAGAAGGTCAACCACTACGATTGTTCCTTTTCAATTACAATATAACATAAGGAGAAAAAATGTTCAATAGATGAATGAGCATTTTTGCGAATAAATATGATTATTAAAACATACAAACCTGAAACAATAGAAAATCCTATATTTGTAGTAGTACTCTCCAAATACAACGGAAAAATTTTACTTAGCAGACACAAAAAGCGTACCACATGGGAAACCCAGGGCGGTCATATTGAAGACGGAGAAACACCGTTAGAAGCAGCAAAGCGTGAACTATATGAAGAATCCGGCGCTACAGAATATGATATTAAATGGATTTGCGATTATACTGCCGGAGAAGATAGCATGATAGGTGGTGGTTGTGTTTTTATGGCAGAAATCAAGACACTTGGACCAATTCCTAACAGCGAGATGGCAGAAGTAAAAGAATTTGATGCATTGCCTGAGAACTTAACTTATCCGGAGATTACACCGGTGTTATTTGCACAAATCGGTTGCTACAGATATAAAAAGGCCACGCCGGATGATATAGACGAATTGGTACGAACGAGAAGTATAGTTCTCCGTGCGGCAAATAAACTTACAGATGATATAGATATGTCAACTATTGAGAAAGAGTCCTATGAGTATTATACGAGAGCCATAGAGTCCGGCGAGCATACAGCGTATTTGGTATACGATGGTGATAAATTTATCGGTGCCGGTGGTGTCAGCTATTATCAGATAATGCCAACTTATCATAATCCAAGCGGAAAGAAGGCTTACATTATGAATATGTACACTTCGCCGGAATACCGCCGAAAGCGCATTGCCATGAAAACGTTGGATTTGCTTGTAAAGGATGCAAGGAAGAAAGGCATCACACAGATCTATTTAGAGGCAACCGAAATGGGGCGTGGATTATATGAAAAGTATGGCTTTGTGCAGATGATGGATGAGATGGAGCTAAAAAACAATGAACTTTGAAGCATTTGTTAACGATATCAAAAGAAATAATTGGAATGTTTATGGTGTGGAAGTTTACAAAGATGGAGAGCTGATACACAGTTACGGTGATACAACTAAAAACCACTATCCCATATATTCCGCCACCAAAACTATTACTTCCATTGCCGTAGGAATGGCGGTAGATGAGGGGGAGTTGGATATAAACAAATCCATTTTGGAATATTTGCCGAAAGATGTGATTTGCAGGTTATCCAAAGAGCAAATAGAAACATATGCGAAAATTAACACCGAACGCCTTTTGACTATGTCAGTAGCAGGCTATCCCTTCAGGCCCGAAGGAGAAAGCTGGCTGTTAGATTCTTTGAATTATAAGCTGGAAAATCCTAAGGAACGGATATTTGATTATAGCAATGTTTCAGCGTATCTGGCGGGAGTGGTAACAGCTTGTGCGGTAAAGGAAGACCTGTACGAATATTTAAACCGTAAACTTTTTAAACCACTCAGTATTGAAGATCCGGTTTTTATGCGATGCCCGGACAGTTATTTTTACGGTGCATCCGGTATGGAATTATCGGTAAATGAACTTAGTAAAATCGGACTTTTGCTTTATCATGGTGGGATGTATGAAGGAAAACGGATATTGTCGGAAACATATGTAAAAGAGGCAACCGGAATCAGGCAAATGAACAGGGAAGGCGGCTACGGATATTTTATATGGAAATACCGTGACGGATTTAGCATTAACGGAAAATGGAAACAAAAGTGCTATGTACTTCCGGAACAAAAAATGGTAATCACGTATCTTTCGCATATTGAAGAAGAGATGCCGGAATTGAAAGCCGGCATGGAGAAACATATTTTGGGGATAAACAGCAGTATTTAAAGGGAAAGCACGTGCAGATAAAAAATAGACAGAAACTTCTAAGAAGTGAAAACTTTTTAGAAGTTTTTTATTTTATGTGTTGACATTTATATCGAGGTGCGATATAGTAACTGTATCGAAGTTCGATGTATCGAGATGCAATAGTATGTAAAAGAGGAGAAATAATGGAAGAGAGAGTAAAGAAAATTTATTGTCCAATGACAGAGACAGGGTTTTATATTTTGTTCTGTTTAAAGGAAGAAATGCATGGATATGACATTGGTAAGAAAGTAAAAGAAATGACAAAAGGAGAGGTGACAATCAGTCCGGGAACTATGTATGGTACATTATCTAAAATGGAGAAAGATGGTTTAATCACCTTCACGAGAGAAGAAGAAAAAAGAAAGTTTTATGTAATGTCAGCCTTGGGTAGGGAAATCTTGGATTTAGAGTTGAAGCGTATTGAAAGATTGTATAAGAACAGTATAGGAGAAATGTATTATGGCTAAGAATAGTAAAATGGAACTTCATTTTTTTACGTTAACAGATTATGAGAAAGAAGAGGAATTTTTAAGAAAGAAAAGTAATGATGGCTATCGATTTAAAAAAGTAATTGCACCATGTTTCTATTTTTTCGAAAAAACCGAGCCGGAAGATGTGATTTACCGATTAGATTTTAATCCTAAGAGTAAAGAAGAAAAAGAAGACTTTTTCCAGATGTATCGTGATTATGGTTGGGAATATATGCAGGATATGAATTGTTATAGTTATTTTAGAAGACCGGCGAAAGACACCAGTGAAGCAGAAGGAGAGATATTCAGTGATAATGCATCAAGATTAGAAATGCTGAAAAGTATTGTGTGGAGTCGGTTTATCCCGATACTTGTTGTCTTTCTATTGATTGCTGTTCCCAATATAATCAACATATTTGATTTTACAAAACAGTTTATCATGGCATACAGAATATTTTGGGGAACGATCCTTGTGCTATACGGATGGATGTTTATAGATATGATGATAGGCGTTTATAAACTAAAAAACAAGTATTCCGTTTAAATGGGAATGGGGTTAATGCTTACCTAACTGCCAGAAAGCAACGGCACTGGCAGCCGCCACATTCAAGGAGTCAACGCCATGGGACATGGGAATTTTAACCGTATAATCGCAGTCGGTGATAGTGCTTGCAGCTAGCCCGTCGCCTTCGGTGCCGAGAATGATTGCAAGTTTTTCCTCCGTGACAAGGGCAGGATGGTCAATGCTGACAGAAGTGTCAGATAAGGCCATGGCAGCAGTTTTAAAGCCAAGTTCCTTTAAGGTATCGACGTAAGGCGCTTGTGAGTCATCGGTTTTGCTACCAAGATAAGTCCATGGCACCTGAAAGACGGTCCCCATACTGACTCTGATGGCACGGCGATATAAAGGGTCACTGCATGCAGGGGTAAGTAAAACAGCATCCATATTAAGGGCGGCAGCAGAACGGAAGATAGCGCCTACATTGGTAGGATTTACCACATCTTCTAAGACAGCAATGCGACGTGCACCGGTGCAGACTTCTTCTACGGATGGATAATCTTTGCGATACATAGCACACAGCATACCTCTGGTTAATTGAAATCCCGTAAGTTTGGTCAATACATCAAATGCTGCAGTATAAACGGGTACATCCGGGCAGCGGTCTATCAGTTCTTTTGCAAGGCCTTTCATCTGTGTATGCTCAATCAAAAAAGACACAGGAATATAGCCGCTATTTAAAGCACGTTCAATAACGATGGGACTTTCAGCAATGAAAAGTCCCTTTTTCGGTTCATAGATATGGGCAAGCTGGGATTCAGAATATCTTGCATAAATGTCTAATTCCGGTGCCGAAAAGTCAGTGATTTCAATGATGTTTGACATAAGGTGCTCCTATATGTTTTCTTTCTAAAAACATTATAGATATGAGGAATAAAGATGTCAAATGTCGAGAAATGTGGTATAGTCAATAGAGGATTGATTAGGAGATTTTAGAAAGGAGAAGGACAACGTGGCTTATGCAATGATACATTTGGAAGTGGCATATCGGCTACTTAACAGTTATAAATGGATAAATAATAAAGGTGACTTTATGTTGGGAGCACTGGCACCTGATGCAGTTCATTTTCACAAGGATTATACGCCTAAATTAAAGGAAAAAAGTCACTTATGGAATTGTGGTCCCAAGTGGGGGATTACCCTTGAAAGCGATAAGTGGGAAAAGAATATACTTACTTTTTGGGATGAGCATAAGACAGATGCAAACAGGGATTTTCTGGCAGGCTATTGCATTCACATCCTGACAGACAGATTGAATGATATAAAAATATGGACACCCTTCAGAAATGCCAATATAGAAGGTGATAATGTTGCGGAAATCTATCATATCTATGGAGATGAAGCATATGGAAGTGACCAGTGGCTATATCAGAACAGTCCGAATATGGGTGAAATAGTGAATTTGATATCCCAAGGAAAGGCGTATGATATTACAGACTGTATTAATGCAGAAGATATAGAAAGACAGAAAAGAGCAGTTTTGGAAGAACTTTATAAAGAAAAAAGAGAGATAGCTATAAGCAATTATGTTTATTGTACAGAAGAGGTAATTACTTCTTTTATTAAGGAAAGTGCAGAGATGCTTTCGGAAGCATTGAGGTAAGAAATGAAGATTATCGGAACAGGAAACACAGCAGAGGTTTATGAATACGGGGAGGGAAAAGTTTGTAAGCTTTTCGTAGAAGGCTATCCCAGGGAATATGTGGAACTGGAATATGGCAATGCAAAGGAAATGTACAGACTGGGGATACGTGTCCCCAAACCTTATGAATTGGTGCTGATAGACAACCGGAACGGAATCATTTATGAGAAGATAGATGGAGTTTCATTGTTGGACCGGATGCTGGACGATCAAGAACATATAGATGAATATTTGGAAAAAGCAGTTTTAGTGCAAAAAGCAATTTTGGCAAAAAAACCGGGAAAGCTTCTTTCGTACAAAGACTTTATCCGGGGAATATTTGCAGGTAAAAATATAGAGGATGAAGATATTTTTCATAAAATTCAAATGTTACCCGACGGTGAGCAGTTACTCCATGGGGATTTTCATTTTGGGAACATTTTAATCACAAAAGAGGGAGAATACGTTGTAATTGATTTTATGAATGTATGCTATGGTCCTATACTCTATGACATTGCAAGAACCTTTTGCCTTATCAATGAAAAAAGTGATGTTGTGGCAAAGTCCTACTTAAGTAAGATGAATGTTATGGAAACAGAGTTGGAACAGTACTTAGATGTGATTAAGCTGTGTCGAAAATATGAAATGATAGAGAAGTGAGAAAATGAAGAACTTATTTACAATTGATAAAAAGAATTACAAGGAAAACGGCACGGTCGGCAAAAGACCTTCCGTGAGGGGAATTATTATAAAAGACGGCAAAATTGCCATGATGCACAGCTTAAAATATGATTATTATAAACTGCCCGGCGGTGGTATGGAGCAGGGGGAAAGCAATGAGGAAACCCTGATTCGTGAAGTGCGGGAAGAAAGCGGTCTTGTGGTAAAACCGGAAACCATTACGGAATATGGATATGTCCGCAGGATCGAGAAGGGGAGATTTGAGGATATTTTTATTCAAGATAATTACTACTACTTGTGCGAGGTAGAAGAGGAAAACGTGGGAGCACAGTTGGAGGCTTATGAGGAAGAAGAACAGTTTGTGCTGGAGTTTGTGCTGCCGGAGCATGCAATTGATGTGAACAAAACTGCTGATCATAAAGAGAAAGAATATGTGCAAACGTTTAAAGGGATGATGGAAAGAGAGAACAGAGTACTTGAATTGATAATGGATAGCGAAGTATATGGGAGGAAAAAATGAATTACCGCAAAGCAACGATAGAAGATGTTAAGCAGTTGGTAGAATTAAGGAAAAAACAGCTTATCGATGAGGGCTGTTATGCAGACAACAATATTGATGAGGAACTGGAAAGATATTTTTTGGCAGGTATAACGGATCAAACATTGATTGTTTGGCTTGCAACGGAAGATGAATGTATTATCGGTACTGCAGGCGTGTGCTTTTTTCAGTATCCACCCAGCTTTTCCAATACATCAGGAAAAGTTGCTTATATTACAAATGTTTATACAAAAAATGAATTCCGCAAACAGGGGATTGCATCAAAACTTCTGGATTTCATCATGGAAGAGATAAAAAACGAAGGCTGTATGTTTGCAAGACTTCATGCGTCATCCCAAGGTAAAAAGTTGTATGAAAAAATGGGATTTTCAGATGCTGAAGGCTTTATGGGAAAAAGGATGTCCCTGTAGTTGAACAATTAATTTAGAACCACAATTACTGTGGTTCTTTTTTTGACTTGACAGCTAATTAGAATTAGCTTATAATAAGGCTAATCAGAATTAGCCAAGGAGGAGGGTATGGATACAAAGAAAAAAATCTTAGATGTTGCATTAACCTTATTTTCGGAAAAGGGATATGGAAAGGTTTATGTTGGGCAGATAGCAGAAGGGGTAGGAATCAAAGCCCCGTCCTTATATAAACATTATAAAAGTAAGCAGGATATATTTGAGGCAATCCTTGAGGAGATGCGGAACCGGTATAATAAAGAAACCTCCCTTCTTAAGTTTAATGGAAGTGATTTTCAAGTTGATTTTAATTTTTTTTCTAAGGTTACAGAAGATGAATTGGTGAAAATGGGGATGGGATTATTTCATTTCTTTTTGCATGATGAGTACGAATGTAAATTTAGAAAGATGCTTACAATCGAGCAGTTTTCCAACAAAGAGCTTGCAGAGTTATTTTCAAATCAATATTTCAATGATCCTTTAAAATATCAGAGCGGATTACTTCAAATGATGATGTTGCAAGGACAGATGAAAAAGGAAGATGAGCAAATTATGGCATTGCATTTTTATGCCCCGATGTATTTGCTTTTAACTGTGTGCGACAGAGAGCCCGAAAGAGAGGCAGAAGCAATGCGTATGTTAGAAAAGCATATCAAACAATTTAACAGAATGTATAAGGAGTAAAGACGATGAAAATTGTAATGATACACGGACAAAATCATAAGGGAAGTACCTATAACATTGGTAGAATGATAGCAAATAAAATCGGTAGGGAAGAAGATATTGTAGAATTTTTTCTTCCCAGGGATTTGAATCATTTTTGCACAGGCTGTTATACATGCATAGATGATGTTACAAAGTGTCCGTTCTATGAAGAGAAAAATAAAATTATGACGGAGGTAGAAGCAGCAGATGTTTTGATTTTTACAACGCCAACCTATTGCCTTAGGGCATCTGCACCGATGAAGAATTTTATTGATTTGACATTTAATTACTGGATGTCACACAGACCGCGAAAATGTATGTTTAGTAAAAAAGCGATTGTAGTTTCGACAGCAGCAGGAAACGGCGCAAAAAAAGCGGTTAAGGATATAACAGATGCTTTGTTCTATTGGGGGATTCCATACATAGTGCCATACGGCATTTGCATTCAGGCTATGAATTGGAACGGAGTAAGTGATAAGAAAAAGCAAAAAATAGAACGTGATACTACAAAGATTGCGAATAAAGTATTAAAGAAAAAGAATGTGAAAGTAGGATTAAAGACAAAAGCGATATTTATGCTGATGCGGATGCTTCAGAAGGCGGATATGGCTTCTGGTGAGGCAGACAGGGCATATTGGGAACAAAGAGGTTGGTTGGTGAAAGGAAGACCGTGGAAAGAGTGAGCATTTATTGGTGATTGATAAAAAGGTAAAAACGGGTTATAATTAAATCGGAAAGATAAAATTGTGATAAAATGTGGATAAGGAGTTGCGCATGATACAGATAAGACCAGTTTCTGATTTGAGAAATAAATTTACTGATATTGAAAAGGCAGTTGGAGGAGGAGAACCGGTATATTTAACAAAGAACGGATACGGTGCAATGGTCGTATTAAGCTTAGAGGCATATTCCAGACTCACAGATGGTGTTGAAGCCTCATTAGATGAGGCGGATAGAGCTGCATTGGAGAATGAAAAAAGATATACGCATGAAGAAGTTTTTTCAAATCTTAGAAGGAGAGTAAATGGCTGATACACAATATAGATTAAGGTATCTACCTTTGTTTTATGAGGATTTAAAGCAAAAAGTGACATATATATCGGAAACACTGCATAATGTAAAAGCAGCAAATGATTTGTTAGATGCGGTTGAACAAGCAATAATGGAAAGATTACCTGTTGCAGAAGCATTTGAACCATATCACTCTGTAAGGGAAAGGCGGTACAAGTATTATCGTATTTATGTAAAAAATTTTATTATTTATTATGTGGTAATCAATGATGCTGATTCTACAAAAATTATGGAAGTCAGACGATTCTTATATAACAGGCAAAATCGGGAGCAGTTGATATAATAAGGTTCAATTATATGTTTGAGAAATTCTTGCTTTGATCACAGCATTGCTTAGGTAAGCAGTGCTGTGATTATTTTTGCCATTTCCGCTGGTGACTTCAGCAGGGAAATTAGTAGTGATATGTTTTACTTTCTTGGCAACCTATATAATAAGATTTGTAATGTATCTTTAAATCACATGATAAAAAAGTATTGACTCCTACGTTACGTTATAGTTTAGAATATACATATCGGAAGGAGATAAAAGCCAATGATGACAGTAAATGAAGTGAGCAAATTGACCGGAGTGAGTATACGCACTCTGCAATATTATGATACCATAGGACTCCTGCCGCCTGCGGAATATACGGAGGCGGGATATCGGCTGTATGACGATACGGCAATGGAAAGGTTACAACAGATTTTACTGTTTAAAGAGCTTGAATTCCCTTTAAAGGAAATTAAGACGATTATTGATGCTCCCAATTTTAATAAAGAAAAAGCATTGGAGCAGCAAATTGAGTTGCTTACAATAAAAAAAGAGCATCTTGAAAATCTGATTAATTTCGCCCGAAAAATAAAAGGAACAGGAGTGAATATCATGGATTTTAATGTATTTGATACAACGAAAATGGACGAGTATGCCGCTAGGGCGAAACAGCAGTGGGGAAACACACAAGAATATAAGGAATATGAAGAAAAAACAAGCAATCAGTCTTCAGACACTCAAAAAATGGATTGGCAAAATCTCATGCATATTTTTGTAGAGTTTGGAAAAATGAAAGATAAGCAACCGGAGAGTGAGGAAGTGCAGTGTCAGGTTAAAAAACTGCAGAATTATATTTCAGAGCATTTTTATACATGTTCCAATGAGATTTTGAAAGGACTGGGTGCAATGTATGCTGCCGGAGGGGAATTTACTGAAAATATCGATAAAGCAGCCGGAAACGGAACGGCTGTATTTGCGGCAAAAGCAATAGAGATTTATTGTGGTTAGTAACTGAAAAAGATATTATGGAGGAACTCGTATGATACAACCTATCAATATTCCAAGGGAACAGTTTCCTAAAAGCGATGTTAAATCTGAAGGTATGATAACTCTGAATATCAGTTGCGATAATAGATCAATGGAGTATATTCCGGATATTGAGTATATAAACAGAGATGGTATTTCGCTGTATATTCAACTTGTGCTACCTTGTGACAGGACAAAAAATACTCCGGTTGTTATTTATGTGCCGGGCTCGGCATTTTATTGGCAGAATGTC